>DASUGI010000208.1:0-68419 GCA_036274115.1 Verrucomicrobiia bacterium
GACGTGCGTTAGCGTCCCGAGAAGAGTCATGCCGTTGGTGTTCTCGATGAGATTGTAATCCTGTGAATTGAAGAGAAAGCCGTTGCCGTCCGGACCGTTCGTGGCCGAATTGCGGGCCACGATCGTGTTGGCCAGGGTGGCGGCGCCTTGGAGGCCTCCACCGTTGTCCGACTGGTTGAACGCGATGGTGCAATTGGTAATGCCAGTGTCGCCGCCGCCGTAAATTCCACCGCCAAAGTCGGTGCTAAGGCTGAGCGCGGTATTGCTGACGATAGTGCAGGAGTGCAAGTTCAGGGTCGAGATGCTGTAGATGCCGCCGCCGTAACTGCTACCCGAGCCCATGCCGTTGCCACCCATGCCACCATTGGCGGCGTTTCCGCACAGAGTGGAGTTGAGAATCGTGAGGGGACTGATGCTGTAGATGGCGCCTCCGTAACCCTGGCTGCCGGCACCATGTTGACCGCCACCGCTGAAACCACCCTGGCCGCCCGAGACTTGGTTGTTGATGAAGGTGCATGCGACGATTTGACCGGTTCCGGTAGTCGAATAAATCGCCCCACCATGGCCTTCGCCGCCGGAGCCGCCGGCACCGCTGAGTCCCGATCCACCGATTCCCCCGGTCGATTCGTTGCCTTCAAACCGGGTATTGAGAACCGACAACGTTCCGCCCGAGTTGCAAATGCCACCCCCCATGCTCTTGCCGCCTCTTCCTACTATGCCCATACGTCGCTCTGCGCCCACGCCGCCAACGACCGAATTGCTCAGCACGAGACAATTGGAAATCGTCAGCATGCTGTTCAAATTCCAAATGCCGCCGCCCAGACCGTCCTGACCATCCTCCTGGTTTCCCTGGCCGGGTCCACCGACAGCGCGTCCGTTGCGGATCGTGAGGTCGCTGATGAAGGTTGGCCCGGCGGTTACCGTGAATACCCGCGTGAAATTGTTGCCGCTCACGGCCAGGACGTTGGTGCCGGGACCGAGGATTGTAACGGGGGCGAACACGGAAAGCTCACCTTGCAGGATGATCGTGCCGGTGACGTTGGAGAAGACGATGGTGTGACCGCCGCCGAGGGTGATGTTGTCACTCAGCGCCTGACGCAGCGTGCCCGGGCCGAGGCTCGCCAGATTGGTGACGACGAGAGTTGCCGCGAAGGAGCAGGACGAGATGAGTGATAGAGCCAGGGTGACGGCGGGAAGAAGAAGCTTTAGTCGATGTGTTTTCATGAGAGCGTCGGGTTGGTAGATAGAGCGGCACTACTAACTCATGAGCCCGCATCGTGAGGCAAGCGGAATTCAGAAAGCGCAGGTGGAACTAAAGGTCTATCGCCGCGACGCTATGGCTTCGCGGACCGAAAGTAGCGCTGCCGGTAGTTGGTAGTGGACTCCAGAAACGTCCATTGCCCATTTGCCGCTGCCGTGTTGGTGGAGATGGTTTGCCATGCCTCCGGTAAAGCGAGGTTGGTTGAAGCCTGGATGGTGTAGGTTGCGCCGGGCGTTCCCGAGAATGTGATGGTCACCAGGTTGCCATCTCTTTGAATGCCGACGATACCGGGCGGTCCAGCAGATGTCGTCAATGTGCGCACGACAACATCGTCAAATGCCATCACGTACGGCGCAGCATCAGTCCACATATCTGCGGAAATGCCGCCCGTCAGTAGCGGCGGCTGGGCTTCGATATCGCCGACATTCAAGACCTCATTGCCGTCGTACGAAATCCGGATCTGGTTGGTTTGGAACGTGACTTTGAGAGTGTGCCAGTTGGTGCCGACGCCCGGCAAATTGACTTGTTGTATTGGGGCCAGATTCACGCCGTTGTAGCCGAAGGTGGTCCAGTTGCTGAATTTGATCAGCTTCAAGACGTTCGAACCACCGGATGAACCTTCCGGATAAATCCACGCCCCGTAATGGGCGCCAGTGGCTGGATTCAGGCGTCCGCCCAGCCCTCCTCCGTAACCTCCGGACGGGAAGCGCAAGCGCCCTTCAACGGAGTAATCGTTCCAGTTTCCATTGATGTGAGCGAACCCATACGCCTGAGGTGGATTAGCTCCGCCGTTCAAGGCGCCAGCACTGACCATCCAGTTTCCGGTGTAAGGAATCCATGGGGATAGCGGACCTGGGTCTTCCCCGCGGGAGAAGTCGTCGGCGAACAGGACGCCCGTTTCGGTGACGATGATGCTCACGGTAGCGATGTTGGAGTTCGTTTGGCCGTCGCTGGCGCGATAGGTGAACGTGTCCGTTCCGATAAATTGAGCATTCGGCGTATAGGTAAACCCGCCATCACTGTTGAGATTCAACGTGCCTTGAGTCGTTGTGGCAAGGAGTACGGCGGAGAGACTTGAGCCACTGTCGTTGCCCAGCACTCCCGGAGCAGCCACCGTCAAAGTTTCACCGGATACGACGCTGTAATTATTGTTGTTGGCTACGGGTATGTTGCCTGTCTCCTTGACGTATACGCTTTCCACGAGAATCTGATCGGTGGCGGCGTCAGTCCACATCGCGACGGAAATGCCACCGCTAAAGGGTAGTTGAGGCTCGACGTCGGTCACACTAATGACTTCGTTCCCATCGTAGGCAACGGAAATTTGATTTCCGAGAAAGCTTAATCTCAAAGCATGCCAATTGGTTCCCACACCGGGGAGGTACACCTGCTGCATCGGAGCAAAGGCAACGTTCAGGTAACTATAAGTGGTGTAGGTATTGAATTTGATGAGTTTCAAAACGTTCGAGCCCCCTGAAGAGTTTTCTGGATAAACCCAGGCAACATATTGTGATCCGGTGGCTGGGTTCAGACGTCCCCCCACACCGCCTCCAAAGGAACGGGGTGAAAACTTGATCAGGCCTTCGACCGTATAGTTGGACCAGCTGTTGGTGATGATGGCGTAGCCATAGCTTTGCAAGGCGTTCGTGCCGCTCTTCAGCAGCCCGCTGGTTACGGTCCAATTCCCCAGTGGCGCCTCCCAGGGGGCAAGATCTCCCGGGTCGTTGGTACGACTGAAATCGTCAAAGAACGATGCGTCCGAAGGAATAACCCCCAGGACACCGTTCGCGAACAGAAGGTTGTAATTGACCGAGCTTAGCGAGCCGTTTGCAGTTACGATTGGATAATAACCCGCCGGGCTGTTGGCGTCAGCGGTGGTGCTCAGTGCGGGACTTCCGGTGATGCCGCTCGTGCCGAGGGTTTCCCCATTCACGAAACCCAAATAAGTGGCAGTGAGCGGTGGATTGTCCTGCCCGACGAAACGGTGCTTATTGTCCGCTGTTACGGTTAACGGCGCTTTGGTGATATTTGCTGTTGTCAAAACCGTGCTGGCGGCGAGTTGATAATTATTGGAGGCCGTCCCCGTGAGAACCAGGTTCGTGATCGTCACGGTTTTTCCCGCGCCGGCATTTTCATCGGCAAAAAAAGCGGCGCCCCCACTCAGGGTCAGATCGTCCGTGCCCAGCACGCCCGTCAGAGCGCGATTGACAATCGTAGCGGTAGCGAGGCCGTCGTAAACTTTGTTGCTCACCCCAACGATCGCGGTGACGGTGGCGGGTTGGATGTCAAATGCGCTGCTGACGCCGTCGCTCATACCCGCCGCCGACGCACTGAGGCGCTTTTCAAGTCCGGCTGTGGGGATTTGGATGTTTGTGAAGGTGGCGACGCCGTTGCCAAAATCAGTGCCGATGTCCAGGGAAGTCGTGCCCAGCAGCGGACCTGTGCCCGTGCTCAGACTTAAACTCAGCGGCTTGCTGGCGCCGAGATCGGTGACGGAGCTATTACCAAAGGCGTCTTGCGAAACGACGACCGGTTGCGGACTTAACGGCAGTCCGTAAACCGTGGAGATGGGTTGGGCCGTGAACGCCAGTCGGCTCGCGGGTCCAGGAGTGATCGTGATGTCGTCCGTTAACACGTTGCTAAGGCTGCCGCTACTAAAGCGGAGCGAGATGGTTTCCGCTTTGCGGTAGGAAAGATTGCCAAAGGCGGCAGTGCCGTTGGCGGCGGTGACGTTCGTCGTGCCTTGCAGTGTGCTGGTGCCCGTGACCAGGGAGGCGGTGACCACCGTGCTGTTGTCGGCGGCGCCGTTGGCGGAGTTGCGGATGTTTCCAAACTGGTCCCGAACCTGAATCGCAGCTTGCGGCGAGAAGTTTGTTCCCGCCACCGCCGAGCCGGACGGCAGAGCTTGAGCGGTAAGCTGGCTGGCTGCGCCGGAGACGGAGCGAATCGTGCCGAGGTTGGACCCTCCAGATCCGTTTGGGTTATCCGTGGAGTTCAGGCCGTCAATGACGGCCGTTCCGCCTCCAGTAGCGGGACGGTAGATGTTGCCGCTGGCAAGTGGAGTGCCCTCGAGGGGGCGAATCTGAATTGCCGGTGAGCCGCCGATGGTCAGAGTGTCAGTCTCGTCGCTTCCCAAAACGACCAGGGTAATCGTGATGTTGCTGGACGATACCGTGCCGATCGCGCTAACGATGTTTCTCCCGGAAGTGAAAGAAACGTTCGGCAACAACGTTGGATTGAATTCGAATCCGGCCGGAGCATTCAACACCAGAGTCCCGCCGCCAATGTCGCCTCGACTGTTGCCGGGTTCTGAAATCGTAATCGCGCCCAGACTCGTCCAGGCCGGGGTCGGCGCATTAGCCGCCCGGTCGGCGGGAATGGCATTCCCTCCGGAGGCAGGGGTGATATTCACGTTGGCTCGGGTCTGGAAGGGCAACAGGATTGACAAGCAAAACGCGAAGACGTACGCGCCGCCGGTTTTTCGGACTTTCATAAGTTTGTGAAACCACAGTTAAAACGCGAGCGTTCCGCGGCATCGGTGTGACGAACTGTGCCAATCGTTTGAACGTCTTCCCACCCGCCTGGAGTGGTGATTGATTGCAGTTCATTGACAGCATGCCAAGCCCATTGCTCCCGGAAAGTATACCGGTGCGATGTTCCGGTGCAAACCGGTATCCCTAACCAGGGGTTTTTGCTGATGGCATCGTCCAACCCATGTCGGCTTAGGTGCTTAAGGGTGGGCGCTGAAACGCACACTTGGCGGCCAGACCTGATGCGCTAATTTTGCGGCGGCGGAGAGACGCACTCCAAACGCTAAAGAGCATGCCGACCAAAGAACACCGACGACACGCCCGGGGAATTGTTGAAGCATTGGAACTGCGGGCGCATGAAGGACCTTCCGTCTGTCCAGGCGAAATTCGATCGGCACGCGAGTTCCTCGAGCAACATGATTTTTCTCCGGCCAGCGACTACTACAGTCGCCTGACCCGGCTGCAGGACCATCTGCAAACGCGCGCTCGCGTGCGGACGGGCGGAAAGCGAAACTACGGGGGCGAAGCCGCCGGTTGCTGGATGCAGTTACAGTCCGTTTACGATCACGTCATTCTTTCCACCTGCTACGATGGGCAATTCAATACGCAACGGGGACGGGTGAAGATCTCGCATCGCTTTAATCAGGCGGGTCGGGTCGATTTTGTTGAACTCAAATTCCTGCGGTCATTGCAACCGTGCTTGACGGGAGAGATCCGCAAGCTGGTTACCATCCGGAATTATCAAACGCTGCAGAAGGACTGGCACGAAGCGGAGGCGTTCGTGTTACGGGTGCTGCCCCGGGAATTGGTATTTCTGTTGGTTGACTTCTTCCGGTATCCGCGTCACGAAATCGTCGGTTGGCTGATTAACCTGGGTCATCGCACTGCCGGCGACCTGCTCGCCGACCTGGGCGCAGGGCGAGTGAATGGCCATGTTTCCGGGTCGAACGGGGCTTCAAGCCAGCTGGCGCTGTCGACGATCCACACGGATGACGTTGCCATGCCGATTCTCGAACAGGCCGGCGCGTTGGAATCCACCGTTGAGGTTAATGATCCTGACTCGGTAGTGGTGCGCTATGTTCAGACACCGGCGGTGACTTCAAAACAGGCCCTGTCCGCTGCCAGGTACTAACGGTGGCGCTAATTCGATAGAAGCGTGCCACGGCATTGGTGCGCGCCCCGACATCCAAATACGCGCCCACCGTCGTGGTATTGCCAGTTGTCAAACTGGCTGAAATGCCGGAGAACGGGCCCCTGGGACCTGGGGCGGTTTCGACAACGGAGCTTCCAGCGGGTGCGGTCCAGGTGACGAGCACATTGTCGTTGGTGAGCGTGAGCGAGGTAATAAGAGGGTGGACGACGAATTCACTCGCGATACCGGACGGAAGGTGGATAACGGCTTCGGCAACCTCGCTGTAATCGGAAACTCCCAATGGATTAAAAGCGCGAACCCGGTAGTAGTTCGTCGCATTGGCGATGAAGTTCCCATCACGGTATTGACTGAACGACCGGTTCGTCGCGGCGACGGTGGCGATTTCCGACCAGGAACTCAGCACATTTGTGCTGCGTTCGATCTTGAAGCCGTGTTGATCAAAGGGAAAGCCAGCGGCCCACGAAAGGATGATGGCATTGGTGTCGTCGGGCGTGGCAGTCAGGTTGAAGGGAGCCGCGGGCGCAACGATGGTTACCGCAACCGGTGAACTGAACTCAGAGAGCCCGGTCCAGCTAATCGCCTGTACGCGATACCAGTAAATTCCGCCGGGCTGAAGTCCCGGGTCCGTGTAGGCGTAGTAAGCGGAATTCGTGATGGCAGCCAGTGCCGTCCAGTCGCCCGGCGCGCCACTCCCGTCCGGCGCGCGTTGCAGGAGGAAGCCCTCCAATTGGCCTGAATAGTTCATGGACCAAAAAAGTTTTGCCTGATTGCCAAAGGCATAAACACTCAAATCCGGCGGCGGCGGCGCAACGATCTCGACCGAAAACGGGGCACTGAAGGGCGAATGGCCGAGTTTGTTAAAGCAGCGGATACGGTAAGAAAAGGTCGAGCCCGGCGAAACCGCCGCGTCGACGAAGTAGGGCAGGAAGGACTGATTATTGACCGTGGCGATTTTTGTCCAGATTTCGGAACCGTTAAGCGCATTGGTGGTGCGTTCCAGTTTGTAGCCATCCTGATCGTCGGCTGCCGGCGGCAACCATGACAGGAGGATTCGATTGGAACGAAGAATATAGGCGTTGATGTTGATGGGGGGCTGAGGTGGCAAAATCCTTACGCTGGTCGGCTCGCTGTAAGGTGAATCGCCCAGTCCATTGAAAAATTGCGCGCGATACCAATAACGGTTGCTGACCGTCAGTCCGGTGTCGGTGAACGTATGGCTGCTGACATCTGTCGTGTTTGTCACCAGAATCCGTTTCCAGACACCCGGGTTGCCGTTTTTGTCGGGGGCACGCTCAATGCGAAAGCCGAGCAAACCATTGTGTGCCGGCGAGGCCGCCAGTCGCACTTGATCGACAAAGGCATTTGCGGACAGAAAAGGTGGAAATGCGGGGGCGAAGATGTCGATGAAGATCGGCTGGCTGTAGACGGACTGACCGCAGGTGGTGACGGAGCGCACGCGGTACCAGTAATTGCTTCCACCGGAAACAGAAGTGTCATCATAGCTGGCACGGCTCTGTGCCACTGAAGCAATCGGAGCCCAATTGGTGGCAACGCCAGGGTCCAGATTTCCCAAGGCACGTTCAATTTGAACGAGTGAGCGGTCGCGAGGCTGGGGCGTCCACACGAGCCGCACTCGATTCGTGGCAACAATCTGCGCGGCGAAGTCAAGCGGCGGATTGGGAGTTGTGGAAACGGCCAGGTGAAAACTGCTGCCCGCTGCGATGGCCGTGACGCCTGCCAGATTATCCGGTGGCATCGATCCGCCAAATGGATCGCCCCAGCCAACCACCGTCCCGTCCTGCTTCAAGGCCAGGGAAGTATTTCGCACCGCCGAAATTGCCACAACGTTTGACAGGCCAGTCGGAGGAGTGCCTGCGGTGTTCGCGCTCGGCCAGCCCATTACGGTTCCGTCGCCCAGGAGCACCAGGGCATGATTCTGGCCAGCGGCGAGCGCCACCGCATTGGTGATCTGGCTTGGAGCATCAGACGGCGCGAGACCCCAACTGACAAGCGTGCCGTTGGTTTGCAATGCGAGACTGAAGTTTTCTCCGGCAGCAATGGCCTTTACCCCGGTGAGGTTTGGTGGCGGCGTAGCGGCCCCGTAAGAATCGTCGCCCCACCCCACGACACTTCCATCCTGTTTGAGCGCCAGGGTGTGGTACGCCCCCGCGGCGATCGCTTTCACGCCGGTCAGATTAGCTGGTTGAGGCGTGTTTTTAAGGCGGTCAAAGTCCGATTCCCAGGTGACTACGGTGCCGTTTTGCTTCAGCGCCACTCCATGGGCATATCCAGCGGCGATGGCGGTGACGCTGCTGAGGTTTTGTGGAAGTGGAGTGGGCGACGGAGCGCGGTGTGTCCAGGCCACGACGGTGCCGTCCTTTTTTAATGCGAGGCTTTGATTATTTCCGCTTGCGACTGCGACGACATCCGTCAGTCGCGGCGGTATTGGCGTTGGAAGTGACGCGCCCCACGAAGTGACGAGCAGGGCGCAATTGGTTTCCGCCTTGAACGTCGTTGCGCAGGCGGTCGCCGAGTAGTCCGAATGCCCCGCTGCATTAAAGGCTCGCACGCGGTAACAATAACAAGTGTCCGATTGCAGTTCCTTGTCCTGGTAAGCGGTTGCATTCGCCGGCAACCGGGCGATCGGAACATACTTCCCGCGACCGGTGGTTCGTTCGACCGCAAATCCCAGTTCATTGTTGGATTTATCCTTCCAGGTAAGATTCACCTGGGATTCGGAAGTTGCCTCAGCCTGCAACTGCGCAGGTGTGCTGAGGCGCACGTGACCATGTTTCGGTGGTTGATGCGGGTGCTTCTTGTCCTTGTGAGTGTTTCCAGAATTTTTGCCTGACTTGTCTTTTTCTTTTGTCCCCGCGGCCGCGGGAAACACGAAGCAGGCAACTGCTATGAGAGCGATGATCGCGGGGGAAAACGATTTCACGTGCAAAGTGTGTGCTTGTTGGGTAACGCTTAAAATCAGGGAGAACGTCACATCCACACGATCCGTTCCCCTGGAACGTCATCGTGACAGACGGGCCTGTATTGTCAATTTGGAGGCGGGTCGGTACTTGTTTGGACCGCCCGTCGGTAATTTTCCGTACCTCCCGGCAGCAAAAATCCAACGAGTTGATCAGAGTCCTGCCTGGATTCGGAAGAACCGTGGTGACGTGGTTGCGTTGGAAACGGTGAGCGAGTTCGTGATGCTCGTTGGGGGCAGATTGGTATGGATTGGCGACCACGGTCCCGAAAGGCTGTCGGCTTGCTGCACAATCTGCCGCGCGGATTGGCCGCCAATCCAGTTGAGCGTCACGTCCCCGCCGGCAGTTTGGATACCGAGGAACTTCAGCACGGAGGCCGCGGAGTTGGGATTCGTTCCGGCGGCTTGCTCCTGAAGATTGTTGGCGCCATCGCCATCCGGATCCGCGGTGGCACTGGCAATCAGCGGGTCACCGAAGTTTTGTTGTTCCCATCCGTTGAACAGTCCGTCGCCATCCGCATCCAGATCGGGCCGGGCCTGCCGCGAGAGAATCAAAGTGCTGTAAGGGCCAATGGAAATGGCGCCGCTGCTGCCGGTGACGTTGACCACCGAACTGCCGAAGTTTCCAAAGTCACTGCCATAGCGGGTCCAATCGGAATTCAGGTTTACAAACCAGTTGCCGTTCGCCGGCCAGGTGTTGATGACGTAACTCGGGATGCTGTTGGCGGTGAAATTCATAACCACCATCACTTGATCGTTCGGGCCGGCGCCCCAGCGATGGTAAGCGAGTAATTTCCAGGGCGCGTCATTGCGCACCACGTGGCTGGTAATGTTTGGACCCGTGAGGCCCAGGCTTGCGTTGTCCAGATTACGGCGCAGCCGAATGACGTCGCGATAAAAACTCACGACATCGGAGTAAGTCGTCGCATGCGACCACTCCAACGGGTTGGTGCTGCCGAACTGCTCGTCTTCGAGCATCTCCTGGCCCATAAACAGCATCGGCACGGCGGGCATGGTCATGATCACCGCGGTGGCCAGCATCGAGCGTTTGCGTGCGTAGTAACCGTCCGGGTCGGCTGGTTGAATCCGCGTCGGCAGGCGTTGCGCGCCAGCGCCGTTGAGGTCGCCCACCAGATCGTGAGTTTCCGAGTACGCGATGCGAAAGAATCCGTTTCCGTTGATGCCATTCCAGAGCGCATTCATGTTGCGGTTGGCATCGGTGCCTTCGACGACCTGTCCAATCAATAAATCACCAAACCCGCGATCCCATTCCCCATGGAAGCCCTGGCCGAACGCCTGATCCTCGGCGATGCTGATGACGCCCGGCCGGTTCGCGCGAATCTCGGTATTGTTGATGTATTGGATGAGTGAATCGGCCTCGGGGATGTTCACGTGACCCGGATCGTAATAGCGCATCGCGCCCACGGCGTCCCAGCGGAAGCCGTCAATGTGATATTCGTCCACCCACATCTTGAAGTTATCGATGATGAAGGACCGGACCCCGGGGCTCGCGTAATTCGGGCGGTCGCCCCAGGGCGTGGAACTGATGTTGGCATTGGTGTAAACGTAGAATCGGCTCGCGGAACCAACGTCAAAACCATAGAGCTCGAAGTCGCTCGGTCCCCAATGATTGTGAACGACGTCCAGCAACACGCGAATGCCGCGGCTGTGCGCCGCTTGGACAAAGGCTTTCAACCCATCCGGCCCGCCGTATCCGGAACTCTCGACGGCAAACATGTCGGCCGGATTGTAGCCCCAGCTATTGTCTCCGGGAAATTCTGCGAGAGGCAACAACTCCACCGCGTTGATTCCGAGATGGGTGAGATGATCGAGCTTTGCAATCGCGTCGGTGAACTTTCCCGGGCCGCCCGTGAATGGTGTTGGATCGTAAAATGCGCCGACATGCATCTCATAAATCACCAGGTCGGATTGCGTCACGGGCAAACGCGTGTCGCCCTGCCAATTGAACGCATTCGGAAAATAGACGATCGAGTTTGCGTCCGGACTGTTGTAGCCGCTCTGAGTGACGCGCCGACTGCGCGGGTCTTTCCACCAGTAGCTGCCGTTGATGAAATATTTGTATTGGCTCCCATTCGTTACGCCCGGCACATCCACGGACCAAAGATCTGACGTGCCTTCTGCTGCCATCGGAGTCGTGCCCCAGCCGTTGAATGTTCCTCGCACCGCCACGCTGGTGGCGTGCGGCGACCAGACTCGAAACGTCACGCCTGTGCCCGACGCATCCGCATAAGGGGTCGCGCCCATTCCGGGCCGACTTGATTGTGCCATGGCGCTCACGGCGCAAAGCAGACTTGTCGTGAGAGCGGGCTTAAGGGCTCTCCAAAACACGCTCCTACTCTGGCTGACCTGCAGGCCCGGTTCAACCGTGAAACCGGCTGAAGCAAGGCATGTTTGTGCGGTGGGTCGCGGCTCGCGGGTTCGCTGCTCCGGCGGATATTGAATACCGGTTGCAAGTCCACCGCATTCCGCCATTTGAAACGAGATCCTCGGCGCGCGGCCGTTAAAGCGAGTCGTCGCATTCGGGCATTGCAAGGCTGCGCGAGGAGAGTGCCGCTCGATCCATCGGTGGCAATTATTGGCGCAATCGGTAAAGACGAAGCGCGTCGCTCACCGTGTTGGTCACGACGTAGTTTGTGCCGCTTACAGCCGGCGCGGGCGACGCAACATTCCAGTCGCCAAGACTGAGGTTGGTGCGGGTCTCCAGGGTGAAACCTGTGAAGTTGGTCGTCCACGACAGGACGACACTTGCATCCGGACCGCGTTGGATACTGAGAAGCGGCGCGGAGGGGATGGTGGTCTGGATGCGATAGACATCGCCGCTGACGAGATAAGCGATGTAGAGGTTGCCCATCTGATCCTCGCCGAAGGAGACCGGAAACGTCGGCGCGCCCACATCGGGCGTGAGCAGAGCATCAATGTTCTGTACCGTGCCGTACGGGTCGGCGGGATCGAAGATCCAGTAGTTGTCGTCGAGAGTGCTTGCGCTGTTGCGCGAATCCAGAAAGAAATACTTGCCTTGAAGCGCCGGGTCAGGGCCGCGATACACATATCCGCCGGTCACCACGGTCCCGCCGAAGGGATCGTTGTCGCGGTTGTAGTCGTACACCGGCTCGACGTTGCCCGGCGGTGGGGCGCCGCCGACACCACCGCTGGGCGTTGCGATGGTTCCCTCTCGCAGTCGCCAGCCGTAATTCTCGCCACCGTTGCTGGAGGCCGGCAGGAAGTCGATTTCTTCACGCGCGCTTTGTCCGACGTCGCCGATCCACAGGTCTCCGGTGGCGCGGTCGAACCCCGCGCGGAACGGATTGCGCAGCCCATAGGCAAAAATTTCATCGTCCCCCGGCACGCCGACGAATGGATTGTTCGGCGGGATCGCGTAGTTCCGGTTCGTGTCGGCGGGAAACGCATCACTGTCCACATCCACGCGCAGGATCTTTCCCAGCAGGTTGGTCGTGGTGTCTTGAGCGTTGCCCGTGCCGGCGGTGTGGCCAGTATCGTTGTCGTCGCCGCCGCCTCCATCACCGGTGGCGATGTACAGGTAAGGGTTGTTGTTGGGGCTGAACCCGATCCACCCGCCGTTATGATTGCTTTGCGGCTGCATGAAACTGAGGATCGTTCGGGCCGACGCGGGGTTGGCGACGTTGGGATTTGCGCTGACGGTATATTCGCGAATGTATGTCGCGAACGGTTGAACTCCGGTATCAATCGTCACGTTGACGTAAAACTTGCCGTTGGTCTGGTAGCCCGGATGGAATGCCATTCCCAGCAGCCCGCCTTCGCCTTCAGTGTCCACGCCGGGGATCGTGAGAAACGGCGTCGGTTCGAGCATGCCCGACGACAGATTGAGAATTCGGATGGTGCCGGCGCGTTGAACGATGAAAAGGCGGGCTGCGTCACCGGGCGCGTGGGTGACGAAGATGGGATTGTTCAGTCCGCTGGCCACGCGCTGAAGTCCGACAATGTCCGCGCGCGCTGGCGCGGTCCAGCACCCGAGGAGGATGAAGGCAACGGTGTGTGCCAACATAGCGGGAATTCGCCTGGTGGTCTCCCTCTGTTCATTTGTGGGAATTCGCTTTTTCATGGCAGACGCTAAACTTGAAAGCCCCTCAATGCCAGCCACGGCTTCGGTCAGACTGAATTTTCCGCTCCGATCCCTGCTCATCAATTACCTGATGCCGACTCAGAGTCACAGTGGACGCAAGAGTCGAGCCGACCGTCACCGGGAGATCAACTCTCAGCCCTCCGCCATCAACGAAGCAGTGGCGGAATCTTTCGGCGCATGGCTGATGGCCAATGACTGATCGCCGATGTTCCAACTTGGCGATTTGCCATCAGTCATTCGCGCGAAAGCGCGCAACTCGCCCAGCCAACAGAAAAGACACGAGGTCCAGAGGGTCGCCAGTGCAATCGAACCGAATGCTGGTCACGATTACATGGTTTTCGACTTCCATGAAAGAGTGAGCGGCCTATCCTCGCTTTACGTTTCTCGTGCCATTGCCAATTCCATGGGAACTCCTGTTGCCGATTACGTGATTGATGCCGACCTGGTCTCGCGTTTGTTGTCGGATCAGCATCCGGACCTGGCGCATTTGCCGCTTCAAGCAGTGGACGCCGGGTGGGACAACGCGATGTTTCGCCTGGGGGATCAACTCGCGGTGCGGCTTCCGCGGCGCGCAGCAGTCGCAAGGCTGATCATCCACGAGCAACAGTGGCTACCGGAATTGTCGAAGCGGCTTTCGTTGCCAGTGCCTGCACCTTACCGCATTGGGCGTCCCGGCCTGGGTTACCCCTGCTCCTGGAGTGTGACTTCGTGGCTGAGTGGCTTGCCCGCTGACTTACGCGCACCCGATGCGTCACAGGCTGCTTCCCTCGGCAGATTTCTGCGGTCGCTCCACCTTCCGGCTCCGGCAGAGGCACCGCCAAACCCGGTGCGCGGAGTTCCACTCGCTCAACGGGCCGCCGTGGTGGAAGCAAGGATGCAGCGACTCGCAGGACGCAGCGCGCTGATTACCGAACCGATCATGCGGCTTTGGAAAAAGGCCTTGAGTTCGCCAGTGGATCGAGCCCCGACATGGCTTCACGGCGATCTGCACCCCCGCAACGTGCTCGTTCAGGACGGAGCGATCACCGGAGTGATCGACTGGGGCGACCTCACCGCGGGCGATTGCGCTACCGATCTTGCGTCCCTCTGGATGCTGTTCACTGAAGCCGCGGCGCAACAGGAAGCGCTCGCCGCCTATGGCAATCCTTCTGAAGCAACGGTGCATCGTGCGATCGGTTGGGCGATCGTTTTTGCCGTGATGTTGCTGGACACCGGAATCGATGATAATCCGAGGAATGCCGCGATTGGCGAACGCATTCTCCGTTTTCTTACAAAGAGATGTTGAAGGTGCGACTTCTCCCCGGGCGACCAGCCTTCGCCAAGGCTACGGCTGGCAGGCCAGCCAATCTCATTTCAATGAAGAACAAAGACCGGACGGTGACATGTGACGAGTGACATGTGACGGGAAGAGAACCCCGCGCCACAATTTCGTGTCAGTCGTCACCCGTCACCCTTCACCCGTCACCCTTCACTCGTCACCCGTCACTCGTCACTCGTCACCCGGTTGACTCCGTTTCCATGACGGCGGACCGTGCCCCATGGCAAACACCATTCGCTTTGGAGACCTGGTTCGCTCAGCGGGAAGGCCGCAAACGTTTACGCTTTGGTCGGGGGACCCGAAGAAGGATCGGACCTTGCAACAGGCCATCCGGAAAAAGCGGGTGCTGACGGTGTTTCAAGAGCCCACCAGCACCAGGAAACCCTTTGGACGCATCGGCTATCATCAGAAGGACTCCGCCATTTACCTGCTCTTTCCCCGATCCCTGCCGCCGGACACCGAATCCAGAGTGATTGGCATTAACTTCGATTTGCTGGATGAACCCGTCGCAAAGACTTCAGCTCCGAAGAAGACGAAGAAGGTGTCGCCGGACAAACCACCAGTGCGGGTACCTCAGTCCCGGCCGCAAAAGGAATTCCGAGTGACCCTGCGGCGTCAGCTCACGAAGGAACTCGTACTCACAGTAACGGCTCCTCATCAAAGCGCCGCCAGGCAAGAGGCACTTGAAACCGCGCGGAACACACCGTTGGAATTTGATCCGGCCGAGGTGCAGATCAAGATCGTCAATGTAAGTGCAGCCTGAGTCAGCCAAATGGCCGGGTTTGAAGACTTTCGGGCATCACCTCACCCGGCGCATCTCCGTGCCGCCTTCGAGGCGGTGCGACCCAGCACTCCCTGGGCAATACAGCCAATCAGAGAGTCCGGCGAATGACTCCACAAAAACCAAGGCTCCACCCCATAGGAATGTCCTGGCGACCACGTGAAGTTCGTCGCAGATGAGCCGGCACGCTGGTTCAGGTTCGCCTGCCGGGACAATGGTTCGGGCGGCAGACCTGAACGCAGTACTGGCACTCGTCCCTGAGCGGCAAGCCTCGGAATTTTTCCGTGGACTGGTGCGAAGCGGCATAACCCATGAACCAGGAAAAAGGACTTAAGATGAAATTACGACGAGAACCAAAGCAAAGCCGGGGTTCGCTCCCGGTGCAACGCAGTAACGTGTCTCCCGGCGCGCAATTAAACCGGCTGCGAAATGAAATTGATCGCTTGTTTGAAGATCCCTTTGGGGCCTTCGCTCGGGCGGCAAGCTTCTTCGAGGGTTGGGAGCCGTCCCTGGATGTTTATGAAGACCGGGACAAGATCACGATCAAAGCCGAGCTGGCCGGGATGAAGCTTGAAGACATTGATGTGCGCGTGGATGGAAACACGTTGTCCATCTCCGGCGAACGCAAGTGCGAGGAAGAGAAAACCGAGGGCGAGCGTTGCCGGTCGGAGCGCTATTTCGGCCGGTTTCAACGAAGCATCGGGCTCTCCACCGCCATCGATGCCGAGAAGGTTTCCGCGAAGTACCGCGACGGCATTCTGACGGTGGTCTGTCCGAAGGCCGAACAGGCAAAATCCCGGCAAATTGAAATCAAGAACGCTTAGCGACCGCAACCGGTCAGGGGTGTGGCCGGATGCCGAGCGAGAAAGGAATTATGAACGCAGTCACAGAGAGAGACAGGCGCATGACCCGGGAAACGGGTGAGCGCGAGCGGAACTTCGTCCTTCCGTTGGCCAACATTTCGGCGCACGAACAGGAGTACGTGGTTGAGCTGGAAATGCCCGGAGTGGATCAATCCGGCCTGGAAGTCACGGTTGAAGGCGACGAACTGACGATTGTCGGTCGCCGGAAACCGGATCTGGCGAACGGTGACTTATGTTATTGCGAGTCGGCTCAAGCGGACTATCGGCGGGTCTTCGAGATGGGTCCGGACGTGGACGCTTCCCGAATCACAGCGCGCATGAACCAGGGCGTTTTGACGCTGCGCATGCCGAAAAGCGAGAAAGCAAAGCCGCGGCGGATTGAAATCAAGCCGGGTTGAAAAGGCGGCGCGACATCCTCAGTTAACGAGGGATGGACCCGCATCAAATCGCCGTCTGAAAGACCGCGAAGCCAACCTGCTTTGTCCCAACGTGGGTCAACGTCCCACGAAAGCATTCCCTCGCGGGGAGAGTGCAGGAACATTCCGGGTCTCGCGGCTTCTCGCACGCGCCAGCAGCTTCAAGTGTTGCGCGACATGAACTTGTTAGTCCACGTCGAGTGCGGCGTCCGGCCGTGCCGTGAGTTTTCTTTCGCGTGGTTGGCGCATTTCGCGTCCCGGCTTTCAATTGCGGTCGCTTGCCGCTTGCTCACGTCAGCACAGAGGCGTAACGTGCGGGCATGTTGGATTGGACCAAATGTGCAGCGGTAGAACGCGTGCCCGGCAAGGTTAGCGGCGCCTGGTTGTTCAAGGGAACGCGCGTGCCCGTGCAGGCCCTGTTCGAAAACCTGGAGGGTGGCGCTACGGTGGACCAGTTCCTTGAATGGTTTCCCGGCGTGACTCGCGAGCAAGTGTTGAACGTCCTCAAGTTCGCCGAGTCATCGCTTTCGGTGGCGGCGGCGTGAGCCGGCCAACCATGCGCGTCCTCTTCGATCAAGGCACGCCCGCACCCTTGCGCCGCGCGCTGGCGTCGCACGAGGTTTTCCACGGCGTTTGAGTTAGGCTGGTCGAACCTGGAGAACGGTGATTTGTTGCGTGCCGCCGAAGGGCGCTTCGATGTCTTTGTCACCACCGATCAGAATCTGCGGTATCAGCAGAATCTCACTGGACGCCAGTTGGCGATTCTGGTCTTGCCCACCACCAACTGGCCGGAAATTCAGCGGCATCAAGATGATGTCGTTACCGCTGTGAACTCAATGAGACCGGGCGAGTATCGTGAGTTACGCTGGTGAAGATGTTCTCCGCCATGGAAACTTCGTCGGCATTGTGCTCAACTCGTCGGTCATTCATTCGCCGCAGCAAGCCACGAATCAACTGGCCGCCCAGGAACGCTGGCTGCGGGCGGAACTGGAGCGTGCCCGCCAGAGCCAGGCGCAGCCCATCGTGATCTTCGCGCATCATCCCTGGTTTCTGAAAGCCGCCGATGAGCCGGAATACTTCAACATCCCGCGCGCGCGACGCGCTGCCTACCTGGGCCTGTTTCAGGAGTTCGACGTGAAACAACTTTTCTCCGGGCACTATCACCGCAACGCCCTGGCCCGCGCCGGCGAACTTGAAGCCGTCACCACCGGCCCGGTCGGCAAGCCCCTGGGCGGCGGCAAATCCGGCTTACGCGTCGTCATCGTGCGCGGTGACCAGGTGGAGCATCGCTTCTACGACTTCGGCGAACTGCCGGATCGCATTGACCTCTCGGCCAGGCTCTCAGGGGAAACAAAACCCCGTTAGCAACGGGTGTTTCACGTTCGGAAGAGATGATTAAAACTTGATTTGCCCACAAGTGAACTGCATTGATGTGGGCCGTGGAAACCATCCTTTTCGCCCAAATCGGCGACTCCAGTTCGAACCTTTTTTGGAATGCCGTTGGCTCAGCAGTCGGTGGCTTTCTCGGGGTCATCGTTTTTTTCATAGTACGACGCTGTTATCACCACAAGATGACGACTCCCGAGTTGGTGCGAACATATCTTTGCGCAAGCAAGGTCAATACAGGGCAAGAAAAGGAATCAAGAGGGGAACTCCAACACCATTCCGGTCGGGCGATAACTGACTCTCGAGAATACGAAAAGCTCAATGCTGGTAGAGCTATATGGCAATGGTCGCGAGACAAAAGCGGCGACAAGAAAGGGAACAGTGTGTTTTATGGGCCATATTCGACCGATATGATACCGCCCGGTCTCTACTCCATTACATTTCGTATTTTGGGCAAAGGTTTTCCGAAGGAGGAGGACTTGAGAAAGGATGTCAACATTCTGGAGATTGATGCGGTCTGCGGACTACCTCATATAGTGACCACTAATCAAGGAATCGGAATTCTCGAAACTCAACCCAAGATGGCCAGACGTTTTATCCGAGTTAGCGAGTTGGCTAAGGAAGGATGGCAGGATTACGAGTTGAGAGTATGGTCGGATGGAAGAGGCGTGTGGGAGTACCGAGCGTTCGCGTTTGACGGTGCCGGTGGAGAAGACAATCTCAAGGATTTTGGATCAAATGCTGAAATCTATTTTGAGAGCGTTACTATCTATCGACTTCCTCCGCGTCAATTGATACCCGACTAACAAGTTAGCGCAAAAGGTGGTATGCATGGCGAGCACCGATTACTTCAAATCGATTACTGCTGAAATCTCGTCGCTGAAAAACCGTGTTCGTCATCTAATTAATAATGCCCATTGGCCAACAGACGGTGAGTGGAAGGAAAGCGTGGTCAGAACAATTTTGCGAAGACACCTCCCCAAGCAGTACGGCGTGGGACGCGGTTTCATTCTCGCCGACACGGATACTTCTCGCCAGGTTGACGTTCTGATTTACGACACCGGCAAGCCGATTCTTCACCAGGATGGAGAGTTGGTCATCGTCACGAGCGATGCTGTTCGCGGAATTATTGAAGTAAAAACCAAAATCACTAACGCCGTAATTGCCGAGACACTCCAAAAGGTTGCGGACAACGTGGAATTTGTAAACCGACGTCACGGATACGGCAGTTGTTTCCATGGGCTTTTCAGTTACGAATGGGAGGGACGGGACATCGGCACGGTTCTAACCCAAATCCGAGATGTTGCACAAGGTTCTGAAAGTCGCCGAATAAACTGCGTCAGTCTGGGCCGCTCGCACTTCATTCGCTTTTGGGAAAGGCCACCAGGGCCTCCACCAAAAACAAACAACGTCTGGCGTGCATATCAACTGGACGAAATGTCTCCGGCGTATTTTCTGCATAACGTTTTTGAGCACCTGTGTTCTGAATCAGTGCTCGCAAATAGTTCGCTTTGGTTTCCCTCCGAAGGGAAAGAAAGATCTCAAATTGGCGAGATCCAATTCATCCAGAGACACTAGGTCTGGTCGTTAGGAATTTCGACGGAGTGCATCGCCGGAACTGACGCTGCATTATCAGCGTTCGGGTTGAATTCTACGATTCAACATGATCAAATCTGGACGTGAATCTTTCCATGACCGGCGAATTTGCTGCCGTTTACAAAAGCAATTCGCAGCGGGCGCGCGTGGTCACGGAAACCTGGGGCGAGCACAACCTTTATGGACTCACTCGCTCCCGTTCGTCCGCCCTGCGGCCTTTGCCTTCGGCAAATTCCTTTCGCCGTTTCCCGAACGGCTCAAGTGTCCAAACTGTTCTTCACCCAAGCTCGACCGGCAAGCGCGGGTTTGCGGGCGAGTGCGCTGAGAAGCGCATACGGAATGGTAAACCATGGTAAACCGGATTGGGTTGACCTTGCGGCTGGACGGTAAACCACGATAAACTGAAACCCGTTTACCATCCGGGACAACATGGAACTGACACAGAATCTTTGGGAACGCTACGGGTTCACTGGCAATCCTTACGACACCAAAGCGCTTTCGTTGAGCAAAGCGGCTCCGCTCTCTGTGCAGGAAGCCTTGTGGAGCGGACCGCACCCGCGCCCGCACGACTGTTGACAAATTTTCTCCGCAGCCCCGGTGCGGCCCGCCCCAGCTGCAACTAACGCCGCCTGTGATGAGTGCTGAGTGAACAATCTCTAACGGATTTCTTGATGACTCGGTTAATCAGTCTCGGTATAACTGACATCGATAAATGCGAAACGGCTCCACCCATAAGAACGGTCACGAAGCAAATGGGCGTTTGACGAGATACTCACGTATCCGCCGTCAGGCTGACGAACTCCGCGAGAGCGTCGTCGATGCCGTTACTAGCGCAATTCAAAATCTACCTCCCGCAGATAACGCTCCTGGCGCAGTTGACAAAATGCTTCGGGCAAATGCGATCTTGCGAAATGTGCCATGGCCACCTCCCTTTGACGAAACGTGTCATCGAGTTCATGAAGGCGACGCGCGTAACCTTTCCTTTATTCCCTCTGAAAGTATCCATTTGGTTGTCACGTCGCCGCCATACTGGACATTGAAGGAGTATGAACCCCATAAGAGCCAACTCGGTGCGATTGCCGACTACGAATTATTCCTGACCGAGTTAGACAAAGTTTGGCGGGAATGTTCGCGTGTTCTAGCGCCCGGTGGACGAATTTGCTGCGTTGTTGGTGACATCTGTGTGGCGCGTAAACGGGGCGGACGTCACTACATAGTCCCTCTCCATGCGGACATCCAAGTAAGAACTCGGCAATGGGGGCTTGATTGTTTAACACCAATTCTGTGGCAGAAAATTGCCAACGGCGTTACTGAAGCGGAAGGGAACGGCGCTGGTTTCTACGGGAAGCCGTATCAGCCTGGGGCTATCGTAAAAAACGACGTCGAATATATTCTTTTCCTGCGCAAGGGGGGAGAATATCGCTCGCCTTCACCTATTCAGCGTGCGCTTTCCATGTTGACCAAAGACGAGATGCAGAAATGGATGCGGTCGTCTTGGACAGACATCAAGGGAGAGTCCACTCGCAAGGGTCACCCGGCGCCTTACCCAACTGCGTTGGCGGAGCGATTGATCAAAATGTTTTCGTTCGCCGGTGATACCATCTTAGATCCGTTCGCCGGGACGGGTACGACAGCTGTCGCCGCGCTTAATACAGGGCGTAGCAGCATCAGTGTTGAGATCGAACCGAAATACTTGGCGATAGCCCGCGATCGCCTGCGCAATGCAAATGGACTTCCTATCGCTGGCGCTATCCGTACGCGGGTCATTCTCGAATAATGGCAACTCAAACCGACTTCCATCTGCTTCGGACATTCCGAAGTCTATTCGAAGGCACGCTGTATAAGCATCGAGATTCTAGCCTCGGGGATCTCGTCGCTAGCCAACTTTACGAAGATCTCGTTGCGTTGAAAAAATCAGCGAAACTCGTGCAGCATGTTCAAGCACACGAGCGCGTCGTGAATCTTGGGAATAGAACCATCGGGCGACCCAGTCGCCGAGGCGACGGTACGTTTGGGGAAATAATACCAACCGCCGTAGCCATTACTGAAGCCGGCTTGCTAGTCGCACGCGGGGAAGTGGCGAATATCGAAATCGGTGCCGAAACAAAGATATTGGCCAAAGCCATGATTAAGCAAATCGACCGCGTTATCGGTGACCTGATCCGGCAAGTTGAGGAATTCAAGAAAACTGGTGGAACTCCGATCTGTGTCGGCATAGTCGGTATCAACTGTGCCGAAACCTACACGTCTTACGAAGGCGAACGGGAATGGCCGACAGATGGCAAGAAACACAAACATCCGATCCAAGAGGCGGCTGAAGCCGAGCGTAGATTAACAAGTCGAGCGGCTTCGAGTTTTGATGAGTTCCAAATCCTCCGTTTTCGAGCTACCAACGTCTCGCCGTTCCCTTTTGAATGGGTAGATTTTGAACAAACCGCTAAGGAGTACGGCGCATTACTTATTCGTGTGTCACGGGAATATGATCGTCGCTTTTCCTAAGCGTCGTTAGCTTCGCGAACTGGCTCGTCAGTAGCCTCGCCCCACCGGGTGTTGCGCTCCGCGGGGTTTCTGCTACAACCGTGCTTGGCCCTCTGAACTTGGGCGATCTGCCGCTCTGGTGATCGCGATCTGAATTTGAGCACCGGCCGCTTAAACGCGGTCAGACAACCACCAACAGGATGATCCTATGAAGAACAAATCATGTTTCCATTTCTCCGTCGCCTGGCAGCGGGTGGCCGTTTGCCTGAGCGTCGGGCTCGCGGTGTTGGCGACGAATTGCGGCGCGGCCGATGCCGGCAAGTTCGACGGCGCGCGCTGGTCGCTGCTGGACGCCGACAAGGTGATCGCCGCGGCGAAGGAAATTACCACGGCCAAATATCCGGACTCTGACCAGGCGACCGTGGACAAGAAGATGGTTCGCGTCTATCGCCCGGACGGCTCGGGTGAGTCGCAGGATGAGACGTTCACCAAAGTGCTGACGGAAAAAGGCAAGCGCGCCAATCGCGATATGACGCTGTTCTTCATGCTGCCGTATTTCACGGTCGAAGTCCCGAAGCTGGAGATCATCAAGCCCGGCGGCGAACGCGTGGCGGTGGACGTGGCGGCGAATTCCAAGGAGATGATTGATGACAGCCAGATGGGCATGAACATCTACGATCCGAACATGAAGTTGCTCAAGGTGAACATTCCGCAATTGGAGGTGGGCGACGTCGTCCATTCGCTGGTGCGCACGGTCATTCACCGCGCCATCATCGAGGGGCAATTCTCCGACTCGAACCTCTTCGAGGATTCGGGCGTCATCCGGCATATGACTTATGAGGTTTACGAGCCGGGCGAAAAACCGCTCAAGAATATCGTCCTGCGGGATGAAGTGCCGGGCACGGTGAAACGTTCCAGCGAAAAACTGGCGGGCAACGTGACGCTGCATCGTTGGGAAGTGACGGACGTGCCGCGCATGTTTGAAGAAGCGTCCATGCCGCCCGGGATGGAAGTGTTGCAACGTCTGCTGGTCAGCACGTCGCCGGATTGGGAATATGTTTCGAAGTGGTATTACAACATCTGCCGCCCGCATCTCGACGCCACCACGCCCGAGATGAAAGCCACGGTGGCGGAGTTGACCAAGGACGCCAAGACGGATCTGGATCGCGTGAAAGCGGTGTTTTACCACGTCGCGCAGAAGATCCGTTACATGGGCATCACGCCGGAAAAGGATCGGCCCGGGTTCGAGCCGCACGACGTGAACTTGACGTTCGACAACAAATACGGCGTCTGCCGCGACAAAGCCGCGCTGCTGGTTTCGCTGCTCGAAGCGGCCGGGTTCAAGACTTATCCGGTGTTGATCAACGTGGGCACGAAGCTCGACATGGACGTGCCCTCACCTGATTTCAATCACGCCATCGTTGCCGTGGAACTCAAGCCGCGCGAATACACGTTGATGGATCCCACGGACGAAAACACCAAAGAGTTGCTCCCCTCTTCCGAGTGCGATCAGACTTATCTGGTTTGCCGGCCGGATGGCGAGACGTTGAAACTCAGCCCGATCATTTCGGCGGACGAAAACATGTTGCGCGTGAAAACCGTCGCGACGCTGAACGCCGCGGGCACGCTGGAGGCCAAATCGGAAATCTCCTTTGACGGCATCAATGACAACGCTTACCGCACCGCGTTTGCGCGGATGAAGCCCGACGACAAACGCCGCTTCTTCGAGCGCGCGTGCAAGCGCACCATGCCCGGGGCGCGGATCGAGTCGGTGAAAATCACACCGGAGGACGCGATGGATGTCTCGCAGCCGTTGCGCGTGAGCCTCGAGTTGTCGGCGCCGGGGATGACCGCCGCGGGCAACGGCAAAGCCGTCGTGCGGTTGCCGTGGATTGGCAAAGGCATGGGCATCGTGAATTACGTTTTGCAGGGCACGGGCCTGGAGAAGCGCAAATATCCGCTGCGCACCAGCCTCGCTTGCGGCGTGCGCGAAGACGTTTCCATCCAACTTGGCGCGGGTTACACCGGCCAGATTTCGATGCCGAATTACGCGCCGATTCAGGACCAGTCGCTCAAGTACGAGCGTCGCGTCGCGCTGGCGGGCAACAAGCTCGAATGTTCCAGCGAATTCAAATTGCAGACCGTCCAGTTCAGCCCGAGCCAGTACGCCGAATTGAAACGCACGCTCAAAGTGCTCGATGAAGATGAGCGCAAGGAGCCGGTGCTCGCGCTCGCGAGTGATGCCGTGACGAAAGCGGACGAGACGCCCGCCCCGGCGACGAAGACCACTGTGGAATCCAATTCGCGCATCGTCGCCAGCGAGAAGAAGCTCACGATTCAGGACACGCGTCACGCCGTGTTGCGCGGCAAATACGTCAAGGAAGTGCTCACTTACGCCGGCAAGAAGAACGAGGGCGAATTCAAGCTGGGCTACAACCCCGCCGTCGAAGACGTCAAGCTGGTGAAGGCCGTGGTTACGTCCAAGACCGGCACGCGGCAGGAAATTACCGAGAAGGAAATCAACGTGATGGACGCCGGTTGGAACGCCAGCGCCAAGCGTTACACCGGCGGCAAGGTTCTGGTCGCGAGCCTGCCCGGCGTGGACGTCGGCTCGACCATCGAGGTGGAATACGAGATCACGACGAAGAACAAACCGTATATCGCCGGATTCGAGGCGTTCCAGCTTTTCGATGACTTGGAGAAAAAGGAATTTCAACTCACTGCACCGGCGAACGTGAAAGTGCAGACGGTCAATACCGGTCCCAACGGCATTGTCACCAGTTCGACCCGGGACGTGAGCGGGAGTCACGTCTATCAATGGCAGTCGCAAAAAGTCCCCGCGTTGCCCGCCGAAGGTCAGTTGCCGCCCGAGTGGACTTATCTCGCGGGCGTGGATTATTTCGCCGGTGATATGAAGGCTTATCTCACGGAGTTGAACACCACTCTCATGGATCGCGCGAAGCAGAGCGCCAAAGCCGGTGAAACGGCGAAGAAGCTGGTCGCCGAGGCCAAAGGCAAAAAGGCGGGCGTGAAAGCCATCCGCGATTTCGTGGCCAAAAACATCCGGCACGGCGGACCGAGCTTCACCGAATTGCCGCTCAGTGAATTGTCGGCGGCCGACACCACACTCAAGGACGGCTACGGTCATACCGCGGATCGCGCCATTCTTCTGCACGCGATGTTAACCGCCGCGGGTTATGCTCCGGAATTCGTGCTCGCGTCGGGTCTTCCGCCCGTGGCCGGGATCACGAACGTCGCGCTTGCGTTTCCGTTGCCACAAAGCTTTTCCCTGCCGCTCGTGCGCGTCAACGTGGAGGGTGTGATGTGTTACCTCAACGACACCGATCAATACGCCGAGTTGGGTACGACGGCCAGCGACGGGCGCATGGCCATCGCGCTCGCCAACCAGAGCTTTGACGTGGTGCGCGCCGCACCGGAGTTTCGCGATAAAACGGAGACGGATTACAGCCTGTCGATTTCGGACACGGGCAAGACGCGCGTAAGCATTACGCGCCGCTACTTCGGCAATGCATTCAACGGCAAGAATCGTTACTTCGCCGAACTGCCGCCGGAGGAACGCCGCCGTTATTTCCAGGAGTTGGTTTCGAACGTGTCGCAAGGCGCGCAACCCATTGGCGACCTGACCACAAAGTTTGATAGTTATCCCGGCGAGGAAAAGTTCACTGTGGATGTGGATCGCTACGCGGTGGTGGATGGCCGTTACGCTTATTTGGACCTGCCTTACACGCCGTCGTTGTTCCCGCTCGGCGCGGACAGCCGCACGCTGCCGCTCTACGTTGCGAACAGCTACCGGCAAACCGTGACGACGCGCCTTGACTTGCCGAAAGGCTTTCAGCGAGTGGCCATCGCGCCGGACAGCGAGAGCTTCAACGCGCCCGACGGCGCGGGCAAAGTGCGCATCACCTCCACCGAACAGGACGGCCAGCGCCTGATCGTGCATGAAGTGGAAACCGCGCCTGCCATCATCCCGGTGGCGAATTATCCGGAACTGCTCAAACTCGAATCCACGCTCGGTCGCAAAGGCGCGAAGACGGTGCTGTTGGAATCCAGCAGTCCGGTGTTGCCGTAAGGCATGGTAGGGACATCGCGCTGCGATGTCCCCGCCCGTAACCGGGCGGAATTGCGCTGGCTCCACCAGTGCGGACGGCGCAGCGCGCCCGTCCTACTTGAACGCGGCGTCTGGCGTGAACCTCAACGAGGTTCAAATCATTCAGCCCAGGGTTGGCGCGCAGCGACTACCCTGGGTTTGCGTCCCAATGATGACCAACCCTGAAAGGGTTGAATCCTCGTTCACGCCGTGGATGCAACCCTTCAGGGTTGATGTCATTTCGTTTCATTACCCAGCGTAGCCCTCCGTTGTCGAGCAACGCTGGGCTGAATGATACAACCGCGTTGCGGTTGGAGGGCGGTTCATTGTTACTGGATTCACGCGCGCCCAGGTAGCGCGGCCGTCCCGGCTGCGAGTTCGGGCGGCGTCCCGCCGCTCGAAGGAACACGAGGCGAGACGCCTCGTTAACTCGCAGGCGAGGACGCCGGCGTTACATCACGCCCGTGCAGCGTCACCATTTTCTTCTCGAACTCCGCTCGGGCTCAGGCGTTAATACTCGACATGAAATCCCGCGCTTCGAAGTCACGGTTCACCCGTCGTCAGTTTCTGCAAACGACGGCGCTGGCCAGCGTGGCGGCGCCGCTCGTGTTGCCGTCCGGTCTGCGCGGTGCGTCGGCCAATGGCAAACTCAATCATGCCTGCATCGGCGTGGGCGGGATGGGGTGGAATGACCTGAACACTTTGCTGCAGCATCCGCGATTGCAGGTCGTCGCGCTGTGCGATGTGGACGCCAATCATCTCGCGAAGGCGCAGCAGGCCGTGCCCGGCGCGCGGTGTTACGCGGATTGGCGCGAGTTGCTGACTCAAGAGGGAGACAAGATTGATTCGGTGAATGTCGCCGTGCCGGATCACATGCATTTTGCCATCGCCTACACCGCGATTCAGAAGGGCAAACACGTTTATTGTCAGAAACCGCTGTGTCATGACGTCGCGGAAGTCCGCGCGCTGACCGAGGCTTCAATCAAGAAGGGCGTAGTCACCCAACTCGGAACGCAGATGGCCGCCGGCATTGGCGACCGTACCACGGTGCACCTGCTTCGCACCGGCGCCATCGGCAAGATCAAGCATGCGTATCTTTGTTCGAATCGGCCCGGCGCGGTGGAGGCTTATCGATTGCCGGGGCCGCGTCCGGCCACCGGACAGGAGCCGCCCGCCAGTCTCAGTTGGGATTTGTGGACCGGCACGGCGCCGGCGCGTCCGTTTGCGCCGGACATTTATCACCCGACCAAATGGCGCGCCTGGCAGGACTTTGGCACAGGTTGGTCCGGCGATATCGGCTGTCACATTTTCGATGCGACCTGGAAAGGGCTGGGATTGAAACCCGCGCTCACCGTGCAGGCGGAAGTGCAGTCGTCCTGGGAAAAATCACCCGCGCGACGCGGCGATACCTGGCCGCAGGGCGATCACATCACGTGGACCTTCCCGGGCAACGAATTGATCGAAGGCAAGGAGCTGACGCTCGAATGGTTCGACGGCGAGTTTTATCCGCCGAAGGACATTCGCGCGTTGTATTCACTGGAGGATTATCCGGCGGAGTCGGCGATGCTCATCGGCACGGAGGGCGCGTTGTTGTATCATCTCGGTCGCAGTCCCACGCTGTTGCCGGAGAAGAAATTTGAGAAGCTGGAGCGCCCGAAGTTCGAGCCGCGCGATCATTACCATCATTTTGTGGATGCGTGTCTCGGTGTGACGAAGACCGAATCGTTCTTCGCGCAAACCGGTCCGATGACGGAGGCGATTCTGCTCGGCACGGTGGCGATCCGGTTATCGGGCCAGAAGCTGGAATGGAATCACGAGCAGATGAAGGTGACCAACCTTGCGGACGCCAACCAATTCCTCCAGCGCAAGTATCGCAAGGGCTGGAGCACGGGAGGATTTTGAGGCGGGTGTTTGAGCTACGTGCGTCCTTTTGCCTTTCCTTGGCTTTTCCACGCTTCATATCGAGCATCGATTTGAGGAGCGAGAATGTCGTAGTTGGCCCAAGTATCCTGCACGTGGTACCACGAAGGGAGTCGTTTCACCAATAGCTTCCGGTAGTCCTTCCAGAACCCGTCGCCGTCGTAGTATTCCTGCGCGAACTGGTTTGCTTCCGGAGTTAACATTTCGTCGTGAAGACAACCACCCCACATCTTGTAAACCTGAGGGCCGGTAAGCTTTCTTTGTTTGAACTGCTTGGTGAAGACCGGGAATTCTCGGCTGAACTGCCGGGTGAATCGCCGGTCAATCATGTTGCGCTCAATCAACCAGCCGGTGAAAAGCCCCGTATGCACGAAGGCCTGTGCTTTCGGCAAGCCTTTGGGGTAATCGCCCTCGTAGTGCCACTTGGCTTTGTCGTAAGTGCGGGGGCCGCTTTCTATCCAGTCTCTCTCGTCTTCCTCGGTCCAACCGGCAGGCCGCTCGCTCTTCTTGAAAGTAAAAGACTTCTTCGTCGGCGACTGGGCTGATATCCGAGGACCTCGCGTTCGCTTGGCTCGATTGGGCATCAGAGAATGTTGGTCTAATAGTCCAACGACTTGCCGTGTTCCCACTTGCCGGCGAGGCCTGGCGTGGCGGGGTGGAATCTGAAGTCCGCGCGCCTGAGGGACATCAAACCTAACGTGGCCGCAATGCCGAGAACCGCAGCCACGACACACCACACCTTTCGGGCGCGTCGCAGCATGCGCTCGATCTCGGTCGGGGCCACGAGAACGCCCAATCCCCACGTCTCACCAGTCTGCCACGTTCTCACGTGCCGACGCTTATGGCGGTAACGGCGTCTGGCGGGTTCGATTATTTTCACGGAGTCACCTCCAGATCATAACGAATCAGGGACCTCGTGAACGTGAGAACCAGCGACCTGTGAACACGACAGCAAGGACACGAGGGGAGTTCGAACCAAACGTCATGTTCGATCCCGCGCTTTTTGGTTTCCCGGCGCGTGGACATAACCTGCAGTTTTCGTGGGTGTCCGAAACCCAACAAGGCGACTATCTCAGGGCAAAGGCAAACTGGCAAGCCTTCTGAAAGGCAAAGTGGCAAGCCTTTTTGTCGCGTCCCGCTTCGCTCGAAGTCTTCCTTCAGGCGGTCCGAAGCCGCGCAAACGCGGAACTCGAAACTTCAAATCATGGCTTCCCGTGTTCATGCTATCGTGCAGCATGGCATCGGACCTTCGCATCGGCACCGCAAGCTGGACGGATCCCGGTTTTGTGGCGGATTGGTATCCGCCCAGGCTTCCGGCCAACGCGCGATTGCGCTGGTATGCCGGGCATTTCAATTACGTCGAGATCAACGCCACCTTCTACGCGCTGCCCGCTGCCCGAACGGTGGAGCGCTGGTGCACCGAGACGCCGGAGGATTTCCGGTTCGATGTCAAATTGCCGAGGCTGCTTTCACGTCACCGCATGGAGGCGAAATTTCTGCCGCCGGATTTGCGTTCGCGGCTCCCGGTCCACAACGGCGTGGTGCAGTTGACGCCTGCCAGCGAGAAGATGGTGGTCACGCGATTGTTGCGCGAGTTGGAGCCGATGCTCGAGGCGGGCAAGTTCGGTGCGTTTCTTCTGCAGCTTTCTCCGTCGTTCGGGCCCAAGTCGCACCAACTCGCGGACTTGGATTCCTTGCGCGAGTTGCTGGCGCCATATCAAATCGCGGTGGAATTGCGCAATCGCGACTGGGTCACCGGCGAGCAAACGGAACAGACCATGCAGTTTCTCCGCGAGCGCAAGCTGACGCTGGTGCTGGTGGACGCGCCGCAAAGCGAGCATTTCACGATCATGCCCGGATTGGATTGCGTGACGAATCCGGCGCTGGGTTATTTCCGTTTTCATGGCCGCAACGCTGAAGGCTACATCAAGGGCCGCTCGGTGGCGGAACGATTTGATTACGATTACTCGGATCTGGAGGCGAAAGAACTGGCGGAGCGCATCCGTAAGGTCGCCGAGCAAGTGGAGGAGCTTCGGGTGGTGGCCAACAACAATCGGTCCAACTTCGCGCCCAAGCTGGCGCGGAAGCTTCAGGAGTTGCTGCACACGCAACAGTCGATGCAACGCGCGTTGAAAGAAAAAACACCACGACAGGCCGAGCTGCTCTAGACTATTGCGCTTCCGCATCCAATCTGTCGAGTGCGGGATGCACGCAATTGAATTCCGGCATCGCGAGTGTGGCAAGACGCGAATTCCTGCGATTCCAAGTTGCGTGCGCCGCCGTGCGTTTTGTGCTAGCCGTACTGCATGAAAAGGTTCTTCAGCCCAAACATTGACTCGCGGGGACGGCTCATCCGCGGCGTTTTAGGCGGCTTGCTGGTCACAGGCGGCATAGTGGCGTGGGATTACAATCTCTGGCTTGGGATTGTCCTGATTGTTGCGGGTGGATTCTGCCTGTTCGAAGCCGTTCGCGGCTGGTGCGTCATGCGGGCTTGCGGGATCAGGACGCGTTTGTAGTACGTATGGAAGGCGCGAACAACTCGATCCCGATGACTTCTCTGATTTGGCTTAGAATTGATTTGCGCCTGGCTGACAATCCGGCACTGCACGCGGCCGTTCAACGCGGCGGCGCAATCGTGCCGGCATTCATTTATGCACCGGAAGAAGAAGCGCCGTGGTCGCCGGGGGGAGCATCGCGGTGGTGGCTGCATCAGTCGCTGAAGTCGCTGGATGTTTCGCTCCGGGCGCTTGGTTCAAGACTGGTAATTCGACGCGGTCCGAGCTTGCGGACGTTGCGAGCGTTGCTCAAAGAAACTCGCGCGACGGCGGTTTATTGGAATCGGCGATACGAGCCTGCGCTGATCGAGCGCGACAAGCAGATCAAGGAAGCCCTCCGCGCCGATGGTGTGGAAGTCGAGATTTTTAATGCCGCATTGTTGCACGAACCATGGACGATTCAGAACCAACGTGGCAGACCGTTTCAGGTGTTCACTCCGTTTTGGAAGCATTGCTTGAACAAACCGGATCCAGTCCCGCCGCTGACGGCAGCGCGTAAACTTGTTACACCTGACAAGTGGCCCCAGACACTGGCTTTGGAGGAATTGGAGTTGCAGCCAAAGATTGATTGGGCCGAGGGCATGCGGCGAACATGGCAGCCCGGCGAAGCCGGAGCCCAAGCGCAACTTAAAAGCTTTCTTTCGTCGGCACTCGGCAACTACTCCCAAGGCCGCAATCGTCCCGACCTCACGGGAACGTCACGATTGTCGCCACATTTGCATTTCGGCGAAATCAGCCCGCGTCAAATCTGGCATGCCGTTCGTAAGCGGGGTGAATCGAAACGCATCAAGGGATGGCGCGATTCGCAATTTGTAAGTGAACTCGGCTGGCGCGAGTTTGCGCATCACCTGCTTTATTATTTCCCGGACACGCCCACTGAACCGTTGCGGGAGAATTTTAGAAGGTTTCCCTGGCGCAAGGACCCCGCATTTCTGGAGTGCTGGCAAAAAGGCCGGACTGGTTATCCCATCGTGGATGCCGGCATGCGCGAGTTGTGGGCGACCGGCTGGATGCACAATCGAGTGCGGATGATAGTGGCCTCGTTTCTGGTGAAGGACCTGCTGCTGTCATGGCGCGAAGGCGCCGCCTGGTTTTGGGATACTCTGGTGGACGCAGACCTCGCGCAGAATACCTTGGGCTGGCAATGGACGGCGGGCTGCGGTGCGGATGCGGCGCCGTATTTTCGCGTGTTCAATCCGGTCAGCCAGGGTGAGAAGTTCGATGCGAAGGGTGGCTATGTCCGCAAGTGGTGTCCGGAGCTTTCCAGGTTGCCTGACGAATGGCTGCACAAACCGTGGCGAGCTCCCACCGAAGTGTTGACGAAGGCCGGAGTGAGGCTCGGGCGGGACTATCCCGAACCGGTCGTCATTCACGCGATTGCTCGCGAAGTGGCGTTGGAAGCCTACGCGAAGTTGAAACGCCAAATGTGAGTAAGTACTCAGCTTCGTTCTTGACGAGGGCTGGTGTTTTGATTCGACTGCTGGCGCATGAAAAAGGGATTCTTTGCTGTCATCATCATTGCTGCAATTTGCGTCACTGGCTGCGTGAGCACGGTGACCGACGATAAGACGGCCGGCGTGAAGTTGTCCGCTGACCAATTGGAGAACAAATATCCCGTGACGTTGCCCCAGGCCTTTGAAGCGGCCAAGCGCGCCCTGGCGAGCTACGGCAAGGTGAGTCGCGAGTTGACGCTGCTCGAGAGCACCAACCAGGTCCGGGCGCTGGAGGGCGAAGCCAATGGCCGCAGCGTCTGGGTGCGGGTGGAAGCTCTGGAACCCCAGGTCACTTCCGTAAAGGTTCAGGCGCGTTCCACCTGGTCGGGCAGCGATATTCAAACGGCGCACGAAGTGGCCACGCGGATTGCTTTGGAACTATCAAAATGACATGGAGGCGCCGTGGCGGACGGCGCTTGAACCCTGGAGCATTGTTGGGCGATGAAAAAAGGAATCATAATCGTTTTGGCGGCAGTCGCGTTGAGTGTGGCGGGATGTGTCAGCAAGGTGACGCAGGACAACCCCGGCAGGGCGCCGGCGTATCGCGACCGCATTGAGGCTCAATACAAGCAACCCGCCGAAAAGGTGTTTGAGGCGGCCAAGCGCGCGTTCAACAGTTTTGGCAACATCACCCGGGAAAGCTCCCCGGCATCGGGCGCGGCTCAGCTGTGGTTTATCGAAGGCTTGATTAATGGAAATCGCGTTTACCTTCGCATTGAGGGAACCGCTGCGACGTCAACCCGGATGACTGTTCAGGTGCGTGCGCCCGGCGGCGGCACCAATCTCGTGATTGCCAATGAACTGCATCGGCAGACGGAAATCGAATTCACGCGGCGTTGACCTCAGTTGCGCTGGCGCGTAATCCGGTCCGGATGCCGCGCCCGGCTCACGGCGGTGTCGTAGCTGATAAGACACTTGCAATAGAGGTCGTAGAGGCAATTGTCGAGCAGCACCATTCCCTCCTTCCGTCCGGTCTGGAGGATGTTTTCCAAATGATGAATCTGGTTTTCGCGGATCAGATTGCGGACGGCGCCGTTCGCTATCAACAGTTCGTAGGCCAGCACTCGGCGGGTGCGGTCCGCCGCCGGGAGTAATTCCTGGGAGATGATCCCCTGCAAGGCATTCGACAACTGCATGATGATTTGCCGCTGGGCGCTGCCCTCGAACACCCCGATGATGCGTTCGAGCGCGTGCGTCACGTTCGGCGAATGCATGGTTGCCAGCACGAGATGGCCGGTTTCTGCCGCCGTGAGCGCCGTGGAAATGGCTTCAAAGTCCCGCATCTCGCCGACCACGAGGACGTCCGGGTCCTGGCGCAATACGTGCACGAGCGCGCGATTGAAGGAACGCACATCCGTCAACACTTCCTGCTGCACCACGATGGCGCGTTTGTTCGCGTGAACAAATTCGATCGGGTCTTCAATGGTGACAATCTTGCACCGACGCTCGCTGTTGATGAGATCCACGAGGTAATTCAGCGTTGTCGTTTTGCCGGCTCCGGTTGGTCCCGTGATCAGCACCAGGCCGTTGGGCTTGCGGGCCAGTTCGTCCAGGCGCTCGGGAAGTCCGAGTTCCTGTCGGGAAGAAACCCGCTCGCCGCAAAAGCGGAAGCTGATTTCGGGATGACCGTTGCGCCGGTAAAAGGTGGCCCGCACCCGGCCGGCCGCGTGGTGCAGCAATGAAATACACAGCTCCCATTCCTGCTCGAACTTTTTCTTCTGCTGTTCGTTGAGGAGACTGTCGGCCATCGCCGTGGTCTGTTCCTGGCTGAGCGCGTCTTCGTCCGCAATGATGATTTCGCCGTTCACGCGGAACGCCGGCGGCACCCCCGCCACCAGATGAAGATCCGAAGCGTCGTAATCGTTGGCCGACGCCAGCAGGCGGTCGAGGGTTTCGTTGCTCATGAATGAAGCGTCTTTCGCCACCAGCCGCGCAGACGCTGCCAGGGTCCGACGGCGGCTAGTTCCCGAATCGCCTTGCTCACCTCAGCATTGTGGGGATCGAGTTGGATTGCCTGGGCGTAGGAATTTCGCGCCGCCCCCACCAGCCCCAACGCGTGCTGGCAGCGGCCAAGCTCCAGCCAGAGCAGAAAATGATCGGCTCTCAGTTCGACGGCCTGTTGGGCGAGTTTCAAAGCCAGGGCGAATTGCTCGTAATAAAATCGGATTCGCGCGGCCAGCCAGCTGATAAACCAATCTTTCGGCGATAACGTGAGTGCCTTTTCAAAACAGTAATCCGCTCGCGATTCATGGCGCGCCAACAGCACGTCGCCGCGGGCGAGCCAGATGTAGGGTGTATCACCCCGCTCGGTGATGGACGCGTCCGAAAAGGCCAGCGCACCCTGCAGGTCGCCACTGCGACCGAGCGCCACGGCTTTCGCGGCGAGCAGTTCCGGTTCTTGCGGGAATTTCTCCAGTGCCTTGTCGGCCCAAAGTTTGGCCTCGCGAAACTCGCCGAGTTCAATCAGCGCCTGCACTTGTCCGGTCCAGGCCCGGGCACTGTCGGGATTAAACTCCAGCACCTTCGAATAATGACGGAGCGCGGATTCGAAGCGGCCATTCTCGAACGCGGTGACGGCTTCCCTGAGGTAATGAACCTCTCCTTTGACGGGCAACTGGGAATCGGAATGCGCCCGGGCGGCCTCGTGTTGGTCGTCAAACTCGAGATTTCCAAAGCGACTCATGGCGGTTGATGGTTACAGCGGCGTTCTATCAGGTTGCTGTGGCTATATAGCACGTACGCAACCGGTTGGCCATCAACTTTTCAAACCGCCGTCACGGCGCGCGGCACGCTGGCATTGCGAGCGCGGCCCTCGGCCCACGCGCGCAGCTGACCGATTTGGGCATCCATCGTTTTGGCCAGTGGCACGGTTTGCGCCAATCCGTCGAGAATGTGCTGCGTCGTCAAATCGGTATGCGCATCAAAGGCGTCGTAGAGGGCGCTATTGATGGCCTCTTCAATTTCCGCTCCACTGAAGTTCACGCTGGCGTCGGCGAGGGCTTCCAGGTCGAACGCCGCGGCATCGCGCCCGCGCTTGTTCAAATGAATCCGGAAAACTTCCGTTCGCTCTTCATGACTCGGCAGGTCCACAAAGAAGATTTCGTCGAGCCGGCCCTTGCGCAGTAATTCCGGAGGGAGGTGGGAAATATCATTCGCGGTGGCGACGACAAACACCGGAGCTGATTTTTCCGACAACCAGGTCAGGAAGGTACCGAACACTCTGGCGGTCGTGCCGCCATCGGTGACGCCGGACCCTTGCGCGCCGGAAAAAGACTTGTCGATTTCGTCCACCCAAAGAATGGCGGGAGCGACCGATTCTGCCACGGCAATGGCGCGGCGGATATTTTCTTCCGATGAACCCACGAAGCTTCCGAACATTCTTCCCATGTCGAAGCGCAGCAGCGGGAGTTGCCACAGGTTTGAGACGGCTTTGGCGCAGAGACTCTTGCCGCAACCCTGCACGCCGAGCATGAGAATACCTTTCGGCGCCGGCAGTCCGAAGGCGCGCGCTTCGCTGGTAAAGGCAACGGCGCGTTTGGACAGCCATTCCTTGAGCACGGCCATTCCCCCGACGTTCTCAAAGCTCTCGGTTGTTGCGTAATACTCCAGCAAGCCACTCTTACGAATGATCTGCTGTTTCTCGGCAAAGACCTCATTCACGTCATCACCGCTCAGGCGTTCGTCCTTGACGATAATTTTGGCGAACACATTCTCAGCTTCGCCCAGGGTCAAACCCAGCGCCGCCTGCAACAAGCGCTCGCGCCCCCCATCATCAAGGTCGATTTTGACCTGCTTGAACTGCTTCACGTCGGCAATGATCTTGTCCAGCAACGCAGAGAGATCTTCCCGGGACGGCAACGGGTGATTCAGAACAGTGATTTCCTTTTCCAATTCGGTGGGGATCTCGAGTACGGGCGACACGAGAATGATGGTTTTGAAACTGTTCTTCAGGTGGAGCGCAATTTCCTTGAGCTTGCGCGTGACGGCAAAGTTACTTTTATTGAGAAACGGATGGAGGTCCTTGAAAACAAAAATGGCCGGTTCGACCTGTTCGATGACCTGGTCCAGGGCCGCCAGCGGCTCCTTGGTGGCGGCATTGCGATTCTTCTGCGATTGGATGGACGTGCCGGCGGGCACGATGCCGGTGCTGTAGCTCCACTCGAAGACCTTCTTTTGCCGCTTGCGGGCGACCTCCATCACGAGTTGCTGCACGCGCATCTCCTCGCTGGAGATGACATAGAGGATCGGGTAACGCGCGCGGATGAGCGTTTCGATTTCAGATTGAAAGTTCATACAGCTCTAACTTGATTCTAGGTTTCACCGCCGACCCACACAAGCGGGCAAACGAGTCATACTCGTGCCATCACCAGCAGCGAATGATCCAGTAATGCAGACTGCGCAGAAATCCAAAGCTCACGAAGCTGATTACAAAGCAGAGGTAGGTGGCGTTCACGGCCACAGCGCGACCCGCCAAAAACACTTTTACGCGATTCTTCCCATCATTGGGTATCAGACTGTACACGGCAGTCGCCGCAAATAGCAGGAGAATCGGCAGGCCAAAGGGGTGGTATTGGACACTCTCGACCAAGCGTCCGCGCAGCCCGCAACTGAGACTGCGGGTTACGCCGCAGCCCGGACACGGCAAGCCAGTACCCTCCTGCCACCAGCAAATCGAAAAGCCTGACCCGTTCGGTGGCGTGATAAGGGCAAGCAACAGTCCAAGCCAGGCCATGAGCGTCGAGTGCCGACCCAACCACAAACGTGGCGCGTGGTCGCCGTCGGCCAACCAACGGCGCAAGGAGGTCCAACGGTTTCGAACGCCGTGGCGTTGAACGTCCTTATTCATTTTATCGTGCTACTGAGAACTCTCAGGCAGAGGTTGGTGATCACCGCAAAGCCATAAAGGATCTTGAGCGTATCGTTCTCGCAGACCTTGAAGACGAAATAGAGCGCGTAAAACGGAATGCACAGGGTCAGGAAACCGTTGACGACACCTTCCCGAAACGCGGCAACCACGACTATCAGGTGGACCACCAGCGTGTAAAGCAGTGCGACCGCGATAAAGCCGAGCATCATCGCTGGATTGTCTCGGCCCAAAAAATAAAGGATGCCAAGGACCACAAACATAAATCCCAAATAGGGCCAGGCGGTCAGGTACCACGGGGATTCTCCGCTGGCGACTTTTGGTTTGCCCAGCGCCGCCGGCCGGCCGGCCACGGTGCGTTTGCCGGTGGATAAATTGTATCCGCAGTTTGTGCAGAGGACGGCACCGCGGGCCAGGGCACCTCCGCACGACGGGCATCCCGAGGCGCTCGAAGGAGCAGGTCCGGAGGCCGCCGTTGCCATTCGAGGTGGAGGTGGGGCGGCCGGAGCGGGCGGCGGTGGAGCGCCTGGAACGACCAGGCTGCCCTGGCAAGTCGGACAGTTGATTTGATAGCCAGCATAGGCAGGCTCAGCCTGAATGTGTTGTTGGCAGTGTGGGCAGGAAAATTTTATATCGGTCATGGCCTTCGATTCGCGGGAAGTGATCTGATTGGTGGCCAGCCTGCCAAACGATCGCGCCCGGAGTCAAACAACATTGGCGGAACATTGATAAGAATCAGAGACGAGGAACTAAATGGTTGCTGACAGGAAGCCAGACGAACCGCAGCAGAAGCCCGGATGATTTAACGATCAAAAATGCGTTGCCACCACGAACGAGCCGGGCCGGGCAGGCCTTCGATTGATTTGCTGAGCCGCTCGGCAATAACCGGGGGCACTTCGGTCTGGGCAGCGTCGTGGCGCAGGAGTTCGTCCGTCGTGGCGAATTCACGCGCCACGTTCTCCCGGGTCGATTTTGCAGCCAACTGTTGGTGCTCTTCCGCCTTTTGTTTCGATTCGTGTTTCATTTCAACTCACTCCGATCTGGCAAACAGGGTGGCAAACATTTTTCGGGCGCGATGAAGCTTTCCCCGCACGGCGTCGGGGGATTGTTCGGTCAGGTTCGCCACTTCCTCGTAGCTCATGTCTTGATCGGCCACGAGCAGGAGCAACAGGCGATACTCCGCGGACAAACCATCCAGCGCCTTCTGGATGCGTTGTCCCAGTTCCTTGGTTTCCAGAACGCGCAAGGGCGAATCTGCCTGAGTGGGGGTGGTTTCCCAGATGGCTTCGTCGGCATTGGTGACGAGATGCCGCGCGTTCCAGCTTTGTTGCAGGTTGTGACAATGATTGATCGTGATGCGGTAAAGCCAGGTGCGGAAGGAGGAATCACCGCGGAACTCACCGAGCTTGCGATAAACTTTCAAAAAAACATCATGCGTCGCATCCTCCGCCTTCTGCGGGTCGCCGAGATAACGCAGCGCGAGATAATAGACGGCCCGGCTGTGCTCGTCGTACAACTCGGCAAATTCCGGCGACGACGCCGTGGCCAGCCGCGGCGTGGGCAATGGCCGGGCTGCTGCTACTGAATCATTCGCGATTGATTCCATGTGGGTTGGACAAAGCAGGTGTGTCCCGCTCACGCTCCACATCAGGCGGGGCGTTGCGGGTTGCCATATTTCAAACCGATGTTTTGCTCATACGTGCCGAGTTTAACAGGTTGTTTCGATTCCCTGGCCTTGAGTTCGAGTTTAAGCAGGTCGAGACGATTTCGAGCGTTTTCCGCAGCCGCCATCGTGGGGTAGCGCTCGATGATCTGATTGAGCGTCTGGGACACCACGTCGTAGCCGGTGCCGTGCCGGATTTGCAAATCCGCCAGCAGGTTCAGCCAACGAACGACGTTTTTCGATGGCTGATTGGGCTGGTCGATCAATTGCTGCAATTGATCGGCCGCAAGGTCCAGTCGTTGGAAATGGTCGGCGTAAATGACCGCCAGTTTTTCACGCGCCTCGGTGTCTTGCGGATGTTCCGTCAAGTGGCGGACGTACTCCTGCGCGTGCTGGGCCGGGTCGCTGCTGGCTGGCGCAGGCGAAGGGGCTTGAAGTAAACCGAGGTTTTCAATGCCCTTCGGCACGTGAACGCGGGGACGATCGTGCGCGGAGAGCAAGTACTCCGGATGGGCAAGATGGCCGATGCGTTGTTGGGCCAGCAAAGCAAACTCGGTGTTGGGCAGGCGATCCACGATTTTCTGCAGGTCCTGCCTGGCAGCCTCAGCGTCGAGACTATATTTGAGATGCCAGTCCGCGAGCGAATTCAGGGCGAAAGCGATGTTGCGCGGGGCATGTTTCGGCTGATTGCAGAAGCGTTCAATCGTGAGTTCCGCCCCCGGCAGGTCGTTCAAATTCTCCGCCTGGATTTCCGCCATCAGCAACTGGCCCGTGTAATCCGTGGGAAACTTTTCGAGCTGCTTGCGGATCTCAGCAATCGCTTCGTTATAGTGACCGCGTTTGCGCTTTGCCTGGGCGATGGAGTAGTACGCTTGTGGATCCAGTTCGGCGTCGCCGCCATCGTAGAGCGCCCCGAAAGGCTTGGCGACCAGCCCGGCAATTTCGTGTCGCCAGATGAGCGTGAAGTAGATGCCTAACGCCCCCAGCAACGCGACACCGAAGAACGCCACGCCGTAATCCAGTCCACGCTCAATACCATTGCGAATGTAGATGCCTACCGCAACCATGCCGACCAGGCCAAAGGCGCTGAGCACCCATTTGAAAATCAGCCGCGCCGGGTCTTCGCTTTTCTTGAGCCAGAACCACATGCCCCAGCCGATGATCGCAATGAAGAGGAGCAACGACCCGATACTCAGGGCGATATCCAAAGCCGAACGGCTGGCAACGGCGGGCTGCATCTTGTCAGGACTCTTTGCCCGGAGGATGAGGAATTCAAGCAAATTTGTGGTTCAAGCTGCGAAACTCTCGCGCGCTTGCCCGGTCCAAATCAAAGCCGCAAAGCGTTCCAGAATCCCATGCGCCTACTTCAAATCGAAGGTCAGGATGGATCGTGAACCCGTCTGCAAGTTTTCCATTTCCATCTTTTGGAGATGCCATTGGCCATTCACCTTCTCAAAACTCGTAGGGAAGAATTGTTTCAAAAGTTTCCCCTTCGCGTCGAACGCGTCAGCGCGCACGATACCCCCTGTATCGTTGTCAACATAGGAGACGACGCGGGAATAGCTTCCGGGTGGCGCCGCCGGGTTGCGACTTTCGAGGACGCTGCACGATTCGCCGCGCTCCAGCTCCCTGCGGGTCAGAAGCTGAACCGGCCAATGAAAGAACTCGAGCCCAAGGTCCACCAGCCAGAAATCTGATCCCGCAAAGGGGAGTGCCGTTTGGTTTGGGGCGAGTTGATTGGTGCAATTCAAGCGATAAATACTTGGCGCGTCCGGCCGGTGTTCGACGCTGAAAGTTAAGAGATTATTGGTGCCATTCATTGCTTCGTAATAGCTCGTCCAGTTCGTCTCGGTAACGATGACGCGCGAATGGAACTGAATGGTGCTGCGTTGCTTCCGCGAGGCGAGAATGAGGATGGTGCCTGAGTTGGTGAGATTGCCATCGGGTTTCGCGTTGCGAAGTTGTTTGGCTAACTCGCGTCCTTCGCGTTCGGCGGTGACCGGATCATTGGTCGTAACGGCCCGAGCCGAAAGGGCCACCAGCAGCAGGCTGAGGATCAGCCAGGCGCGAAACGCATTCATTTTTCCAGCGCGATGCGGACGACTTCGGAGATGTGATTGACGAAGTGCACCTTCACCTTGTTGCGCACCTCGGCCGGCGCTTCAAGCCAGTCCGGCTTGTTCTGTTCGGGCAGAATCACATGTTTCACACCAAATCTGACGGCGGCCAGGACCTTTTCCTTCACTCCACCCACGCGCAGCACCCGTCCCCGCAGGCTGATTTCGCCGGTCATCGCGGTATCCGAACGCACCCGACGTTGGGCCAACAACGACGCCAGGGCCGCAACAATAGCGACACCGGCGCTCGGTCCGTCCTTCGGAGTAGCTCCCGCAGGGACGTGAATGTGCACGTCGTATTTCGACGCGTCTTTCAGGTCGAGACCGAGATTGTCGGCCTGGCTGCGCAAGTAGCTGAATGCGGTTTGCGCGCTTTCTTTCATTACATCGCCGAGCGAACCGGTGAGGAGAAAATTACCTTTGCCGGGCATTCGGGTGACTTCAATGAACAACACCTCGCCGCCGGTGGGAGTCCAGGCGAGTCCGGTGGCGATGCCAAACTCTTTGATCTTCTCGGCGGTCTCGCCAACGAAAGGCGGGTGGCCAAGCTGTGCCTTGAGTGCGTCGGGTTCGAGTTTGATCGTGCCGACCTGACCGTTCTGGCTGACGAGCTTGCGAGCCGCCTTGCGCGCGAGGGCTGCGATGGAGCGCTCGAGTTGGCGAACCCCCGCTTCGCGAGTGTAGCCTTGAATCAACTTGCGTAACGTCTGGTCGGGCAAGACGACTTCCTGTTTGGTCAAGCCGTGCTCTTCCAATTGACGCGGGACGAGATAGCGTTTGGCGATCTGGAGCTTTTCGGATTCGGTGTAGCTCGGGAGTTCGATGACTTCGAGGCGGTCGCGCAATGCGGCGTGGATGGGCTCAAGCCAGTTGGCCGTGGCGATGAACAACACGCGCGACAGGTCGAAGGGCATGTCGAGGTAATGATCGGTAAAGGTGTTGTTCTGTGCCGGGTCGAGCACTTCGAGCAATGCGGCCGCGGGGTCGCCGCGAAAATCCGCGCCCACCTTGTCGAGTTCGTCGAGCAGGATGACCGGATTGCGGCTCTCAACGCGGCGGAGGGTTTGGATGATGCGCCCCGGCATCGCACCCACATAAGTGCGGCGATGGCCGCGGATTTCCGCTTCGTCACGCATGCCGCCGAGAGCGATCCGCGCAAACTTGCGTCCGAGCGCGTCGGCCACGCTTTTGCCAAGCGAGGTTTTACCAACCCCGGGCGGGCCGACCAGACAAAGGATTGGTCCCTTGATGGCTTTCTTGCGCTTGATGACTGCCAAAAATTCGAGCAAACGATCTTTTACCTTTGCCAGTCCGAAGTGTTGCTTGTTGAGAATGCGTTCCGCTGCGGCGAGATCGATTTTGTCGTCCGTGGATTGTTCCCAGGGGAGTGATAGAATCCAGTCGAGGTAATTGCGGGCGACAGGATATTCCGCAGCGGCGGGCTGCATTTGCTGAAGCCGATCGAGTTCCTGTTCGGCCACCTTCCGCACTTCGGCCGGCAGGGCGGTTTTTTCGATCCGTTCGCGAAGAACTTTGATTTCGTTTGAGTTGGGATCGGTTTCGCCCAGTTCGCGTTGGATGGCGCGAAGTTGTTCGCGGAGGAAAAAGTCGCGCTGCGTTTTGGCGATGGAGCTGGCGACATCGGTCTGAATTTTGGAACTCAGCGTGAGCACCTCGTGCTCGCGGTTGAGCATCGGCAGGAGTTTGCTCAACCGCTCTCGCACCGAGGCGGTTTCCAGAAGTTTCTGCCGATCTTCCAGCGAGAGATTGAGATTGGCGGCGATGAGATCTGCGAAATGCCCGGCATCCTCAGTGTTGAGGGCAGCCACTTTGACCTGCTCGGACAGCGCGGGCGAAAGCTTGATGATTTCCTGAAACTGCGTTTGCGCGTTGCGCATCATCGCCGTGACTTCAATTGAGTCATCACGTTGATCGCGCATAAGTTCGTACTTGGCGCAGAGATACGGCGAGGTGGTGGTGTATTCCTTGATGTTGATGCGCCAAAGACCTTCGACGAGCACGCGAGCGGTGTTGTCCGGAAACTTCACCATTTTGGCCAGGCGGACCACGCAGCCGACGCTGTAAAGGTCTTCCGGTGCTGGGTCCGGCACCTGGGCGTTGCGCTGAAGGAGCGTCCCCATGAGCCGCCCGCCACCCACGACATCGTCAATGAGTTGAATGCTGGGGGCGGTTTCAACGAGCAACGGTGCGACCGCCCCCGGGAAAATGACAATGTCGGACAACCCGAGAATGGGCAGGGTATCCGGAAGGGACCGCGACGAAATGCGCGAAGCCTCCTCCGAATTACCACCCGCTCCCAGGATGCTGATGAACTCTGTATCAGGCGATGTCATAGTCGCATCGGTAAATCCCTGCCATTAGAGCCGCCCTGAGGAGGAAGATTCAAGCGAATCTTCTATTTTCCATCGGAGATGTGAAGTTTGGTACTCTTCGGATGCGGCGGCGGCGCAGCCGGCGGAACGTCAATCCGAAGAAAGCCATTCAAGTAGGAGGCGCGTGCCTGACTTAGATCGTAACCGTTGGGAAGTTCCAGCACGCTCTCAAACGGACCATAATTAATTTCCATCACCAAAAAACTCGCTTTGTGGGCCCGGCACGTGTCGGGCCGGTCGCCACTGATCCGAAGCCGGTTTCCCTCGACGGTGATTTCGAGATTCTCGCTGCGCATGCCGGCGAGTTCAACTTTGATTACCAGGCCGGCGTCGGTGGAATAAACATCGGTGTTGGGAACCCAGTGACCGTTGGCGGCGGATCCCTGTCCGGTGACGATGGACGATTTCGTAACGAACTGCGTGTGGGAACTGACTTTGGTAACGGCCATGTGCGTGGGGAAACTATCTCAGGTGACTGGGGTGTGCAAGCGCATCATTTGGGTTTGACGATAATGCGCGGGCGCTCGCCTTTGCGGGCGTGAAAGACAATCGAACCTTCGTGGGCGGAACGGCTTGGCGCCGAACAACCACACAAGGTATCGCGCTGGAAACTGAACTTGCGACGTCGCAACAACCCCCACAGCAAACCGGCCGCGGCAATTGCTACAATCATCAGTGCCACTAACGTCTGCAAATTCACAGCGGCAACATAACCGTCTATTGTCCCCGGGCAACCTACTTTTTATCCAACATCTTTGAGTCTTGAAGTCGGGCGACGCGCCACTACGCTCGCCGGGCATGAGCGAAAGCGCATTTTCCTACCAACATCGCGTGGTTTACGCAGATTGCACGCTGGGTAATCATGTGTATTACGCGCGCTACCTGGAGATGCTTGAAGCTGCCCGAAGTGAATTCTTTCGGGCGTCGGGCCGGACGCTATTGGGTTGGCAGGAGCGCGGATTCATGTTCCCCGTGGTGGAAGTGCAGCTGCACTACAAGGCTTTGGCGCGTTATGACGATTTGTTGCGTGCGGAAGTTTGGGTGATGGCTGCGGAGAAGGTGCGACTCAACTTCGCTTATCGTATCACGAATCAATCAAACGACCTCGTGCTCGAAGGCGAGACGATGCATGTTTGCATGAATCTGGAGGAAAAGCTGAAGCGCCTGCCCGAAGAATTGGTGGTGGCCTTAAAACCATATTTGCGTCCGAGGCCCATCGCGATCACGAAGCGATGATTTTCTCCAGTCGGGCGCACAAATCGCGCAAGCCTTCGGGTGAATCACCGCCGCCTTGTTCGGTGATCAGGTATTCGCGGAAGCCGACTTCATCCAGGGCTTTCATAATCCCGGACCAGTTGTTGGCACCTTCCAACAGCGGCGCGTTGAAACCTTTCCAGACATCGCCGGTGCGCATGGCGCGATCGCGGCTGTATTCTTTCACGTGCACGCGAGTGATGTGTTGGTTCAGCGCCTTGATCCAGGCAATGGGATCGCCGTACCGGATGATGTTGCCGACATCGAAGTGCCATTGCACCCGGGGATTGTTGATTTCATTCAGGTAGCGCACCGCCTGGTCTTCGTCAGTGATGAAATTATTCCAAACGTTCTCGATGGAAATGGTCACACCAAGTTCCTCGGCCAGGGGGAGGGCCAGGCGGATTTGCTCGATGGAGCGACTCCAGCACTGCTCAAAAGTCACGTCTTTATTGACGACGCCGGGCACAAGCAGAATTGAACCGGCCCCGTACGCTTTGGCATCCCGCAACGTTTGTTTGAGTGCCGCCAGGCCTTCTGCGCGCACTTTCGCGTCAGGATGCGACAAGGGTTTGCTCCAGTGATGGGCGCCGCAGACACTGGTGATTTCGAGTCCGGTTTCGTCACGGGCCTTCAACACCTCCCCCTGGTCCATATGGCTGTTCATTTCTGCTCCGTCGAATCCAGCGGCTTTCACCGCTTTCATCTTCTCGAGCACTGAACCCTTCACGCCCACCGTGCCCCACATGATGGCCTTTTTGTGAGTGCGCTTGCTGGCGGCCGCTGAATCTGCGGCCAAAAGCGGCGGAGTCAGGGCGGCCGCGGCGATTACAGCGCTGCCGGTTCTAAAGAAATGACGGCGAGTGATGGCGGTGTTCATATTCGAAACCAAAGTCAGCGGTTAGACCAGTTTGGTAAAGCCCGGCACCGCCATCGGAGCAACCTCGAGCTTCATCTTCCAATCCAGCTTTTCCGGCACGAGTTGTTGCTTGGAGTTCAGGGCGTCTTCCCACGAGATTTCCTGTCCGGTGTAGGCCGCCATGCGGGCCATGATGCCCATCAAGGTGCTGTGGGCCATCCACGAACCGTCGTTAAGTGGATTGCCGCTGCGAATGCTGGCGAACAACTCGTTGTGTTCCTGCTGATACATGTCGATCTTCTCCCCGCGATAGCGCCAGGTTTCCTTGCCGCGAATCACCGGGCTTTGCCAGCCGGGAATCTTACCGAAGCCCGCTGTGCCCGTGAGGTAATCCGAGTTGTCGTTCACGCAATTGTTGATCTGCCGTTGGCCGAGGAAAGCGCGCACGTCATCAGGATATTCGTAAACAACGAAGATGTGGTCGTAGATGTTGCCGCCGGGATTTGACGTCTGTCGTCCACCCACCGCAATCGCCTTGAGGGGAGGCTGATCTTTCATCGCCCACGAAATTTTGTCCACACTGTGAACCGCCTGCTCGACGAGGCCATCGCCAGAAAGCCAGGTAAAATTGTACCAGTTGCGGATCTGCCATTCGAGATCGCCCATCTCCCGGGGGCGTTGGCTGGCGGGCGGCATGGGCTTGACCTGGCCGGTGTAATACGTGGCATAGATGGACCGCACCTCGCCGATCGCGCCGTCGTGAATTTTTTTATAGAACTCACGTCGGGCGGCGTCGTATCGCCAGCAAAGCCCCGCCACCAGCGACAGACTTTTCTCCCTGGCCAGTTTTGCCGATGCCAGAACGGAGCGCACTCCGGGCGCATCCGTGGCCACGGGCTTTTCGCAAAACACATGCTTGCCGGCTTTGATCGCGGCTTCCAGATGCACGGGCCGAAATCCGGGCGGAGAGCAGAGCAGCACGACGTCCACACCGCTATCAATCACCTTTTGGTACGCGTCGAGTCCAGCGAAGCATTTCTCGGGCGTGACCTTCACTTTATCCGGACTCTGTTCCCGTAAATTCTTCAGACTGTTTTGAATCGGCTCAGCGAAGGCATCGCCGATCGCAGTGAGCACGACGTTGGGATCGGCCTTCAACGCCTGTGCCGCAGCGCCAGAGCCGCGCCCACCGCATCCGACGAGGCCGACGCGGAGGGTGTCGGAGTTCCCCGCGCCAAAGAGCCGGCCGGGCAGGATGGCTGGGGCGGCAATCGCCGCGCCGGCGGCAGCGCTGATTTTGAGAAAGTCCCGGCGGCTCGTGGTGAAATCTGGCTTGGTTGTGTTCATGGTATTACCGGCAGAGTGTCCTCCACCCGGGCTTGCGTCGTCAAGGCAGCTGCGGCCGTCAGCTCACCCCATGTTTGTGGGGGGAGACAGGCGTTCAGGCGATTCGATCCCAGATCACAATCTCCGGCGCTGCGCTGCACAATTCGTCGACGCGAGGCAACAACGCCTGCACGTGCGCCGACTGCAAATGAGCTTCCAGGGCCATTTTGGTGGTCCAATTCTCGTGAAACAGAAACCGCCTCGGGTTCTCCGTCGAGATGTGCAAGTCGTAATTGAGACAACCCGGTTCCGTCCGGGTGGGAGCAACCAAACCGATAAGTGCATTGCGCAACTCGGTTTCTTTGCCGGAACGAGCTTCGAACGTGGCGACAACGGTGATGGTCTTCATAACGTATTTAGGGCTTCGGAACAGGGATTGACTCGAATACACCAGCGGCGGTGTTCTTCCGAACGGCATTCCACGAGAACATGCGGCCGTTCATGGCAATGTAAACGCCCGGGGGCAGCAACTGCACCGCCCCAAACGCCAATCCGAGATTAAACAGTCCGTCCGAGTTGCTAAACGTGTACGGCACCATGGCGCCGACCAGCACGATGGTCTTTCCCAATTGCTTTGCCGCCAGACCCTGCGCGGTTTGCACCATCGTGTCCGTCCCGTGCGTGATAATGAGCTTCGTTTCCGTCGCCGCGGTGGCGGCCTGGCAAATCGCTTCGCGATCCGCGTCGGTTAAGTCGAGGCTGTCCTTCAGCAGCAGGGTTTGCACTTGTTCCTCGGGCAGACTCACCCGCGCCTGCTTCAGCATTGCCAGCACATGGGTTCGTGAGAAACTCAGCTGGCCGTCCACCGGGCAGTAGCTCTTGTCAATGGTCCCGCCCGTGATAAGCAGCCGGATTTGCTCGATGGAATTGCTCGCGGGCATAGGCAATCGCTCAACGTAACGAAGCCAAAATGCTTTCGGCCGCCGCCCTCGGGTGGGGCGCGGCGTTGATGGGTCGCCCAATCACCAGCCAGCTTGCCCCGGCTTCCATCGCCTCCCGTGGGGTCAACGTACGTTTTTGGTCATCGGCCTGTTCTGCGCCGGTGCGAATTCCCGGTGTGACCAACTGCAGGGACTCCGGAAGAATCTGTCGCAGTGCGGCGATTTCCAAAGGTGAGCACACCAGTCCCGGTAAACCGGATTGGGCGGCCAGCCGCGCGAGGCGTTCGACCTGCTTTGCCACGTTCGCCTCGCAGCCGATTTCTGCGAGCGTGTTGGCATCGTGACTGGTCAGCACGGTAACCCCAAGAACCAGTGGAGCATTGCGGCCCGATTGCGATGCGGTCTGTTGCGCGGCTTGTTGCGCCGCGCGCATCATTTCGCTGCCGCCGCTGGCGTGGATGGTAACCATCTGCACGTCCAGTCGTACTGCTGAGGCGATCGCTTTGGCAACGGTGTTGGGAATGTCGTGGAACTTGAGATCAAGAAAAACGCTCGCGCCGGTTTCGCGCACGCGCTTGACGATGTCCGGTCCGGCTGCGGTGAACAGTTCCTTTCCAATCTTGAACGCGCCGACGGCAGGCGCGATTTCCTGCGCCAGTTTGAGCGCCTGTTCCGCCGTGGGCACATCCAGCGCAGCGATGATTGGGTTCTGCATTGCCGCGAATATCAATTCGGCGCGGGACGAATTAAAGCCAAAAAGTTCGGAGCTTTAAAGCGCTGACACCGCGCGGAAAAACCGGTGTGATGAATTGGGAGAAGCCGTCTCGGTGTAATCGAAGGTTCCCGATGCCGAAGTCGTGTTGGTGTGGATGGGCAGCCAACTGGTCAGATCAGTCGAGGACTCGATGACACAGGGGCGATTTGGTCCCGCGCTGACACGGAGTTGATAGGGCAAAACACCCGGCGCCGAAATGGACGTGAGTTGAATGGATGGGCTAAGCGCTTTGCGCAGGTTAAGCCGCCCGCCGGTCACGCATTTTCCCGCAAGCGACGGTAGCGGATCGACTGCGTTCAATACGCGGGCGATAATTTGCGGATGCGTTTCGGTTGGATACTTTGCCAACATCAACGCACAAGCCCCGGCGACGTACGGTGCGGCAGCCGATGTGCCTGACAGCGGCCCGATGTATTGATTGTCGGTGAACGCAAACGTGGAAGTGATCTGATGACCGGGCGCGGCGAGATCAACGTTGGTGGCCCCGTAGTTGGACGAAGCCCACAAAACATCGCTGCGTGTGCTGGCCGCCACCGAAATGACGTTGTCGATGTCCAGACAGGCCGGGTAGCGTGGCACAACATCCACGTCGGCGGCTTCGTTACCGCAGGAGGCAACCACAATGATGCCGGACTCGCGAGCGGCGAAGACGGCATTGGAAAGCGAACTGGAAAACGCCGTGCCGCTCAAGCTCATGTTGATGATGCGGGCGCCGTTGGTTCGGGCGAACTCCAGACACTCGATGATGTCCGAATCAAAGCCGTTTCTGGCCGCGTCAAAACATTTACCCGCCATGATCTGCACGCGCCAGGCGACACCGACCACGCCTTTGCCGTTATTGCCAACCGCACCCAGAATCCCTGAAACGTGTGAGCCGTGACCTTCATCGTCAGCGGGTGTGCCAGTGCCGTTCAACGCGTTCCAGCCATAACCACCGGCCAGCTGGTTGGTCCACACGTTAGCAAGCAAGTCCTCATGGGTGCGACGGATGCCGGTGTCGAGCACCGCGACAACGATGTTACTGGCCGAACTCAAAACGTCCCAGCCTTCGGGAGCGTCAATGTCGGCATCGATTACGCCGCCGCCTTGCCCGCTATTGTGCAGGCCCCAGAGGGTGCCATTGGTGTAGTACTGGTCGTTCGGAGAGAGATCGAGTTGCCGCAGGAAATCCGGCTCCGCGTATTGAACCAGCCCACTTTGCTCAAACTTCGCAATCAGTCCTGAAACCGTTTCTCCTGCGGGCACGGACACAACCTGCAATTCGCCGAGGCCGGGAAAGCGCTGTAACACCTGGGCGTTGAGCGACACTTGAAACGCTTCCAGGCTGCCAGGGGATATGCCGTGCGCCGGCATGACAAGAATTCGATCCGAACGATACGCTGCAACCGGAGCGGCTAATTTCACAGTTTGGGCACGCGCGGTAACGAATCCCAAAACCATCAATCCCAGGGTCAACAGAGTTTTCATGTGTTGCGCGACTTAAAAGAATTTGCCGAGACGATGAACGACATTGCTCGTGTTTTCAAGCCACCAACCCCACATCGTCGGCAAATCCACCTTGGCGGTGAGCAAGGGAATGCCGATGAGCAGCACCAACACGTTGCCGAGGAAAATGACCACGGCGGAAAATACGTAGCCCTGGCTCGTAATATCCGATTGCTCCGTCTTAAGAATCGTCGCCGTGAGCGTGACATGAAACGCGTACGCCGCGCCGACCAGCAGGTGGAACCAGACGAAAAAATTCTGCCAGTTCCAGATTAAATGGCCGATCACGAAGACCAACACGACGAGCACGGCGTAGAACGGAAAGAAGTAAGGCGACAGCGAAATCAGAAAATTGTTTTTGTTCACGACCACGTGTCCGCCACTGGAGGTGGCTTTGAACTTCTTCACACTGCCGCCGAACAGCCACACCCAAACCGCATGCGTGAGTTCGTGCCCGACGACGTAGATCCACATCGGCTTGGGCAACAGGAGAAAGACCGCAAGCCAGCAGGCCGCGCCCGCGGCGATGGGAATTAATGTTGTGTCGGCCCCGCCGCAGCGGCTCATGACCATCCACAGGGTTTGACCTGCGCCGATACAAACCGGCAGCAACAGAATCGCGATGATGAATTTAACCCACTTCGGCACGGGCGGAGCGTAGGACAGGCGTCGCGCCTGTCTCAAATTCAAAAAACAAAAAGAATGGAGACAGGCGCGACGCCTGTCCTACAATCTTCGCGATGACACAAAGCGAAGTTCTCCAGGTTTTCCGCGATACCGGTGCGCTCCTCGAGGGGCATTTCATTCTCCGCAGTGGATTACACAGCCGACAGTTTTTCCAATGCGCCCTCGCGCTTCAGCAAATGCCCATTGTGGAAAGACTCGGTGCAGCGCTGGCCGCAAAGGTTAAATCGCTTGGCGCGGTCACTGTTGTTTCGCCCGCGATGGGTGGACTCGTCATTGGGCAGGAAGTCGCGCGACAATTGGGCGTACGTTTCATCTTCGTTGAGAAAGAAGAAGGCAAACTCGTGTTGCGTCGCGGGTTTAAAATCACGGCCGACGAGAAGATTCTCGTCGTGGAAGACGTTGTGACCAAGGGCGGCCGCGTGCAGGAGACGATGGATATTGTCCGCGCCAACAAGGGCAACGTGCTGGGCGTTGGCATGGTGGTGGATCGTTCCAATGGCCAAACTCAGCTGGGCGTGCCGATGTTTAGCCTCATTGCGCTGCAAGTTGAAGCATTTGATCCGAACAACCTGCCGCCGGACCTTGCGAAAATTCCTGCTGTAAAGCCAGGCAGCAAGTAGACATTGGCAGTTCCTATCCTCGCACGCCCCGGGCCGCCCACGCGCGAGCTACGAGTTGAATCGAACCATCCTCAGCGATTGGCAGGGTGGCGCGGATTTTTTTACCCAGGGCCGCACGTTGTTCTTCGCCCAGCGCCATTGCATAGCTCGGCGCGGGTCCTTGTCCTCCGAGAAATGGCTTCCAATAGTCATCGAAGTTTTCAAATTTCGTCGCAATGTCAATGGCCCGAATTTCCGCCTCGTCCAACCCCGCGGATTGAAACAGCTCGCGCAACGGCTCCGGCTGACACAACGGAAATCGGCGGCCTTCGTCCAGTACGCCTGCCGATGGATCAAGCGCCACCGCCGCGTTCCAGAAATGACGCATCAGTTCCATCCGCCCGGCGTAATCCCATACGTACGCTGCGACGAGGCCGCCCGGTCGTGCGACTCGAACCATTTCCGCCACAGCTTGAGGCGGGTCGGGAAAGAAATTCAGCGCCAAGGCGGAGACCACTGCGTCGTAAGTGCTGGTTTTGGCCGAGAGCTTTTTCGCGTCGCCGGTGTCATAACGCACACGTTCGTCGCTCATTTGTTGCCGCGCGAACGTGATGAATTCCGGTGATCGGTCCACACCGTGAACGGTTTCGGGCATGGCGCATTCCCGAATGGTTTGTGTAAGCGCGCCGCAGCCACAACCAACATCCAGCCAGCGGGAGCCGGGCGGGACGTTGAGCCAGCCGAGAAATTCGCGTGCGACCAACCGGCTCCAGCGTCCGACGTACGATTCGTACGCCGCACCGCCGTCCCAAATTTCTTTTGCCACCGCGCGTGAGCTTTTCAGGTGCATTATTCGGGCCCTTCAATTTCTCGAACCAATAGCGCGAGCAGACGGATTTGGAAAGGAGCGGCAGCAGAAATCCAGCAAACTCGATCCGCCCGGCGGAAGCCCGGTGCGCCACTCGCAATCCGGCAGCCGGTTTCCACTGCGCCACTACGTCACCGATGGCACAGTTCGGTGTCTGAGGCGGCTTCGTGGTTTTCTTCATTTCCTGAGTAAAATGCGTGATTTCAGCCACTTTCACTTCGTTGGCACGGTAGCCGCGCAGAAGAAACAGACCACGCGTGTCGTGGCACACCAACTATTTTAATTTATGGCAAAAGTATTGGGCATCGATTTGGGAACGACGAACTCGTGCATGGCCGTGATGGAAGGCGGCGAGCCGCTCGTTCTGGAAAACTCTGAAGGCAAGCGCACCACGCCCAGCGTCGTCGCCTTCACCAAGAGCGGCGAACGCATTGTTGGCGACGCCGCCAAGCGCCAGGCTGTGACCAACTCGCGCAACACCATTTATTCCATCAAGCGTTTCATGGGCCGCAAGTTCGATGAAGTGCAGGAAGAGACCAAGCGCATGCCTTACAAGGTCGTGAAGGCGAGTAACGGCGATTGCGCGGTTGAAGTGGAAGTCGAGGGCAAGACCAAACAATTCTCTCCGCCCGAAATCTCTGCAATGATTCTTTCCAAGCTCAAGGCGGATGCGGAAACGCGTCTTGGGGAGAAGATCACGCAAGCGGTCATCACCGTTCCCGCTTACTTCAATGACTCGCAACGTCAGGCGACGAAAGACGCCGGCCGCATCGCGGGGCTCGAAGTGCTTCGCATCATTAACGAGCCCACAGCGGCGTCACTCGCTTACGGTCTCGACAAGAAAAAGGACGAGAAGATCGCCGTTTACGACCTGGGTGGTGGCACGTTCGATATTTCGGTTTTGGAAATCGGCGATGGCGTGTTTGAAGTCAAAGCCACCAATGGCGACACCCACCTCGGCGGTGACGACTGGGACAACAAGTTGATGGATTGGATTCTTGACGAGTTCAAGAAGGACTCGGGCATGGACCTCCGCAAGCAGCCGGACGCGCTTCAACGCATCAAGGAAGAAGCCGAGAAAGCCAAGATCGCGCTTTCCAGTTCTTCGTCCTACGACATCAACCTGCCGTTCATCACGGCGGACGCGAGTGGGCCGAAGCACATCCAGAAAAATCTCACGCGCGCGAAGATGGAGCAGCTCACGGACGATTTGTTTGAGCGCACCATCAAGCCCGTCCAGGCGTGCTTGAAGGATGCCGGTCTAAGTGCTGACAAGATTGACGAGCTCGTGCTGGTCGGCGGTATGACGCGCATGCCGCGTGTGGTTGAGACCGCGCGCAAGCTCGTGAACAAGACGCCGCATCAAGGCGTGAATCCGGACGAAGTCGTTGCGGTGGGTGCCGGCATTCAAGGTGGTGTGCTCAAGGGTGAAGTGAAGGACGTGCTCCTGCTGGACGTGACGCCGTTGTCGCTCGGCATCGAGACGCTGGGTGGCGTGTTCACCCGGCTCATCGAGCGCAATACCACGATTCCCACGCGCAAGTCGGAAATCTTTTCGACCGCGAGCGACAATCAGCCGGGCGTGGAAATCCACGTGCTCCAGGGTGAACGCCAGTTCTCGAAGGACAACAAGACCATCGGCAAGTTCCACTTGACCGACATCCCGCCGGCCCCGCGCGGTGTGCCGCAGATCGAAGTGACCTTCGACATCGATGCCAACGGCATTTTGCACGTCGGTGCGAAGGACCTCGGTACGGGCAAGGAACAGAAGATCACGATCACGGCCAGCAGCGGTCTCTCGAAGGACGAAGTCGAGAAGATGCGCAAGGACGCCGAAGCGCACGCGGAGGAGGACAAGGCCCGCCGCGAGGAAGTCGAAACGCGCAACGAGGCGGACAACGCAGTGTATCGCACCGAGAAGATGCTCAAGGAAAGCGCCGACAAGATTTCCGGCGACGACAAGAGCAAGATCGAGAAGGCCGTGGCCGACGTGAAGGAAGCGCTTAAGGGCAGCGATGCTGCCGCCATCAAGTCCGCCAGCGAGAAGCTCAATGAAGCCTGGCAATCCGTCAGCGCGGAGCTTTACAAGAAAGCGGCCGAGCAGGCCAAGGCGGGCGGCACGCAATCCGGCAGCAGCGCCGGCGGCGAAGCCAAGCCCGACGACAAAGGCAAGAAGGACGAAGGTCCAATCATTGACGCCGAAATCGTCGACGAGAAGAAATAAATCCAACTGACACGCTGAGAGATTTTCGGCGTGTCAGTTTTGTTTTCCATGAATTTTCCCACCGCTTGGGCGGCGGGAGTTACTTAAGCAGTTAACAAACAAACCAACAGAACAGAAACTATGGCACTGAACATTAAACCCCTCGGAGATCGTCTCCTCGTTGAACCGGTCGAAGAGAAGGAAACCAAAAAGGGCGGCATCATCATCCCCGATTCCGCCAAGGAAAAACCCCAGGAGGGCATTATCCGCGTGCTCGGCACCGGCAAGGTCAATGACGACGGCAAGAAAGTCGATTGGGAAGTGAAAGTCGGCGACCGCGTGCTGTGCAGCAAGTACGGTGGCACGGAAATCAAACTCGACGGCAAGGAATACAAACTCCTCGGTTCGGATGACATCCTGGCCATCTTGAACTAACTGAACTCTCAACAATCAACCATCAACTGAAGACTCATTACTATGGCAGCAAAACAACTTTTATTTGATGAGGCAGCCCGCCAGGCGATTCTGCGTGGCGTCACCAAGCTCTCTCGCGCAGTCGTCGCGACGCTCGGCCCGAAAGGCCGCAACGTCGTGCTCGACAAAAAATTCGGTTCGCCGACGGTGACCAAGGACGGTGTCACGGTGGCGAAGGAAATTGAACTGGAAGACCCATACGAAAACATGGGCGCCCAGATGGTGCGCGAAGTCGCGAGCAAGACCAGCGACAACGCGGGCGACGGCACGACCACTGCAACGGTGTTGGCCGAATCCATCTATCGCGAAGGACTGAAGTTCGTCACCAGCGGTGCGAACCCGATCGGCATTCAACGCGGCATCAACAAGGCCGTCGAAGCCGCCGTCGGTCAGCTCGACAAGATCGCCAAGAAGGTCAAGGACAAGGAAGAGATCAAGCAGGTCGCGACCGTGTCCGCCAACTGGGACAACACCATTGGCGAAATCATCGCGGATGCGATGGACAAGGTCGGCAAGGACGGCACGATCACGGTGGAAGAAGCCAAGTCCATCGAAACGACCCTCGACGTGGTCGAAGGTATGCAGTTCGACAAGGGCTATCTCTCACCCTACTTCGTCACCAATGCCGAGAGCATGGAAGCGAAGCTGGACGACGCTTACATCCTGAACTTCGAAAAGAAGATCAGCTCGCTCAAGGACCTGCTCCCCGTGTTGGAGAAGGTTGCCAAGGTCGGCAAGCCGCTGTTGATCATCGCGGAAGAAGTTGAAGGCGAAGCCCTCGCGACGCTCGTCGTGAACAAGCTCCGTGGCACGATCAACGTTTGCGCGGTGAAAGCTCCTGGCTTCGGCGACCGCCGCAAGGCCATGTGCGAAGACATCGCCATCCTCACTGGTGGCAAGTTCATCAGCGAAGACCTCGGTGTGAAGCTCGAGAGCATCACGCTTGAAGACCTCGGCCGCGCCAAGAGCATTGTCGTGGACAAGGAAAACACCACCATCGTCGAAGGCAATGGCAAGTCCTCCGAGATTCAGGGCCGCGTGAATCAAATCCGCCGCCAGATCGAAGAGACCACCAGCGACTACGACCGTGAAAAGTTGCAGGAACGCCTGGCGAAGCTCGCCGGTGGCGTGGCTGTCATCAATGTCGGCGCTGCGACCGAGTCCGAGATGAAGGAAAAGAAAGCCCGTGTCGAAGACGCGTTGCACGCGACCCGCGCCGCCGTTGAAGAAGGCATCGTGGCCGGTGGTGGTGTGGCGCTCATCCGCTGCATCGAGGCCATCGAAGGCGTCAAAGGCTCGAATGACGACGAAGCGATCGGTGTCAGCATCGTGAAGCGTGCCGTGGAAGCGCCGCTCCGCGCACTCGCCGCGAACGCTGGCGAAGAAGGCAGCGTCATCGTGGAAGCCGTCAAGAAGGCCAAGGGCAACCAGGGTTACAACGTTGCGACTGGCGAGTACGAAGACCTCGTGAAAGCGGGTGTCGTTGATCCCAAGAAGGTCACACGCACCGCACTGCAAAACGCGGCTTCCATCTCCGGTCTGCTCCTCACCACGGAATGTCTCATCACCGAGATTCCGGAAAAGGAAAAGAAGACTCCCGCTGGCCACGGCCCTGAAGGCATGGGCGGCGGCATGGATTACTAAGACGCCAAGAAACCCGCCTGCGTTCCGTACTGCGGGAACAGGCGTGGCGGTTTTCGTTCCGACGAAAACCGGAGGAACCGAACAACCCGGTCAGGCAACTGGCCGGGTTTTTGTTTTGATAGCGTTCGTTACGCTGTGACGAGCCCGAGCCCGGCAGCCGGAATACTTCGCCCCAGAAACTTTGCCCTCGCCACAGCGGAACTGGTCGTTACTCTCCGCTCATGAAACTTCATCGCCTTCCCGCGTTGGCTCTCTTCGTCTCTCTGAGCGTTCTGAGTTTGCCCGCGCAACCTGTGGTCACGGCAGCCTCGACAAACAAGACCACGAAGCACTGCCTCTGGGAAGTCAAAGGCAAGAGCAAAACCGTGTTCCTGCTGGGTTCATTGCATCTGATGAAGAAGAACATGTATCCGCTCGATGCGCCCATTGAGAATGCCTACAAGAATGCCGACATCGTGGTTTTCGAAACCGACATGGCTGCGATGGAATCGCCAGAGTTTGCGCTGAAGTTGATGAAGGAGGCCACTTATCCGGAGGGAGAAACGCTGAAGAAGAACCTGCCGGAGGCCACTTACTCGATGCTGGTTTCGAATCTGCAGGCCACCGTCGGCAGCGCCGAGCCATTTGAGAAATTCAAACCCTGGATGGTCGCGGTGACTCTCATCGCATTGGAACTGCAGAAGCTTGGTTTCTCTGCGGAGAAGGGGATCGATAAACATTTTTACGCTCGAGCCAGGGAGGACCAGAAATCGATTCAGGAGCTCGAAGCGCCAGAGGAGCAGTTGAAACTGTTGACGAGCCTCAACGACATTGAAGCTGGCGACTTCCTCGGCCAGTCCCTCAGCGAAATGGCGGTCTGGAGAACGCAGTTCAGTGCGATGGTTGAAGCCTGGCGAGTGGGAGACACGAAGGGACTGGAAAAGATCCTCACTGAATCCTTCGAAAGATATCCCGCCCTGGAGAAGAAATTCCTGACGAGCCGTAACGAAAAGTGGCTGGGCAAAATCGAAAAGCTTCTCCAGGGTGACAAGAATGTGCTGATCGTAGTGGGTGCTGCCCACCTGGCGGGAACAGACAGTGTTGTTGATCTGTTGACACGCAAAGGCTTCAAAGTGGAACAACGCTGAGGGCTCGCGCAACGGCCGCTGAACCCACGTGTCAATTGCCTGGGCACCTTTTGGGTGTTCCTTTCGTGCTTTTCTCACGGCGCCAATATCCCGGGTCCAAGTGGCCTCTGCTTTGCTGTCGAAGCGGTGTTGATGCAAAGGATGAAATTGACCCGGTTTTCAATTGGTGCGGGCTGGTGGCGCAGTCTTACGCTCTTCATGTTGATGCTGCTTACCGTGCAGTTCTTCCGCAGGGAGGTAGGCACTTTCTCGGTGGTGGAAGGCTTCAGCATGTATCCCACGTTCCTGCCCAATGACGTAGTGCAGGCACGAACGCTGCACGCGGAACTGCGGCGCGGGGACGTGGTCATCGTTGCCGACACCAAAGGAGAAGAGATGATCAAACGCGTCATTGGCTTGCCCGGAGAAACGGTGTCGCTCTTTCGCGGGTTCGTTTACATCAATCACCGCCGGTTGATTGAGCCCTACCTTCCGAAATTCACGTATACCTTCAAACGTGACGAGAGTTCCGAGCGCAGTGTTTCCTGGCCGCTGGGGGCCGGACAATATTTTGTCCTCGGGGACAACCGCCTGCATAGCGCGGACAGCCGGCACTACGGCCCGCTCGCGCGACATCAGATTCTCCGCATCGTCGATACGCCGGCGAATACGCGGCCCGAACTCAGTGATATCATCCTGTTGGAAAGCGGTGAGGTGTTACGCATCGGGCCGTCGGAACAACAACGAGCTGCGACACCGTAGCGACCTTCGAGATCAGAATCCTACTGAAGTGCAGTTCAGAGAACTTGCCACTTGCCGACGGAAAGAATCGGTGACTAACGTGTCCCGATGAATCTGGAAGACCACCTCGGTGACATTATCCGCAAGGCTCGCCGGATGACGAACGTTCCCGCTGCGGCTGCCGCAAAGGCAGCGCGATTGACTGAGGCTGAACTCTCCTCGCTCGAAGACTCGGGGATATTCGCAAAGCAACCGGACTTTCAATCGCTCGCGGGCGGGATCGGTTTAAACCCGACCAAGCTGGAAAGCATCGCCAAAGGGTGGTTGCCGGCCAAATGCGATCTAAGAACGTGGCGACAGTTTCGTGTCGGCACGACGTCAGGCGATGGGATCACGGTAAATTGTTATCTGGCCTGGGACGAAACCACGCGGGAGGCCGCACTGTTTGATACCGGGTTTGAGGCGGCACCGATTCTCGATACCGTTGCGAAGGAAAAACTGCTCCTGCGCGATATCTTCATCACTCACTCGCATCACGACCATATCGCTGCCCTGGTCGATGTGCGGACCGCTTTGCCGCAGTGCCGGGTTCACGGTCATTCCCGGAAAGTTCCGGCCGAGCAAAGACTGAAAGCCGGTGAGACTTTTCAGGTGGGAAGATTGAAAATCGGCTATCGCGAAACCCCCGGCCACGCCGCTGATGGCGTCACCTACCTTATCAGTGATTGGCCAAATAATGTGCCGCAAGTCGCGATTGTCGGTGACACGATCTTCGCCGGCTCGATGGGCAGCGGGAATGATTCCTGGCAAGTGGCGCGACAAAAAGTGCGCGAACACATCCTCAGCCTGCCGCCCGACACGCTGCTGTGTCCCGGCCACGGCCCGCTCACCACCGTGGCGGAAGAGCAAGCCAACAATCCATTTTTTTGAAGCCGCTTCATACGAGTGGATTCACGGCTTGAACAGGCGATAGAAGCGGCTCCCGGCGGGTGGATTGAGGATGAGGTATTTGGTCGTGCCGTTATCCTGAATGCCAGTACTGACGTTGCTCCAGTTCAGTGACGCGACGTGGTTCGTGTTGTGCTGAAGCGTGAAACCCGCGGCCACCGACGGCCAGGAAATGACCGCCGTGTTGGTGGGAGTGAGCGTGATGGTCAGCAATGGCGCTTCGGGGGTTTGCACCAGCGAAAGCAAACTCCAAAAACCACTGTTCAATGAATAACCGCTGCCCCTGATCGTGCCGGCTTCGGGCTGACCAATCGTCCCGCTCACCGAATAAACAGCGCCAGTGCTCGTGCCACCGCCGCCATCAATCGTGTGCCAGGGGATGGAGAAGGATTGCGCTTGGGCGATGGTTGTAACCACAAATACGACGACCACGCCAATTTGGAGTTTTTGCAAAATGGTGTTCATGGATTTGTTTATTGTCCAATTGTGACTGCCCCCCCGACAGCTTCCAACACCAGGGCTTTGCTGAGGTTATTGACGGTCTCAGCCGAGCTCCCCGGTTTCAGCTTGATAAATCCGCCGTAGGACGCGGCGGCAACACCCTCGGCAAAGGTGTTGAAGGGGTTTGCAAAAGTTCCGTTCTCGCTTCCGACATATGAAAAGTGAACCCACGTATCCGAGCCAGTCACCCACTCCACGGTGATGCTACCGGCACCCGAGGTAAACGGCCGCACTCGAATATAGGTTGCGAGCGACATCGAATTCGTGCCATCCGGCATCCAGAAAAGGGGCGGCGTGGTCGTGCCGCTGGTCCACAGTTGGTTGGCATCCTGCCCACGTTGCAGACTTGGTTGACCTTGGAGCCAGACGGACTGGCCGAGGCCCGCCCACTCGTAAATGGTAAAATCAGGCTTGTGAACGACGTGCCAGATGCCAAGACCGCTGGTCGGTATGTTTGCGTCATACCCGGAACCCCAAGGACTCGTGCGCGTGCGGTACTCGATCAGGAAGAACTCACCGGTGCCATGAGCCGGATCGTAAAGGATGATGGGCGCATCGGTCGCCGACAGTAACTGCGCCGCCGTGATGGACTCGATACCCCCGGCACCAACGTTGCGGATGCGTGGTTCGACCCAGCCCAACTGTAACTTGTGCCAGGCATCGAGGCCAAAGGTCGCCATGTCGTCTGCGTTGGTAATCGTGCAACTCATCAGGTTGTATTGGTTGCCATGACAAGTGACACTCCAGACTCCGTAGAGATCCTTGGTGCCTATGATATGACTCACCTCATGGCAAAGAGTTCCAAAACTGACGCGTTGCGTGAGCAAGCCCACCGACATGCTGATCGCTTTGCTGGAGCCGGGCGGTACAAAGGGGAGAGAGTTCGTAGGCCCTGTAGGGTTGGCCCACCGGGCGGCCCCACTGTCGTTCGGTGTCAAATTGTCGAAAATCATGACCATCACTTCTGGCGCGGTGATTGTTCCGTCCTCATTGGCATCGTACGGTGCAAAATTGAATCCAGCGGCAACGGCCGCGTTGATCGCAATACCTCCCCGGGCAACGTCGTTGGTCGTGGCCATCGCACGATCCGTGGCGTTGAGTTGCAGCGGACCAATGATGCCCGCGCCGGCGCGATTGAGGAAAAAACGGCCGTGAGAATTCTCCATAAAGAAACCGTTCACGCTGCGCACACCGGCCGGGGTGGTGTTGAAAAAGTTGAACACCAGGTCGTCATAGTAAGATGTGGGGTGTGCAAACGTGCCGGTGTTGGCAAGGTCCAGGAGGATTACCAGCGTGGGACGCGCGCCTAAAGCCAATTGTCCGTTCACCTTCATCTTCTGGTAGCCAAAGTCATCCAGCGTCACACCGCGGAGGTTGGTCGACATAACTGCGAGCAGCACGCCGAACGAAATCGCGGTGAGATTAGGCGTAAGTCTGGTGGACCATTTCATAATCACCCTCCGAATTACTGCAACGTTACCAGCACCAACACCATCCCCTTGCCCTCTTTTAGACCGGTCATGGCTTTGCCGAGGATGGCGCCTTGAGCCCTGCCGTGGTCAACAACCTTCATAGCGTGACCGGGCGTTTCCGAAGTCGTCAGCAAATCGCCGGGCTTGATGTCGCCGTATTCGGCGTCGGCCTGCACATAGGCGCGTCCACTCAAGGCCACGTTCTCACCGCCTTCGATGGCCCCTTCCTGATGCAAACTGATTCCCGGCCGAATGCCGTTGGCGCCGCTGACAATGCCGGCTACCCGCTTATCGTAGGCCTGCCCGCTGAGCTTGAGATGCCCAGGGTTAAGTTCATCGATCACTACCACCGACCCTTTGGGGATCTCGGGCGAACTCATCTTAAACGGTTCGGCAATGTCTGCCCCGCCGGTGATCGTGAGCACGGAAGTTCGCGTCGTCCCGATGACGTCCAGTTTGGCTTGGGGAATACTGGTCCCGATGCCAACGTTGCCGTTGAAGCGAATGGTCATATGGCTTTCCGTGGCCTGATTGCAGGGGAACGTGTTGCACTCAGGACGGTACAAGAAGGCCAGGTCGCCATCCACAACCTGCAAGTAGCGATTCGCCTTCCGAATCAGCCCAAACCCGTTCAGGTCGGACATGGTGATGAATGGTTGAAAGCCCGCAATGCGCAGCGCGTCCTGGGCGGCGATGTCGAGCTTGCTGGCGGGCGAGGTCGTACCGATACCCACGTTTCCAGTTGATCCTATGGCTAAACGATAGTCACCGACCGTATCGTCGAAGATCCCGAAGCCACCTGCTCCGACACCAGTGAAGCTGCCTCCGGAGAGCAACGAGTATCTGCGCCCGCCGGCAGCAGTGTTCTCGAGAGTCATGCCGGTGCCACTGGCGGTCCCACCCGTCAGCTTGAGACCGTTGTTGTAGCTACTAACTCCACCGATGGTCAGCCGCTCGTTCGGCACGCTGGTGCCAATCCCGACGTTGCCACCGTTGTAATAGGTGTTTGTGCCGTTCAAACTCCACACCGCGCCGGCGGGGCCGGACGAGGAAAGCGTCAACGTGTTGCCATTCGTGGCGAGTGTCATGTTCGCTCCCACTGCCAACGTGACGTTGTCGCGGAGATTGTTGAGACTCTTGACTGCCGCACCACTGACGACATTGGAAGCGTTGCCGGCGTGAATGGCATACGGCGTCGCAGTCAGCGCCTGTCGTGGTGTCAGCAAGGCAAAGCTGCCGCCGCCGTTCGTGCGCACTTCAATCTGGAGCCAACGCGCCGGTCCGGTGAACACTCCCGCACCAAAATCCAGGCCCGTAACGAAAAGACCGTTGCTGACATTGACGCTGGCGTTCGTCAGCGGACCGCCGGCGATGCTTCCGCCGTCCGCGGCGTCGTAAACGGTGAATCTTAAGTCATGAAGGCCGGAGACCGGAGACCCATTCAGGTCCAACCTGCCTTGGTAAGTGAATGCGGTGGTCTGGGCCTGGAGAGGGACGGCAATAACCAATAGCAACAGTGCAAGTGCCGAGGAGCTTCGAGTGGAGGTTTTCATGGTCACAATGGGTTTTCACAGGAGTGATGCGACACCCACGGAGGAATTCCCTCAAAAAAGTTAAAGGCTGGTTGCCAAACTGATTTCCGCTGTTCCGGCAACCAGCCTAGCGCCATTCTCCCGAGAGGACCGTAACCTTGAGTGGCCGACTGACAGAAGAGGCACCGGTTTCTTTCCGTGGCGGAAACTCCGGCCAATCCCAATCCAACCCCATTGCCTTCAATCGCGCCCGAATCGCCCGCAAGTCCCAGACATGAACCGCCGCCGCGTAGGTGGACACAACGACAAGTTGCGTGCCGTCAGGCGAGAACGCCATCGCATCGGACCGATCGCGGAAGGGATCTTCCAGCTGCGCCACCGTGCGGCCGGTCGAAACCTCCTTGAGGTGGAGGATGGCTGGCGACATTTGCATGGCCATCAGTTTGCCATCGGGAGAAAAAGCCACGTCGCCGGGGTCCTGCCCAATCTCCCGGCGAAATCGCCGGCTGCTTTCGAGCGTCGCAACTTTCAAGAAATGAAACTCGCTCTCCCGTGCCACAATCAATTCCTGGCTGTCTGGTGTGAACGCCACTTTCGTATGCAGGCCGACGACCCAATCCCGCACGGCTTCATTGCGCTCCAGGTTCCACAGTTGCATCCGGTCCGTATGCCATCCGCTCGTCGCCAGCCATTTCGCATCCGGACTGATCGCGATATAACAGAGCATCGGAATTTGAAACGGCAGGAGGCCTGGTGATTGCGCCTCCGTTTTCCACACCTGTACCTGGCCGGGCGTTTCGCTGACGACGGCCCGTGTGCGAAACGCGCGATCCGCAGCAAGGCGACGCGGCGTGAAGGGCAGTTCGAACTGTTGGGGCGGCCCGATTTCCAATCCTGCGTTTCGGGTGGAGGGACGGATTTGCCATCCTTGCAGTCCGTTGCTCCTTGAGCAGGTCCACAACATTCTTCCATCGGGCTCAAACGCAACCGTCATGATTTCGGTCGCCGGCAGGTGCGCGACCTCCCGGCGCGCCGGCAAATCCCACAATTGAACTCCGTCATCCCGTGCCACCGCCAGCAGCCGATCATCCGGGCTGACCGCACAAGCATAGTGTTCCACGCGTCCCGCCGCCGCATTCCCATGCAACGTGAAGTACTCCTCGGTGGCGACAAACTCGAGCAGTTGAACGTGTTCTTCGTCCGGCCAGAATAACCCAACCCAGCGTCCATCATGGCTGAACTCAAAATTTCCCCGCAGCGGGATCAGCATCATCAACCGTCCCGTCGCCGTACACCACAAGCGAACGACATCATCCCACGACCAGGAGACCAGCCACCGGCCGGATGGATGATAGGTCAGAAAATCCACCTCCGGCGCGGCGCCTTCCAACAACGTCACCCGCTGCTGCGTTTCCACATCCCAAATCTGAATTCCCCCGGCGGTACCGCCCACGGCCAGATGTCGGCCATCGGGATGCCAGGCAACGACCGTGTGAAAACTTTTTCCGACTTCCAACCGGGCAGTCTCCTGTCCGGTGCTGGCGTCGAACACTGAAACCCAGGGTCCTGCTTTGTAGCCAACCGCAATCCGGGAACTCACCGGATGAAATTGCAGCGTCTGGATCCGGTCGGCTGTGTCGAAGTGATTCGATTCGCGGCCGGTTGCCAGATCGAAACAGAACACATCCTTCACGCCGGCAAGAGCAACGAACCTCCGATCCGCACTGAACGTCGGCGCGCTCCCTCCATTCGGCGGATTCTCGAGAATCGATTGGCCGCCATCCATCGACCAAACAACCGGGGGCTGCCAATCGCCGACCTTCACCAGGAATCTCCCGTCGGGACTGAAGTCCAGGGCGGTATACACATTTACATCGACGGGACCGGTTTCGAAGCGGTGAACCTCCCGATTGTCCGCAAGGGTGCGAACTGTCACCACTCCTTCACTATCCAGTTGCGCGTATTTTTGACCGGCCGCATCGCAGGCCAGCGCGACGCAGTTGGTGCGTTGCGCGGACCATTTCGGGCCGAGCCGCACATCCGGCAATGCCAGCGCTGCAATGGCTTCATCCCGCAGGCTGGGCTCAGTCCGAATCTGTTTGGCTTGTTCGATGGCGGCCAGGCTCTCGAGGCGTTGCCCCATCTGGGCACTGTGCCGGAGCGTGCGCGCCTGGCTGCGCAACGCAACGAACAATTGTTCCTTCGCTTCACGCTCGCTGACTTGCGCTGCCGCCCACGCCGCGTTCTTTTCGGCCGTCTCGCGCCGGATGCGGACGTAACTGGCAACAAGGATCATCAATGCCGTCAACAGCGCCAGGGCAACCGCGCCGCCGGCGGCAAAGGTGAGCCGGTTGCGTCGCACCAGCTTCTGCAGGCGATACAGATTGCTGGGTGAGCGCGCTGTAACGGGTTCGTTGTTGAGGTGCCGTTCGATGTCGCGGGCCAGACCATTGGCCGTCTCGTAGCGGCGGCCGCGATCTTTCTCCAGACACTTCAACACAATCCAATCGAGATCGCCGCGAACCAGATGAATCAGCTTCGGCGGTTCGGTCTGCTGCCGCCGCGCCGTTGTCTGTAGTTCAGCCTGGAGCAGTGTGCTTAATCGTGTGGAAGGCCGAACCGGTTCCTTCTCACGAATCGTCCGACGCATTTCATCCAGGCCTGCCGCAAGTAATTCCTTCTGATCAAACGGCGTCCGGCCGGTGAGCAGTTCGTAAAGCAACACGCCGAGCGCGTAAATGTCCGTGCGCGTATCGATGTCCAGCCCGCTCAGTTGAGCCTGCTCGGGACTCATGTAAGCCGGCGTGCCCATGAACTGCTCGAACGCGGTGAAAACGGTTTTGTCCGTGAGCTGCTGGCCATTGGTGGCTTTGGCGATGCCGAAATCAATCACCTTGGGGACAGCCACACTGTCGTGCTGCGCGACGAGGACGTTCGAAGGTTTGAGGTCGCGGTGAATCACGCCCTTCTGGTGCGCGTGCTGAACGGCGTGGCAGACCTGGATGAACAAGGCGAGACGCTCGGCGGTGGTCAGGCCGTTCTGATCGCAGTAATCCGTGATCTTGATTCCGCGAACCAGTTCCATCACGAAGAACGGACGGCCCGTCTGCGTCGCGCCAGCATCGAGCACCTTGGCAATATTCGGATGGTCCATCATTGCCAGCGCCTGACGCTCGGCTTCGAACCGCGCGACCACCTGCTTGGTGTCCATGCCGAGCTTGATGATCTTTAGCGCCACGCGCCGGCGCACCGGTTCTTCCTGCTCCGCCATGTAAACGATGCCGCAACCACCTTCACCGATGCTTTGAAGCAGCTTGTAATGACCAATCTTGTCGCCGGGGTTTTCGGTGCTCGCGCCCCGCGTTGGGGGTTGGGGATGTTTTAGAAAGTCACCCGCTTGTTCATCCGCCTCCAACAATGAGAGCACCTGCTCTCTCAACTCCCGGTCCTCACCGCACGCTTGAGCCAGGAATTGCTCCCGGTCCGCCGCGCCCGCGATGGCTTTCGCGGCGTGGAAGACTTCGATGAGTCGCTCGGTACTGGCTTTCATCCGTAAGGCCGTGTTGCTCTGACCAGTTTATGCGCCGTGGCCGCCTGAATTCCCTCAGCGTTGCTCGAGAAAGGAATTCAGATGGACTTCCTTATTTCACGAAAAAGCCATGCCCGGGCAAACGACCAAAGCCGCTCCGCCGTGGCGCGCGACACGCCCAATTCCTTCGCCGCTTCTTCCTGAGTCATCCCGACAAAAAAGCAAAGCTTCACCACATGGGCCGCGCGCTCATCCACCTTGGCCAATCGATCCAGAGCCTCATCCAACGCAATCAATTCATCATCCGGCATCGGTAACGGCACATCGATGTCTTCAATCCCCACGCGCTGGAATTCGCCCCCATGCTTCAACCGCCTTTTGCGCCGCGCCGACTCGACAAGAATTCGTCGCATGGCCTCAGCGGCTGCCGCAAAGAAGTGCGTTCGACCATCCCACTCCTGCGGCACACTTGATCCAACCAATCGCAAATACGCCTCATGCACCAAAGCCGTGGGTTGAAGCGTGTGGCCTGACACTTCATTGGCCATGCGATAGGCAGCCAGTCTGCGGAGTTCGTTGTAAACCACCGGTAGCAACGCATCAGTCGCTTGGGCATCACCCCGCGCAACTGCGTTCAAGATTTGGGTGACATCACTCATCGTGGCTGGTTTGGTGCTACAGATACGCCTGCGCGTGAGAAAACCCAAGCCGAAGTTTGCGCCTTCGTAGAACTATACGCACCCAGCCGCGCTCGCGTTACTGGTAGAAGAGCCGATAAAACCGGCTACCGTTCGGCGGATTCACCAGGAAAGTCTTGTTCGTACCGTCATCGGACGGAGCACTGGTGGTAGTCCAGTTGGTGCCCGCGAGGTTCGTGTTTTGCCGCAACTGAAAACCGCTCGAGGGTGAGGGCCATGAAACCGCCACGGTGTTGGTGGCGGTGCGTCGAATGTCCAGGCGCGGCGCAGTCACGTATTTCACAGTGGCGTATTCACTATGTTGGCCGCGACGCGATTGCCCAGCCACCACCACCGAGCCGGTGCCGACCACGGCCAGGCTTCGGGAGGTCGAGGGATAATCTTCCCCGTTGCCTGGTCCATTGTAGTGGTTGGTCCACAGCGGCGCTCCGGTGCTCGAATAAGCGATCGTTGCAAAGTCGCCGGAGACTGCGGATGAGTAGGAATATCCCGTCACAAACACCGTGTCATCGCCGTCCACCGCCACGGCGTATGCGTCATCGTAATCGTTTCCCGGACCGTTGTAACGGTTCGTCCATAACGCCACACCCGCACTCGAATACTTGATGGTGACGTAATCGTAACCCGTTGCCTCGCTGGAAACCCCGCCGGTCACAATCACGTTATCGCTTTTGTCCACCGCCACTGACCAGGCCTGGTCATAACCATTAGCGGGGCCGTTGTAACGATTCGTCCATAGCGCCACACCCACACTCGAATACTTGATCGTCAGGAAGTCGTAATCAGCGGCGTCCCCATGCGAACTCCCCGTTACGATCACATTATCGCTATGGTCCACAACGACGGCATAAGCCTGGTCGTTGTCGTTGCCCGGGCCGTGGTAGCGATTGGTCCACAACGGCACGCCCGAGCTCGAGCACTTGATCGTCGCGTAGTCGTAATCGCCGGCGCTGCTGGTCACGTATCCGGTCACAATCACGTTACCGCTGGAGTCCACTGCCACCGCCTGGGCGTAATCATCGAAAGCCCCCGCCCCGCTATACTGATTGGTCCACAATGGAAATCCGCCATTTGAATACTTGATCGTCAGGTAATCGCCCGCAGAGATGGAATCGATTGAATATCCGGTCACAATGACATTGCCGGTTGAGTCCAAAACCATTGCGTAAGCCAGGTCATTGGCGTTCGCTGACCCATTGTACCGTCGGCTCCATAACGTCGAGCCCGCGCTTGAGTAGGCGATCGTGAAATAATCCGCGGAGCTGCTCTGCGAGTGCCCGGTGACAAACACATTCCCGCTGGAGTCCACCGCCACCGCGACAGCTTCGTCTGTGCCGTTTGCCGGCCCGTTGTAGCGGTTGGTCCACAGCGCTACGCCCGCGCTCGAATACTTGATCGTCGCGTAATCCTGGTAGCTGCCGTTACCATAAGAGTATCCGGTCACGATGACGTTGCCGCTGCCATCCACCGCTACTGCCTGGGGGTAACCATCGCTGCTGGCGCGTCCATTGTAATGGTTCGCCCACAACTCGCTACCGCTGCTCGAATATTTCACTGTCGCCCAGTCCGGCCCGGTGCCGAAATCCGAGCCTCCGGTCACGAAAACGTTTCCACTGCTGTCTGTCGCGACGGCGCTTGCCCCGTCATCGCCTCGGTCATAACGGTTTGTCCATAAGAGCACGCCGGCGCTGGAAAACGTAATGGTCGTGTAATCGCCTTGGGAAGTTCCCGTCACGACGACCCGATTCGCGGGGTCCACGGTCATGGCGGCGACTCGATCGTCGC
>DASUGI010000209.1:0-22230 GCA_036274115.1 Verrucomicrobiia bacterium
TTGCCCGTGACCGATACAAATGCGAAGTGGTGGAAGTTGTCAGAATGACTGCTTCCACCACTTTCGGAGTGTTCTGCCAACCGGTTGGCGGCCGGAACAGATATTGCAAGAACAGGGTCAGGCGGGTTTGAGGAATTCCAAACCATTTTTCTCAGAGGCCGCCAGCATCCGTTGCACAATGTCCTGGTTGATCGGCGGCGGGGAGGCGGAGCGGTCGGTTGTGGGGTAAAACGCTTCTTCAAAAAACTGCTGCATGCCGGTCGGACCCGCGGGTGAAATGATCACGATCGCCCGGGCGGACACTTTACCTTCGTTCTTGAACGAATGCACCGTGCCGCGTGGGATGTGGAGAAAGTCCCCGACCTTCGCGTAGATCGTCTGTCCGCCCGCCTTGAACGTAACCGCGCCCTCGAGGATAAAGAAGGACTCGTCCTCAAAGTGGTGGAAGTGGGGCGGCGGGCCACCTCCGGGCGTGGCCAGGCCCTCAGCCATGAAAAAACTGCCCTGCGTTTCCGCGCCGGTGGCCAGGAAACTTACTCGATCGCCGACCCCGCAATACATAGGGCCGGTTCCCGCCGGCACATACTTGACTTGATTTTGTTCGATTGTCGCTGTGTTCATATTTTTTTAGAGTGTTGATAGGGTCTTGAGTGACACCATCGTCTTCACCGTGGCTAAGAGGAGAAAATCCGGAATCCTTTCGCGGGATCTGATAGAAATCTTTGGATGGCTTTCTCGAAGGGCGGAACCCGGCAATTGAATCAATGCCCGGAGAGTTTCTCCTGCCGGATCTTATTGCGCAAATTTCGGTGCCGGATTCTTAAGTCGTTCGTTGAGGAACCAACCGGCCCAGCGATCGTAAAATTGGTTACCCGGGGAATTGGCAAGCTTCAGCCGAAAAGCCTGGAGTGCCTCACGGCTGACCGGCTCGGCATCGTGGCTGGCGTTCAAGCGCTTGCCGGCGACAGCCTCCACAAAATCGCAGAACCAACCGGGCACGGGGATCGGTGGTTGACTCACTTCCCAGATCCGAAGCGCGTCCGATCTGGCGATGCTCAGGCAGTGCCGGCCATCGGGACTGAATTCAATGCCGTAAATCGATCCCGCGTGCCGGAGCGGTTCACCCACCGGGTACCCCGTGCGCGCATCCCACAGGCGCGCTGTCCCATCCAGACAGCCGGTGAGCACAAACTGGCCGTCGGGACTGAAGGCACCGAGCGCGAGCTTGTCGGCGTGGCGCATCGGTTGTGAAACGGGTTCGCCACTCACGCTATCCCAAACGCGTGCCGTTTCGTCTTCACTGCAGGTCACGATCCATTTCCCATCCGGGCTGAACCGCGCCCCGTACACGCTGTGTTCGTGCTGCATCGGCCGCGTCAGCGGCTGGCCGGAACGCGCGTCCCGCACGATCGCCGATCGATCGGCCGACGCCGTAACGATGCGCTGTCCGTCCGGACTAAAATCAGTTGACCAAACAATGCCCTTGTGCGCGACCGGCTGAGTCCACAATGACTTCCCCGTGTCGCTGGACCAAAGGCACGCCGTTCCATCCGTGCTCGCGGTAAGCAACGCACGGGAATCCGGACTGAACTGCGCGCTGAGAACTTCCCCATGATGAAGCATTGGCATGCCGACGGTCTGTCCGGTGGCTGCGTCCCAAAGCCGGGCGCTCTGATCCTCGGAACAGGTCGCCACCAGTCGGTTATCCGGGGAGAATGCGATCCCGTAAAGCCGCGACCGATGTTCGAGCGGCGCGGATACCGGTTGGCCCGTCTGCGCATCCCAGACGCGTCCGGTGTTGTCGGCTCCGGTGGTGGCGAGTTTTTTTCCATCGGGCGAGAGCTTGACGCGGAGAATCTGAGCTCCATAGGAGATCCGCATACCGGTCGGTTCACCGGTTCGGGTGTCGAAAGCCTCCACTCGCCCGTCCGAGGTTCTAAAAACCACTCGGCCGTCCCGGCTAAAGCAAGCACTGGGAAAGACGTCGGAAGTCTTGATTGCCAGTTCCGCCGGTTCCGCGGTTTGCAACTCCCAGCCCTGAACGGTTCCGTCCTGGGAAGAGGTCAACAGAACCGGTCCGTTCGGAACAAATCTCAAATCCGTAATGGGGCCTTCGTGTTCGAATGGCTCGCTGAGGGGCAGGCCCGTCAGAGCATCCCAAACGCGGGCAACACCGTTTTGCGATCGGGTCGCCAATCTCCTTCCGTCCGGACTCAGACGAAAATAGGCGAAGGGTCTTTCGGCCTCGATCGGTTGGCCCAACATTTTGCCGGTCGCTACCTCCCAGATGATCACGGGCCGATCAAAAGCCGTAGTCACCAGACGGCTGCCGTCCGGGCTGAATTCGATCAGCAGCACCTGGTAATCGGCGGCGATAAACTCGCGAAGCTTCGTTCGCCCCGCGACGTCCCAAAGCGTGATGGATCGGTCCCACGCGATAGCCAGCAGGTTGCCATCCGGGCTGAGCTCAAGGCAGGTTGGTCGGCCGGACACCGTGAGCGAGGAAATCGCCGGGCTCGACATTTCGATATCCCAAAGGTTGACCGTACCATCCTCGGCGGCGATGGCAACCGTACGGGAGTCCCGCCCAAAGGCAGCCGCCACCAGGTTGGTTGGCATCTGCATTGGGGGGCCAACTTTTTGCTGCGTCAACAGATCCCAGACTTGGGCGGAAGACCCGGTTTCCGGCAAAATCGCACGCCGACGATCGCGGCTGAGTACCGCCGGGAAACTGAGGTTCGGCGCTTTGGGGAATTCAAATGCAACGCGGGCCCGGTTTAAGTCCCAAAGCGTGATGGTTCCGTCCTGGCACGTGCTCAAGGCGAATTGTTCGTCGGCTGCGAATACCGTTTCATTGACTTTGCCCGCGTGCGCCAACGTGGCCAGCAGCCGGCCCGTCGCCAAATTCCAGAGCCAGGATTTTCCGTCGTTCGACGCGGTCAGCAAACGTTGGCCGTCCGCGCTCAGGCAAATCGAATTCACCATCGCCCCGTGTTGCAGCGTCACACCTGCGGGAAGCGCGAAATTGCAGCCGCGCATCATGGAAACCAATCGCATGGCCGCGGGGCGGTCGTTTGGATTCTCGCGAAGAAAAGCGCTGAGACTCGCCATGGCCAGGCTGCGCTTCCTCGCCGCGACCAGTTCATCCACCTTTTGCCACTCGAAATCCCGGAGGTTTTTGGCCAGTTCGACGTTGGCCCGCTCTGTGGCGCGATTCGCGGAGGCCAGGTGCGCGCTCATCACCAGGATGCCCCCCAAACCCACACTTAGCACGAGGCCCAGAAGAGTCGTCAAGGTTGCGATCCTTGGATTGCGTTGGGCCCACTTCAGGGCGCGCTCGACTCGGGTGCTGGGCCGGGCATGAATGGGTTCTTTGTTTAGCCATCGTTCCAATTCTTCGGCCAGCGCTTCGGCCGATCCATAACGGTGCGTCGGATCTTTCTCCAGACACTTGAGACAAATGGTTTCCAGGTCCCGATCCGTGCCCGGCTTGAGCGATGCCGGGCGTCTAGGCTCTTTGTCCAGCACTTGCCGCACGGTTTCCAGCGTCGTACCGCCGGCGAAAGGTGGCAGGTCGGTCAACATTTCGTAGAACACCGCTCCCAGACCGTAAACGTCAACGGCGGTCGTGAGTTGCTTCGCCTTGCCCAACGCCTGCTCGGGCGACATGTAGCTCGGCGTGCCCAGCATGGCGATGGTGCGCGTCAACGTGCTCTCCTTTTCGACGAGCTTCGCCAGCCCGAAATCCGAAAGCAATGGTTCCCCCTGCGCTTCGAGCAGCACGTTCCCCGGCTTGATGTCGCGATGGAGGATGCCGCGCTGATGCGCGAAATGAACCGCCCTGGCCAGTTTGCACATCAGGATCGCCGCCTCGCCATTCGTCGGCGGAGATTTCGCAATCCGCTCCGCCAGCGTTCCGCTCTCGACCAATTTCATGCTGAAGAACGGTTGCCCCTCGCACTCGCCGACTTCGTAAATGGGAATGATGTGCGGATGATCGAGACTGGCCACGGCCTCCGCTTCCGTGCGGAAACGCTTCACAAAATCCGGGGCGGCGAAGGCGCCCGCCGTCAGCACCTTGACGGCGACGAGCCGATTGGCCTGCGTCTGGCGGGCGCGATAGACGACGCCCATCCCGCCGCGAGCCACCTCTTCCAGCAACTCGTAGCTACCGAAAGCGCGGGGCAGGAGCGCCCCGGTGGCGGCGGACGAAGCGCCGCCAGCCAGGAGGCCATGTCCCAGCACGCCGGCCACCAGGCAGTGAGCGCACAACCCTCGGGGATCGTTCTGCGACAACGGTCGGCCGCACTTACGGCAGGCCGACTTTGGAACTTCCGTGTTCAATCGGTACTGTCTTTAAGAGGAAAATTCCCGCGATCCTTTCGCGGCTTGATGATCCGCATCGTTTAGCCGCTTAACGCTGTCAGCATGTGCCGGAGCTCCGGCTCCACCTCGTCGGGGGAGGTCACCGTGTTGGCAATTTCCTCGTAGAGCAACACGCGAAAGCGTCCGCGCAGGCGGTGAATCGCGGAGGTGATGGCCGGCACGGAGAGATTCAACTGTCGGGCGGCTTCGTCGTAGGAAATGTCGCCTTGGTCATCCAACAGAAAGCCTTTCAACACCTCGAATCGTTTTTCGTCCGACTCCGCCGCGAGACGATCCACCACCACGCCCAGGACCGTTTGCGCCCAGCGCTGCTCGAAAATGCGTTCCGGCGTGCTGGAATCCACGGGCTCAAGCTGGTAACGACCGTCGGCCGCCGTTTCCTCCAGAGAAAGGACCCGCTGGCCGCCGCCACGCCGCTGGGCCCGGGTCTTGTCCCATTCATCAGCGAGGAAGTGAGTGAGCGAGGTGAGGAGAAAGGTTCGAAATTTTCCCAGGCCCTCGTCCACCGAGCGTAAATAACGTTTCTCGAGAAATCTGGCGAAGAACGCCTGCGTCAAATCGCACGCGTCATCATGGGGGTACCCCTTGCGACGAACAAACACGTAGAGGGGATACCAGTACGTCTGGCACAACCGCTCCATGGCCGAGGTCGCTTCCGGCGATTGGCTATCGTTCGCCCGCACCACCACCGACCAATGGGTCGTGGCGAAGACGCCCCCGGGTTGACCAGCAGGATCGGTTGGTTGAATGGGATCCGGCACGGGAAGATTTTGAGCTAAAGTGAGGCGGAAAAGAAACTACAGAATCTGATAACGAGGGTTGGATTTCCTGCACCCGCTCCATGATTTCAGGCACTTCCGGAAAAGTGCAAGCGCCTTGGCGACGTGGGAATCGGGCCGACTTGCGTTCTGACTTTGTTCTGACCTTGCGGGTTTTTCGCCTTGCCAGTAGCGCGCGTGGCGAACATTATTGGCACTCGCAGAAACTGCGAAAGGCTTATGAAAAACAGAGGTTTTCACGGGACTTTCGCTGGCGAGGGCGCGGTTAGCTCAGTGGTAGAGCACTACCTTGACACGGTAGGGGTCGCAGGTTCGAACCCTGCATCGCGCACCATTTTCTTTCCATGCCTCGAGAAACCACTGAAGCCAGGGTCGCCCGCACGAAGAAGATCATTGCCGGTCTGCAAGCCACGTATCCGGATGCGCACTGCGAACTGAATTTCTCAAATCCGTTTCAGTTGCTCATCGCCACGATTCTTTCCGCCCAATGCACCGACAAGCGTGTAAACATGGTCACGGCGGACTTGTTTAAGAAGTACCGAAGCGCCAAGGACTTTGCCGAGGCTGACCTTTCCGAACTTGAGGAGGCGATCAAGACCACGGGCTTCTTCCGCAACAAGGCGAAAAACATTCAGGCCTGTTGCCGGGCGCTGGTTGAAAAGCACGGCGGGGAAGTGCCACGCACCATGGAGGAGTTGTTTGCCCTGGACGGCGTGGGACGCAAGACGGCGAATGTGGTGCTCGGAAATGCCTTCAACATCAATGTCGGTGTGGTGGTGGATACGCATGTGGCGCGGTTGTCCTACCGCCTCGGGCTGACCCGGCAAACGGATGCCGTGAAGATTGAGCAGGAATTGATGTCGCTGGTGCCGCAGAAGCAATGGACGTTGTTCAGTCATTGGCTCATTTGGCATGGACGACGGCGCTGCTATGCGCGCAAGCCGGACTGCGATAACTGCGAGATCAACAAACTTTGTCCGCGGGTGGGCGTACTGGACAAGGCGTAGGCGGAATGACGACATGACCTGGCTATCGCTGAACTCCGGCCCGTGTCCACCCGCCTTCAACATGGCGATGGACCACGCCTTGTTGGAAACCGTCGCCCAATTGAATCAACCCGTGCTGCGCCTCTATGGGTGGACTGAGCCGGCGGCTTCGTTTGGTTATTTCCAGAAATTTGCCGAGATCGAGCAAGCCACCTTGCTGCGTCCGCTCATTCGGCGGCCAACCGGCGGCGGACTGGTGCCTCACGATGCGGACTGGACCTACAGCGTCGCTTTTCCGCCCGGTCATGAATGGTATGCGCTCAAAGCCGAAGCGAGCTATCAACGCGTGCACGAATGGATTCAGGCCGCTTTCGCGAAATTGGGTGTGACCACGGAACTCGCGTCGTGCTGCAAGAAGCCCGCCCCGGGACAATGCTTTGTCGGCCACGAAAAGCACGATTTGCTTTGGCACGGCCGCAAGATCGCCGGAGCGGCCCAACGACGGAACAAGCTGGGATTGTTGATCCAGGGTTCGGTGCAACCGCCGCCGGTTGCGTTGAATCGAGCTGATTGGGAACGGGCTATGGTTGAGACAGTTAATCCGAAAGCGCATTGGATCGAGTTTCAGCCGGACGCGGCCTTGCAGGCCCGGGGAACTGAACTGGAAGCCATTAAGTATTCGCAGGCTTCCTTCAATCGAAAACGCTGACGAGATAGCCAAAATCCGGGCTTGATTCCCAGCGGGGCTTGCCTATCTTCCACGCTCCCCGTTTCGGGGCACAAAAGTAATTACGACTTAAACGATTTATGGCAGTTCCAGCAAACGACCTTCGCCGCGGACAGGCGATTCAATACAACGGCGATATTTCCGTGGTGCTCGATGTGCAGCACCGGACGCCCGGCAACCTTCGCGCGTTCGTGCAGGCGACGCTCCGCAGCATTCGCACCGGCAAGTCATCGGACGTGCGGTTCAGTTCGACGGAAAAGGTCGAAACCGTGCCGATGATGACCACCAAGATGGAGTTCAGCTACAAGGACGGCAGCGACTATGTTTTCACCGACCCGGAAACCTACGAAACCGTCACGCTCGTTCCGGAACTCGTGGGCGATGCGAAGAATTACCTGGTGGAAAACGGCAGCGTAACCGTGACCTTTGTGGACGAGAAGGCGGTTTCGGTCGAAATCCCGCCGAGCGTGGTGCTGACGGTGACCGATGCGCCAGAAGGCATTCGGGGTGATTCCGCCAACAACGTGCAAAAGGCCATCACGCTCGAGACCGGCATCATCATTCAAGCCCCGCTGTTCATCAAAACGGGCGAGAAGATCAAGATTGATACGCGCACGGGCAAATACATGGAGCGCGCGAACTGATTCATCGAACCAGGACATTCTGCAAAGCCCGCTTCGCGCGGGCTTTTTTTGTTGACTACCGCTACTCGGCATCGACAAAGGTTCGATCCGGGAATAGGCTTACGTCCGTGAAGATGCTTCTTCTGCTCGGCGGCGTGATGGCATCACCCTTGATTGGTGCCGAGTTCTCCGCGAAAATCAGCGACGGACTAGGGCGACCGCTCTCCGGTGTCACCTTTGAGGTTGAGATACCAAGGAAAGGAGATGATGGGAAAATCCAGAAAACAGAATGGTTAAAGCTGACCTCAAACTCAAATGGGGTCGTGAAGGGAAGCTACGACGAAGAGGTGCTGCCGGACGGGAAGTCAATGTCGGTTTATGTGAGCAAGGATGGTTATGAGAGCTACAGCACAGACCTGAAGACCGAGTATTTGCTGAGGCGAACATTCAGCCCCAAAGATGTTCGCCGTATCAGCAGACTGAAAGGGGAAGCTCGGCGGAGTGAGTTAAAGGAGCTTCTTGCAGGAGACTTCCAAGCCGAAGACCAGCGAGAAAGGGAAAGTCTGAATGAATCGGTGTTTTATTATGGAAGCAGATTCCGTCCAGCGTTGCAGTCCCTGGTCGGAGACAAAGATGTTGGAACTGCGGCGAGCGAACTCCTGGCCTTCATTGGACTGCCGGACGACCTGCGTTTGATTGTTAAGAACGCGCCCGCGCCGCAGGGAGAGCTTTTCAGGGATCGCTGGGTTTACATGGTGGTTTCGGCACTAGTTGAGCCAACCTCAAAAGAGGAATGGGCTTTTCTAAAAAGATGCGCGCTTGGTGAGTATCAGGACGGATGGGTTGATGCCGGAGCCATCAAGACACTCAGGTTGATCGCATCCTCGCAGGCGTGCGACATTCTTGAGGAGGTCCGCAAACAGAAGCCTGTCCGCTCGCGTTCGGTTGAGAATGCCCTTGATTACATTAAGTCCAACCCAGCTTCGTTAGCTTCTACGAATCTCGCAGAAGTGGCACGACGAGTGGCCGAGGCCATCAAAGTGGGTGAATGGCAAGGCGCCAAGGAGCCGCGCTTCAACGAGGACGATGACATGGCTCTGATAGATTGCGAATTCATCGCTGGCAGAGATTTATTGATTTACACGGCCACGTTTCACAAAGTTGGCGATAGCTGGAAGTTCCGGGGGGCGCGAGAAACAATGCAGGCTCTTTTGGCCCGCCCTCCCGATAGACAGGCATTTATCGGAGCTTGGCAGGGCTTCTCGGAGAGTCACCTGGAGTTTGCGCGGATTGAGTTAAACGACAACGGAAACGGTATGCTTGCGGTCAGCTATCTTCCAAACTCCCCGCCGGAAAACTACCGCATCTTAAAATGGTCGCTACGGAAGGCCAAAGTTGACATCGAAGTTGAACCGGTAGGGCCGGAATCCGAACCCGTGTCTCTTCAAAACGTGGTTCGCGGCATTGCCTCCATCGAATGTGAACTGCGCGGCAGAGGTTGGAGTCGCAAGCTGGTGCTTTTTAATGAGGCCGAACTCCAAAGAAGGACGGATGCCGCAAAACAAAGTTTGAAGCAATTACAGGATTCTGGACCTAAGTAATTAAACCCTGTCGGATTCTCAAGCCTTTCAGGAATCTCCCTTTTCCAATCCAGTCTGAAAACCAAATTTCCTGGCCAGGGCCAGCGAATGGCTGAGTGACTTCACGCCGGCAGTGCAAGTGGGATGAGAAAGAGAAGCCGCGGCAAGGCAAACGCCGGTCAGCAGAGAGCGTTTCAAATCCCATTTTTCGTGCAATCCCCAAAGGACTCCGGCGCAAAAGGCATCACCAGCGCCCGCCGTGCCCGCAATGTATTTGGCAGGAAGTTTCAGCGACGATTGCCAGACATCTTCTCCTCGCCGATTCCGCGCCAGCGCGCCTTCAGGGAAATGAATCACGACGAGGTCACGAACCCCTTTTTGCAATAACGCTCCCGCCGCGTGGCGTAATGCAACGGTGTCGAGTTTGCCGTCGAGCGTGCGGACTTTGAATCCGGCCGTCTTGCCTGCTTCAATCTCATTGAGAATGCAGTAGTCCACGTATTTGAGCGCCGGAGCAACGAGGGTGGTGAAACGGTCGCCATCCTCACTCACGACGTCGGCACAGGTTTTCAGCCCGGCCGCCTGCGCCGCGGCGAGCAGACGTCCGGCGCGCGTGCCGTATTCGGCATCGGGCACATCCAGAGCATCGAGCACGAGCAGATAGCCCAGATGGAAGATCCGCGCTTTCGTCTTCTTGAAGTTCAGACCGGAGCCGTCCCACAGCGCGTTCGCTCCTCGCGCGTGGAAAAACGTTCTGCGGCCCGTCGCACTCTCCGTCATCACGTCCGTGTAAGACGTCGGCGCTTGATTGGTTTTTCCGATCAGGCTCGTGTCAATCTTGTGAGCTTTGCAATCTGCCAGAATCTCGTTGCCGTAATCGTCTTTGCCCACCAGGCCCGCGCCGGCCAGCGGAAAGGGCGCGCCGGACTTCGCGAGGTCAATCAGGACATTGTAAGGCCCGCCTCCTGTGCCCTTCATCGATGCGCTGATATTCGCGAGCTTCTCGGGCTGAGGATAAACATCAATCAGCTTGACTTGATCAATAATCCAGTTGCCACCGGCAAGAATGCCGCGTCGCGTGCGGGAGGATTTGGCTGTCATGGCGTCAGAACCCAGGTTGGTTTTCAGTGAAGGGCAATTCCGCGCGGTGAACAAGGTTTTTCGCCCACTTTGAGGGGTTATGGCCAAGAATTGCTTTTCAAATCTCACGGCGACGGTTATTTCTGCATCGTGGCCGAACGGATACACAAAGGTGAACGCGTTCTCCGGGGGATTCCGGTTTCGGCTGGCGTTTGCCGGGGGAAAATCCTCGTGCTCGACAAGGCGCGCAAAGGCGTGGAGCGCCGCGAGCTGTCGGAAGCGGAAATTCCCGACGAACTCAATCGCCTTCAGCAATCCCTCGTCCGCACGCGCGAACAACTCCAGGAAGTGCAACGCAAGGTCGCGCAGAATCTCGGCGCGGAACATGCCACCATTTTCGATGCGCACCTCATGGTGTTGGAAGACCCGGCGCTGATTGACGAAGTGGTGCGGGTCATCCAACGAGACAAGGTGAATGCAGAATTTGCGTTTCACACTATCACCGAGCGTTACGCTGATGCCCTGGCCAAGGTGGAGGACGAATACCTGCGCGAACGCACCAGCGACATGCGCGATGTCAGTTCGCGGGTGCTGAACAATCTGGCCGGGCACGCGGACATTGTTGACCTCGCGCGTCTCGGCGAGCCCTGCATCATCATTGCGCACGACCTGACGCCTTCGAAGACCGCGCTATTGGATCGCAAGAATGTTCTTGGGTTCGCCACGGACATCGGGAGTAAGACCTCGCATACGGCCATCATGGCGCGCTCGTTGCGCATTCCGGCGGTGGTCGGGTTGAAGAATGCGAGCGAGGAATTGACGAGCGGCGAGTATGCTTTGCTCGACGGTTTCAATGGCGTCATTGTTGTTAATCCAACGGACCAAACGCTCTTTGAATACGGTCAGTTGATCCGCAAGCAGGTTACGCTGGAGGAAAAACTTCGGGACGCGCTCACGCAGCCGGCCATCACGCTCGACAACCACCGCATTTTCGTTTCCGCAAACATCGAGCAGGCTGAAGATGCTGAAACGGTCCGCGCCACGGGCGCAGATGGCATCGGGCTTTTCCGCACGGAATACCTTTTTATCAACCGTGAAACGCCCCCCGGGGAAGAGGAACAATATCAGGCCTATCGGCAGGTCGCGGCCGCGTTGAAACCCAGTCCGGTGGTTATCCGCACGCTGGATCTGGGGGGCGACAAATTGCTCTCTTCGCTGGCCGCGCACACGGAGATGAATCCCTTCCTGGGCTGGCGCGCGATTCGGTTTTGTCTGCAGCACGAGGAAGTGTTTCGCGCGCAACTCCGCGCCATCCTGCGCGCGAGCGTCGAAGGGAACATCAAGGTGATGTACCCGATGATTTCAGGCCTCGACGAACTGGTACAAGCGAACGCGTTTTTGGGCCAATTCAAAGCGGAACTGCAAAAAGAGGGCGTGCCGTTCGACGACAAGCTGGAGATTGGAGCGATGATCGAAACCCCGTCAGCGGCGGTCATCGCCGATGCGCTCGCCAAGCGGGTTCAGTTCTTCAGTCTCGGCACGAACGACCTGATTCAATACACCCTGGCGGTAGATCGCTTGAACGAAAAAATCGCGCACCTCTACGAGCCCACGCATCCGGCCATCGTGCGCCTCATTCAGCGAACCGTGGAGGCCGCGCGCGCCCACAAAGTGTGGGTGAGTGTGTGTGGTGAAATGGCGGGCGACCCGACGCTCGTGCCGCTGCTGATCGGGTTGGGCGTGGATGAGTTGAGCGCGGCGCCTCCGTTGCTCGCCCAGTTGAAATATCTGATTCGCCGACTTAAACTCTCGGACACGCGGGAACTCGCCGCGTTCGCGTTGAACTGTGAGTCGGCTGCGGAAATTCTTTCCCGCAGCCAGGCGCTGGCGCAACGCGCAGCACCCAGTTTATTTGATACCAGGAAATGAAAGTCATTATTCTCGCCGCCGGCTACGCCACGCGGCTTTATCCACTCACCCTCACCCAACCCAAACCATTGCTGCCCGTCGCCGGCAAACCGATGGTCGAGCACGTGCTCGACAATCTCGCGCCCATGGGCGGCATCGATCGCATCTACGTGGTGACGAATGCCAAGTTCGCCGGCCACTTCGAGGAATGGTCCAAAGGCTATTCGGCCAAAGCGAAACTGAATTTCACCACCGTGAATGACGGGTCCACCGACGACAGCAACAAACTTGGCGCGATTGGCGACATTCACTATGTCATCAAAACGCAGAACCTCGATGACGATTTGGTGGTGGTAGCCGGGGACAACCTGTTCGACAAACCGCTGACGGACTTTGGCCGGTTCTGCCGGGAGAAGAACGCGCCAACCCTCGCCGTTTACGACGTGGGCAACCTGGAGGAGATCAAGAAATACAACTCCATCTCCATCGATGCTTCCGGAAAGATCACGTTCTTCGAGGAGAAGCCCAAGAACCCGACCAGCACATTGACGGGGATAGCGCTGTATTTCTATCCCAAGCACACCATCGCGCTCATCAAGCAATACATCGCTGAAGGCAACAATCCCGACCAGCCGGGGCGTTTGATTCAATGGCTGTATCCGCGCACGGCGGTTTACACGTGGCGCGTGCCGGGCCTCTGGTACGACATCGGGTCAAAGGAAACGTTGGAGGAAGCGAACAAGATTTTCGCGAAGCGATAGGAATTGGCTTGCTCCGGCGGGGCCAGTTGCGCATCGTAATCTCACTGGATGCCCGCGTGGCGGAATTGGCAGACGCGCTAGATTCAGGTTCTAGTGAGTAACATCGTACAGGTTCAAGTCCTGTCGCGGGCACCATCCAAAGGACTTTCTCGCCCGAAGATTTCACTTCGTGCATCCGTAGCTCAATTGGATAGAGCTTCTGACTTCGGATCAGAAGGTTACAGGTTCGACTCCTGTCGGATGCACCAATTTTAAAGGGGGGTTTGCATATCCTCCTTCCGCGATTCCGATTTGTGCTGGTATTTGGAAATATCAGCTATCCGGACACTCCAATTGTTCCGCTGGCGAGGCTATGCCACATGCCACAAACGGGTGCAACCGGATCAAGGTCAGGGTCAGGATTCTCTTCATAGGGATGTATTCGCTTTGGAAGGTATTTCACATTTCACAGGTTCGGCGATACAACGCCTCGTACTGAGGAACGATGACTTCGGCGGAAAATCGCCGTTGCGCGCGTGCTTTTGCAGCCAACCCCAGTTCGCCTCGGCGGGTTGCGTCGGAGAGCAATGTTTCCACGTTACTGGCCAGAGCCACAGCGTCGCCAGGCGGCGACAGCAATCCGGTCACGCCGTCCTCAATCACCTCAGGAATGCCGCCGACCTTTGTGGCAACACTGGGACACGCGAAGCACATTGCTTCGAGAATGCTTAAGCAAAAACTTTCGGTATCAGAAGTAATCAGCCCAAGATCGGCGGCCTGCACGTAGTCTTCTATTTCGTTGACTCGCTCGCGCACGATAACACGATCCTCAAGCTTCAGGCGTTGGACCTCTTTCGCATACGGCTCGAAAGTGCCGCCAGCCAATATCAAAAGTTTCCAATCAGCGCGGTTGCGCAATCGGGCGGCGGTTTCCAACAACAGATCAATCCGTTTCACGCCGCGCAGATTGGAGGAGTGAAATATCAAGGTCTCGTCATCCAGGCCGAGTTCCCGGCGCACTTCCTCCCGGTTTTTCTGCGGAAGGCGTGGCGTGTAGAAGTTATGGATGACCTCGATGGGGCCGTTGAATCCAAGGACGCGCCGGGTTTCAGCCTGCAAAAAATTGGAGACCGTCGTTACGGCATTTGAGTGTTCGAGCGCATGATAAATCGCTGGTCGATAGCCGGGGTCATTACCGAGCAGCGTCGTGTCCGTTCCATGCATGGTGGTGATGACGCTTGGCCGATGGTCGGGAGTCAACATCGCGCACGCCAGCAGGGCGGCAGTTGCATGAGGCACTGCATAGTGAACATGCAAAATATCCAGCCGATGCTGACGGCTGACCTCGGCCATTCGCACGGAAAGCGGCAAGGTGTAGTCCGGATACTTGAACAGTTCGTAGCCGTTTATGACCACCGGATGAAAATGAATTCGCGGTTCGTTTTCCGGCATGCGGAACGGCTTCTTGTAACTGATGAAATGCACTTCATGTCCCCGTCGCGCGAGGTCTTCCCCCAGTGAGGTAGCAAGAACACCGCTTCCCCCCACGGTGGGATAGCAGGTGATTCCGATTTTGAGGGGGCGCAGTTCCATGCTAAAACCGTCTGGCTCCGCAGGCGAGCGGCGCGAGCGAATCAAAGACCGGGGCATCGTTGGGAAAAAGCGCCACCGCATATTCGACACCTGCGCGCTGTCCATTCAGGCGCGCCCGCATCAGTTGTAAATTCGCGTAATCGCGCGTTGCCGCTTGAGAGACATGCGCGTTCATCGCGTTAGTCCAGGCGGCAATGACGTCGGGAGCAGAAACGTCAATAAGCAACGGCGAAATATCCCTGGGCTCAGACTCGGTCGTGAGTGCGTAAAAAAATAGTTGCCCAATACTATGAGGAGGTTGCCGGCGCAATTCGGTGACACCGCCGTAACGGGCCAATCGCGTGGCATCGCGAACCAGTTTGCCGAGCCGCCAATGATCCGGATGTTGGTTTTCAACCAGAGTGGACGCGAGAACCATGCCGGGACGCACGCGCCTGATGATTTTGGCGAGTTCAATGGTATGGGAAGCCTTGAGCTCCAAATGAGCGTCACCGTCCAGTTCGAGCCATTCCAGAGTTGCGCCCAGTAGCGCGGCGGCGTTTTTTGCCTCGGCAGTCCGCTGCTTCGGCGTGCCGCTCGTTGCCGATTCGCCACGTGAGCAGATGACAAAATGCGCCGCGCGCCCCCGCTTCGTTTCCAATGCCACCACGCCGCCACAACCGAATTCGATGTCGTCGGGATGAGCGCCGAAAACCAGCAGGGGCGCAAGTTCAGTTTGAGATTTCGGTATAGGCTTCATCGGAACGTTCAATCGGATCGCGTTTCACAAAGTTAATTTCCGGCGCTTCCTCCGGTCTTAAATAATCCTGCTCGCCCGCGCCGGCGACGTAATGAGTGCAATGCACTACAGATTGCATCCAACGCAACCGCGTGTCACGCGTCGGGCTGATCTGTTCTTTGGTAAAGTTCGTTGCGGGAAGGGTAAGAAAGGAATCACCACCCTCGTGCAGTTGAAAGGCGCCATTACACACGCGCGCCCGGACAATCTCCCCTTCGTGCTTCACATCCACAAAGAATTCGGGGATGTCACAGGCGTCGCGGCGGAAACCCGGCTCACCAGAACGCACGACCTGAATGCCTTCGAGCAATCCCATACGCCGGTAAACCTCGAGACAAAAATCAGCCACGTTGTTGCCAGTGGCGTTCTGAAAAACCTGGATCAACGACTTCTCAACGTAATTGGGCAGTTGCAGCAGCGTCTTCGCCTGCCAGTCGGGCGCTATGCGTTTCAGGAACAATGGCGAGAACTTGCGCTGTATTTTGTTTGCGACTGCGAAGTTCAACGGAGCCAGCTCGTTGGTTTTGCGGTGACGCAAAAGCGTTCGCGTTTCACGCGGATCATGATCGCTATCGTGGTAAAAGAAAATGATGGTTCCGCCAATCTGCGATTGCAGTCGCCGGGCCGTCTGGATTTTGGCGAACAAAAAGCGGCGCGGAAAGAACCCGCAGGGCTGCTGGCCAAAACAAATGACGGGTGCCGAGCTCATGCGGACGATACCGCCTCAGACGGTTGTTTTCTTCCCAGCACCATTTGCAGAATGAGACTGAAGAGGATGCACGCCGCGCAACCAATCGGATTGAGCCAAAGATAACCAATTTCGCGCGCGGGATAAGCCTTGCCCATGAAGAACATGATGATCACCAGCAACTGGGAAGCGACCGCGGCCCAGAAGACGGCCGAGCCCCCGACGTGCTTTAAGAAAAATGCCACACAGAATACGCCAAGCAGTGCGGGATAAAAGATGGACGCTACAATGTTCAAGGCTTCAATGAGGTTTTCCGCAAAGCTGATGAACAGTGCAAAAGCGATGGCAAAGAAACCCCACAGCGCGGTGAACCACTTCGCATTGCGAACATTCCGCGCCTCGTCATGTACGGCTAGTGGCCGGAAGTGACGCCACAAATCGATGGTGCTGGTCGTTCCCAATGCGTTCAGTTCGCCCGCCTTGGAGGAGAGCGCGGAAGCAAACATCACCGCGATCAGCAATCCCACCACGCCGTGCGGCAGTTGTGTCAGAATGAAGGTAATGAAAACGTAATCGGAATCCTTGGTCTTCGCCTTGGGATCAATGGCCAGCAGGGCGTCACGCGCTTCCTGCCGGACGGCATTGGACGCTTGTTGCGCCGCTACCATGGCCGCGCGCGCCGCGGATTCTGCGGCAGCATCGTTGCCGTTGCTCGCCACAACCCAATTGCGAATCTTCTCCTGCTTGTCTGCGTGCAAAATGGCGTGCTTCTCTTCAATCGCGCGCAACGTCGCACCTTGAGGTCCTTGCGCATGACGTTGCCATTCGGTCTGATTGAAGAACACCGGCGTATTCGGTTGGAATTGATAAAAGACAAATAAAAACGCGCCAAGCATGACGATGAAGAACTGCATCGGAATCTTGAACATTGCGTTGAACATCAAGCCCAGCCGGCCCTCGCGTAGCGCCGCTCCTCCAATGTAGCGTTGTACTTGCGACTGATCCGTGCCGAAGTAGGAGAGCGACAGGAACAAACCGCCCAACAGTCCGCTCCAGAACGTGTAGCGCCGTTTCAAGTCCGGCGTAAAATCCACGCCCTGTAATTTGCCCATCGCGCCAGCGATGTGAGTCGCATCCCCGGGCAGCTTCATGAGTAACACGATGAAAGCCGTGATCATTCCCGCGAAAATGACGCCCATCTGCAATTTCTGTGTCAGGTTTACCGCTGCACTTCCGCCCGTAACGGTATAAACAATTACGAGCAGACCAGTGAACAGGATCGTGAGGTCGAGTCGCCAACCGAGTACGGTTGAGAGGATGATGGCCGGCGCATAAATAGTGATTCCCGCCTGGAGGCCGCGTTGCAGGAGAAACAATGCGGCGCCAAGCAACCGGGTTTTAGCATCGAAACGTTTTCCCAGATATTCATACGCCGTATAAACCCCGAGCTTGCGATAGATGGGGAGAAACAAGGCGCACACAATGATCAACGCCAGCGGCAGTCCAAAGTAATTCTGGATGAAGGCGATTCCGCTCTCGTACGCCTGACCGGGCAGCGAAAGATAGGTGATGGTGCTGGCCTGTGTCGCCATCACCGATAAGCCAATCGTCAGCCAGCCGGTGTTGTGGTTGCCCTTGAGATAAGTGTTTAGGCTGTGGGTGTGGCGCGTCCGCCAGGTGCCATAGACCGCAATGCCAACCATCGTCCCGATGAGCACCACCCAATCGAACGAGTTCATTTGAAGGTGCGGGACAGCAACGCGAGCAGCGCGACGCAAACTACGAAGAAAATGAAGACGAACAGATAAACCCCGCGCCAGGTGCGGAAACCCGGCACGCCGGGTGAGTCATCGGTGGTTGGGTCGGGCGACGACGGTACGTTTTTCATTTCCCGAGTGAAACCAAATTGGCAAAGAGTCGGTACGCCCCGGGCACACCCTGAGGCAACTGGCGAAAGAACGCCAGGCCGGTGTAGACGTAATAACCTTTCCCATGCTTTGCGATCAGCAGGCTGCTTTGCAACGGCGGTTCGCCCGGATCAGCCATCGCCAGCACTGTTTCGTAATGTTCCTTGTCCCAACTGCTGGGGAAATAGGCGCCGCGTTCCTGAAACCAGCCGTCAAAATCAGCCGGGCCAATCTTGTTCGGGGTCGTCAGCGCCGCGTGATCGGGTGCTAGAAAAGTAACGGGCGCGCGTTCATCCGTCACCCGCAACTGAGGTGCTTGCCCCTGAATGGACATCTTGTAAGGGCCGAGTTGCTGCGCCTTCAAGCCGTTGGGACGATTGTATTGGGCAATCACGGTTCCGCCGTTTTCAACATACGTGAAAAGATTGGTCAGGTTCGCCGCGAGATCGGTACGTTCGTTGAAGGCGCGGACACCGATGACAACGGCATCAAGCTTTTTCAGTTTTTCATCCGTCAAATCAGTGCCGTTGAGTGTCGTGACCGTGTATCCGAGTTGCTCCAGAGCTGCAGCGGTATCATCGCCCGCGCCCGGCAGATAACCGACATTTTTTCCACGTACCGCGAAATCGACAGCGAGCAGACGCGCCTGCGCCCTGGGTTGCAGCAGAATGAATGGCAGGTGCGCGTAATTGATCTCAATCCGTTGATTGGCGTAACGATGATTGTTGACGACAACGCTTGCCGTCATTTGCGCTACTGTCGGTTTGGCGGGCGAAGTCACGTTGAACGAGAACTGTTTCTTTTCCCCAACTTTGGTGAGGCGAAAATCGTGCGAAGCAGGGGATACTTTCCAATCCGCCGGAACTTCAAGTTGCAGAGAACCTTCAGTATTCGCCCTGGCGGCTGTGATTTCAACGGTCACGGCATGGGTGCTCGCGGGCTGAAGCAGCACAACGCCGGCGGCAAAGCAGAGAGTGACAGGCGGGATGACATCCATGCGGCGGTGACGCTCGGCTTTATCGTCCTTGACGAAACATTTCGGCTCATCCGACACAACGAGGGTTTGCCCGTTCACTTCAAAGACATAATCCACCGGAAAGGTCGGCGCGTTCTCGGGTGTGCCAATCAGGGCCGAATCATTCACGCGATAGCTGCCACTGGCCCACGGTTCGCGCAGCCAGTAAGGCTGGGTCAACGGGGCGTCGGCCGGCGCAGTGACGATTAATTCACCACGCTTGGAATCTCCCGATTGAAGTCGCACCTCGGCACGCGTTGCACTTTTGGGATAGCGCATCCGCGTCTCAACCCAGCGGACCGGCACATCGCCAGTGAGCTTTACCGTTTGCTGAAGTTTCAGGGTTTCTCCGGGAACAACCTCTGGTTGCGTCGCGGTGGTCTCCACCCTGAGCCCGAGACAGGATTGCAGGATCGCATCAAGTTGCTCGCGCTTGTCATTAATCACCGGATTGGACGGCAAGGCGCCCAGTTTTGCGCGAATCGCAAGCAACTGGGGAACGCTCCTGGCCGGGGCGTTGGTGTCAAAGGCCGCAATTGCCTTTTGCGCGAGTTGACCGATTTCATCACCACCGGGAAATCGCGCCCAGGTCGTGTCCACTCCATCCATCAAATCTTTTTCGGCGGGTTCTCCGCCCAGCACCATGAACGTCTGTTCGTTCGGCCCGGTGCCGCCGCCACCACCACCGCCAAAATTGCCAAAGCCTTGCGTGATGTGCCGGCCTCGGCTGCGGCCAGCGATGGCCCCGAGTCCTTCGCCCGTCACCGGGTCTTTGCCACCGATGTCCACGCGCACGGTTGGACCACTGAGGCTGGCGCCGCGTTGCTGCCCGAATCCATTCCAGGCCACGCGCTTCGGTTGCCACGGCGCAAGACCCTCCGCGATTTGTTCCGGATAAGCTTCGGGATCACCGGCAAGCTTGAACGCTTCGACACCAAGAATCCCCGATGCCGTGTGATGTCCGTGCCCCCCGCTTCCCGGTGGAATGGGAAACCGAGTCACAATCACGTCCGGTTGGAACCTGCGGATCACCCGAACGATGTCGCCCAGCACCTGCTCGCGATTCCAGAAGCGCAGGGTTTCTTCGGGGTTCTTAGAATAACCGAAATCAATGGCACGCGTGAAAAATTGCCGTCCGCCATCCAGTTGGCGCGCGGCGAGCAATTCCTGCGTTCGCGCCACGCCGAGTTTTTCATCAAACTCCGGACCAATTTCGTTTTGTCCGCCATCGCCGCGTGTCAACGAGAGATACGCTGTGCGATAACCGCGGCTGCGGGCGAAGTAGGTGATCAATTGCGTGTTTTCATCGTCGGGATGCGCGGCAATGTGGAGCACCGTGCCCAGCGTGTTGAAGCTGCGCAATTCCTGCAATATGGCCGCCGGCGATTGGAGAGGGTCGGCGCCCTTCGCGGCAAGCGCGAGCATCACAGAAACGGTGAGCGCGTGCTGGAGCCGGATGATTTTGGCCCTGCGCCACCGCTTTGGAGGCCAATCAACAACGGCAGCCTGATTCATTGGCAACTTAGTTCAAGCTGGCCGTCAGATCGTCGGTTATTTCTTGACGGTAAAGGCAACGGCATATTGGGTGTTTTCCCAGGACAACTTGATAATTCCCCCGCCGTCAGCGCCCTTTTCAACGGCCATGGTGAATTGATCCACCGTCTTTTGCAACGTGTCCTTTTTGAGATCCACACGGGCAACATCATTCTTGTCATCCACCGGCACGCCCCATTGACCGATGGTTTTGCTGAACGCCAGTTTGGCAGCCCCAGTTTCCTCCGGCACCATATACAGGGTGTAAGCGCCCGCGGGAATGGTCGTTTCTCCGATCAGAATCGGCTTCTGGGTGACTAATAGCGTGGCTTCATCAGCGCCCATGCGCCACGGCTTGCCGTAAGGGACCAGTCCGCCCCAAATCTTGCGAGACTCGCCCGTTCGGGGGTCTTTCGTGTAGGGACGACCATAGGTGATCGTAACGCGATTCTGATCAATCACCGCGCTGGTGGTTTCATGCGGACTTCGACCACCCGTAGAGGCGGCGCGTGGCTGTTGTTGTTGCGCATCGGCTGACAACATAGCTGCAATCAGAATGGCAACCCCGGTCAATATAAGTTTTTTCATAGCGGTTTAGTTTTCAAAAGAAACAGGTTCACGCGGATTTGGTTTCCTGGTCGTTCAGCAAACAACCGCAATCGCCACACGTATGGTTTCTTCTTGAAGAATAACCATCGCCATGGCCGCTCGCGATTTGAGACTCGTGAAACCAGCTCAACAGACGCGATATACCAGACAAATCTTCAAACGAGAGTTGGCTGTTCGAATGGATGATAATCTGATGGATTGGATTCCGATACTGCTTGTTTTTCTCGCCTGCCGTGACATGGCCGTTCCCCGCCGTAGCCGGCGTCGCGCGTGGCGAGCCGGCCCGCCAAATTCCTTTCGTTTGGTTCAGAAGTGCTTTAAAGCGTCAGTTCGTGACGTCAAAAGTGGTGCTCTGCTCGCGAATTGGGAGGTAAAGCTCGTACCACTTTTTCTGCGCGTCACTGTTGGCATAGGCTTTGAGCGCCGCCTCATCGACGAATTCCATCGCGATCAGGTGGGTTTTCTTCACTTTGGCTTCGGGCACGTTTTGGACATTGAGCGCTTTTGTCCAAACACGGGTGATGCCTTTGTATTGGCTCGGCAACTTTTGCGCTCCATCAAGGGCCGCCTGGATTTTTTCAGGCGTGGCGTCGGCCTTAAAGGCGACGGTAACGAGGTGGATCACAGTTTTTGGGGCTTCGGCCAGCGCGTTGGTCGCGATAAATCCGAAGGCCAGGGCCAGGATCAGTAACAATTTTTTCATAATGGCTTATTGGGAACGGGTTTAACAGCGCGTCGTGATTCCCACGTCGCGGTAAAAAGACTATCTTTGAATCGAGTTCATTCAATCAACTTTTGAAGATTGACCGTAGCTCGGAACCTCTGGCGGGAAAGTGCTCCTTCGCTCGGAACTTCCTTCCTGCGTCAGTTAACGCCGAAATGCTTTTTGGCAAACGCGTGACCGGATCCCGTTTTCAAATATCGTTCAAAGTCTTGAGCCAACACCAGGGATTGGAACGCGGCGTAGAATACGAGTCGCCATGGCGCAAACTTCGCGGTGTGATGACACTTGCCGCTGTTGTGTTCGGCAACGCGGGCTTTCAAGTCCGCTGTGTGTCCACGATAGTATTGATGCGGAGCTGAAACACTTTGAAGAATATAGGCGTAAAACATGGATCCTGGGATTTTGATGGCCTGCCATCCGTAGCTCGGAACATTGCGGGGAAAAGTCCTCCTTCGCTAAAGCTACGGAGGACACCATCCTTCGCTCGGAACTTCCTGCGTCAGTTAACGTCGAAATGCTTTTTGGCAAACGCGTGACCGGATCCCGTTTTCAAATATCGTTCAAAGTCTTGAGC
>DASUGI010000210.1:0-27280 GCA_036274115.1 Verrucomicrobiia bacterium
GCAGCCGCGTTGCCGCTGGCGGCGATAACGGGCGACGCGATGCAGCATGACAGAAGGGCGATGCCTAATGTTTTCAGAAGGGCAGTTTTCATATTTTGAAGGGGCTGTTGAAACGGGCGACACGAGCCAAGCAGCCTGGAGCCGGTACTGCAAGGCAAATTGTGAAGAAAAGTTGCCGCTGCGGAGCGGCCTAGGGTGAGTTCGAACAAAGTCGCCGCACCAGGCCGATCAAAGCCTCGACTTGAAATGGCTTTCGAATGAAAGCGGTGAATCCGGCTTGCGCGAGATCGGGACTCAGGTTTTCGACGTCGAAGCCACTGGTCAGAACGGCCTTGAGCGAGGGATCGAGTCGCCGCAATTCAACCAGAGTTTTTGCTCCATCCAGTTTCGGCATGGTGAGGTCCAGCATCACAAAAGTGATGTCGCGGGCGTGTTCGCGAAAACAAGTGATGGCCGCTTCACCATCCACCGCCGTCAGCACTCGCAACCCCATTCGCTTGAGGACTTGTTCGATCAAGAGGCGGATGGGCGCTTCGTCGTCAACCACCAGGACGGTGCCGGTGAGCGTCGAGGTTTCGGGTTTTTCGCTGACCGTTGGGGGAGTGAGCGGTCGGGCGGTCGCTGTGGCTGGTTTGTAATCTTTGGCGGGGAACAAGACGGAAATGACGGTGCCGCGCCCGGGTTGGCTGGACACCAGAATTCCTGCGCCGTGACCGCGAACAATGCCAAGCACCGCGGACATCCCCAGCCCGCGGCCAACGAACTTGGTGGTGAAAAACGGATCAAACAGTTGCCGCTGCCCGGCTTCATCCATGCCGCAACCGGTATCACGAACTTCGAGCACCACGTAAGGGCCTGGTTGGAGCGGTTGCGCGCAGCGGCTTTGCGCCAGTACTTCGGCGCCGCACTCCCGAACGCGGGTAGTGATGGTGATCACGCCCGGCTTTTCGTTCAAAGCATCAGAGGCATTCGTGACGAGGTTCATTACGACCTGCTGAATCTGGGGAGCGTCCCCGACGATGAAGGGGAGTTCCGAGGCGAGATTAAGACGCAGGCTCGCCTTCTTGGAGATTGAAGCGTTGAGCAATTCCGCGGTTTCTCCGAGAAGATTGCTGAGGTCCAGGTCCGCCATCACGAACCGGCCCCGGCCGGAAAAGGCGAGCACCTGCCTGGTGAGGTCCGCGGCGCGATGAACGGCGGCGTTGGCGGCGTTGAGGTGAGTTTGTACTGGCGATTGCAGATCGAGATCCATCATGGCCAGTTCGAGATTGCCACCGATGGCGGCGAGGAAGTTGTTAAAATCGTGGGCGATGCCGCCGGCCAGAACGCCGAGACTCTTGAGCTTGTCCGCGTGCAACAATTGGCGTTCGAGTTCCAGTTTGGCGTGTTCGGCGCGGACTCGCTCGGTGATGTCATTGGCGAGGGCGAGAATGCCTCGGGAACCATCGGGCAGAGTGATTGCCGTTTCGCGCAGATCGTAGTGCCGCACGCTGCCGTCTTTCTGCACATTCGAGACTTGATGTTCCAGAATTTCGCCCGCCGCCAAACGGGCAAGATGCTGCTCGATGACTTCGATGGGATGCTGGCTGAACCGGCTCACGTGCCCGCCCCGTAACTCGCCGCGCGTGTAACCGATTTGCCGGCAGAACGCCGGATTGGCATCGAGCACAAAGCCGCGGGTATCCATCAACAAGACGCTGCCGGGCATCAGCTCGAACAGGCATTGATACAACGACTCACTTTCCGACAAAGCGCGAGCCGTGGCGGTTGTTAATGGTCGATGGGTCTTCAAGGTCGCCACGAGTTTCAGCGCTTTTGCGCTTCTTTTGCCCAGGCATCCTTCAACGTGATGGTGCGGTTAAAGACGAGGCGTTCGGGCTTGCTGTCCTTATCCAGCGTGAAATAAGCAAGCCGCTCAAATTGATAACGGTGTTCAGCCCGGGCATCCTGGAGCGACGGTTCGCCTTTCGCCGTGACAACTTCCAGCGAGCGCGGGTTGAGATGCTGCTTGAAATCGCCATCGGCATCCGGTTCTGGCGACGTGAACAGTCGATCGTAAAGACGCGCTTCGACGTCCACGGCATGCCGGGCACTCACCCAATGGATCGTCCCTTTGACCTTGCGTGCTGCGGTGGGCCCACCGGTCTTGCTGTCGAGATCGGCCGTGCAACGTAGTTCGGTGATAGTGCCGGCCGCATCCTTGATCACTTCGTCACATTTGATGATGTAAGCGTATTTCAGTCGCACCTCGCCGCCGGGTTTGAGACGAAAATATTTGGGCGGCGGCACTTCCATGAAGTCGTCCTGTTCAATGTAGAGTTCCCGGCTGAAAGGGATCTTTCGTTTGCCGGCGGTTTCGTCTTCGGGATTGTTTATTGCTTCGAGTTCCTCGGTGTGATCTTCGGGAAGATTGGTGATCACCACTTTGATGGGCCGCAGCACCGCCAGACGACGCAGGGCGCGCTGGTTCAAATCTTCGCGGATGGCGTGTTCGTAAACGGCGATGTCGGTCACGCTGATGTATTTCGTCACCCCGACGCCAATGGCAAAATTGCGCAAGGCTTCGGCGGTCACGCCGCGGCGGCGAATGCCTGAAATCGTCGGCATGCGCGGGTCGTCCCAGCCCGTCACAATTTTGTCATTTACCAGCGAGATGAGCTTGCGCTTGGAAACGATCATGTAGCTGGGGATCAGCTTGGCGAACTCGTATTGATGCGGCAGGGGGCGCGGTAAATCGAGGCTTTCCAGAATCCAGTCATACAGCGGACGGTGCACTTCAAACTCCAGCGTGCAAATGCTGTGCGTGATGCCTTCAATGTAGTCGCTCAAGCAGTGCGCGAAATCGTACATGGGATAGATGCACCACTTATTGCCGGTGTGATGATGCTCGGCGTGGCGAATGCGATAGAGCAGGGCATCGCGCAACCAGATATTGGGCGACGCCATGTCGATTTTCGAACGTAACGTGCGGGCGCCGTCCGGGAACTCGCCATTCTTCATGCGCGCGAACAGGTCGAGGTTCTCCTCGACGCTGCGATTGCGCCAGGGGGAGTCTTTGCCGGGGCGGTCGGGCGCGCCGCGATATCGGTCCGTGTCCTCGGGGGAAAGGTCGCAGACGTAGGCCTTGCCTTTTTTGATGAGCTGAATGGCGTATTCGTAAAGCTGATCGAAGTAATCGCTCGCGTAAAACGGTTCGGTGTCTTGCGATTTCCCGGCAGGCGCAATGCAAAAGTCCGGCTTGCCGTCGCTCGTGGTTGCTTCAGGCGTCTTGCCCTTTGGCTTTAATCCGAGTTTGTCCTCCGCCCAGCCGCGGATCAGCCAGTTCACATCCTCCTGGATGGATTCCACGTATTCGATTTCTTCCTTGGTGGGATTGGTGTCGTCCATGCGGAGGTTGCAGGTGCCGCCGAACTCGCGGGCGATTCCGAAGTTCAGGCAAATGCTCTTGGCATGACCGATGTGCAGGTAACCATTGGGTTCGGGAGGAAAGCGCGTATGAATGCGAGGGTATCTGCCCTCGGCAACGTGTTGGGCAACGATGTCGCGAATGAAATCAGACGGGGCCGGGGCAGTGGGCGGTGTTTCTTTGGCTTCCAAACTCATAAGTCGCATTCAGGCTAACAAACCCTCAGGCCGATGTCCAAAGCTCTCGCGGCGGGAATGAGAACGCCTCCCGGCGGTGCGGCCGAGAGGCGAACCCTGATGGTGCTGGTGGCAGGTTGATTAACGATTTCGCTTGGCGTTGGTCGCGGCGCGGTCAATGGTTTTCCGCACTTCGACCGGGACGGAACTGGTCGTCACATTGCCGGAGCTGTCTTTGCATTCCACGACGATCGTGTAGGTGCGCCCGTTGCCGTTGGATTTTCTGGCGGCAATCAGCTTAACAGTCAGATTGCCTTGAATCTCGATATCGCCGGGGTCGGTGCGCTCGTTGCACAGAACTTGAACGATTTTCGTGGCAGGTGCGGGATCGCAATTGTCGGTGGCAACTACCGAAACGTTTACGGTCACTTTGCTGTTGTCCGGAGGAGACAATACGCTCGGGGTGGCGGCAAGGGATTGGATCGTCGGAGCGGTGCTATCAACGATCATGAGGGTAACGTGTTTCGAAGTGCTGTTTCCCGCGGCGTCTGCGACGGTCACAGTCACCAGATGTTCACCCTTGGGAAGCAACGTGCCCGCCGCAGGGCTTTGAACAACTGCTAGCGCTTCCGCCGGCGTGCAATTGTCCTCGACGACGAGCAAGTCTTTCAAGCTCGGCACTTCGGCCTGGCAGTTGTCGCCCGTGGCACTGGTGACGGAAGCTGGAGAGCTGACAATTGTCGGCGGCACCGTGTCTCCTCCAAGGATCGTTGAGCTGCAACTCGAACTGTTTCCGGCCGCGTCGGTCACGGTCACAGTGATTTCGTATTGTCCGGAGCCGATGACCGTGCCGGCGGCGGGACTTTGCGTCACAACAAGGTCTGTTGCCGGAGTGCAGTTGTCGCTCACGATCACCAATGGTCGCACGTCTGGAACAATCGTCTCACAGTTTCCAGCGCCAGCACCCGTGACGGTGCCGGGACAGGAAATCGTCGGGGCCGTGGTGTCAGCGACCACCTCTACCGTCACGGTGTCCAGGGCTGAATCGCCGCAGGGATCGCTCACCCTGAGGGTTATGGTGTGGCTGCCCGTCCCGAGAAGAGTCGTGATGGTGGAGTTGGTGCCGAGCACGACGTTGCCTTCGCTCCATTCAAAGCTGAGGGCATCACCGTCGGGATCACTGGACAGGTTGCCGTTCAAAGTTACCTGTCCGGTGCACTCAACCCGCTGGTCGTCGCCCGCATTTGCGACGGGTGGATTGTTGGCGCTGTCGCTGCCAAGATCGAGAATGAACCATTGAGAGGCGCCATTTACGGTGCCTTGGCCCACGATGCGACCTGCATTGTTGATCAAGTAGGCACTGCTCAGTTGCCAGCCTGAGCCCGCAGGCAGGAGCGTGTTCAGATCGACCATGTTCCCATTCTGCCAAAGGAAAGCGTGCATGGTGAAGTTCGCGGTTTGGGCTTCACCCACGACTTGCCCGACGTCGTTGATCGCCCGTGGCGCACTGTAAGTTCCGCCCAGGGTGCCGAGGTTTGTCATGGCGCCCGAGCTGTAAATGAAACCGTTGACCTGCGCGTCGTTCGTTGTTGCCGAAGTGCCGATAACCTGGCCGGCATTGTTGATGGCGTAGGCGCTGGACCAGCTGCCACCCAGCGTGCCGACATCAACCATTGTGCTGGCTGAATAGATAAACCCACGCGTTTCTCCGGTAGGGATGGCCGAATCGCCGACAACCGTTCCCTGGTCGTTCAAGGCATACGCCACACTGAAGCCGCCGCCGAGGGATGTGAGGTCGATTATGGTTCCGTTCCGGTAGAGAAAGCCGTGCAACTCACCGAAGGCAGTCAGGGAACTGCCGATGACGTCGCCGCCTTGGTTGATGGCCATGGCCGTGCTGTATTCGCCGCCAAGGTGGCCAAGGCTGGTCATCGTTCCACCCTGGTAAATAAAGGCCTCGAGCGTTGGATTGTTTAGAAGCTCCGAGTGACCGGCGATTTGTCCGGCGTCGTTGATGGCAACCGCGGTACTGTAGGCGCCCCCGAGTGTGCCGAGATTCACTATGGCGGAGCCGTCATGCAGGAACGCATTAATGATGAAATCGTCGACCAGACTTGATTCGCCCACCACCTGGCCCAGGTTATTCAAACCAAATTCCTGGCTGGTGGAGCCACCCAGGGTTCCAAGGTCCTGGATGCCACTTGAATCAAATCGGAACGCGTGTCCTTCCAGATCACCGGGCACGTAGGAAAAACCGGCGACCTGGCCGTTTGCGTTGAGAGCAGATACGCGGTAAAAGCTGCCACCCAGGCTGGGGACAGCTGTGATGGTGGTTGCTCCCGTTCCACAGGAGGCCCAACTATCAATTCCTGGCAGGAGTAACAGACCTGCACTAAGGCTGACGACACTTCGGGGGGGAAACGAGCGGTGAGTCTTCATACGTCTTACATCATTGTCGCGTGTCCTTGGGACGCGCGTTTTTCTGGAATGTTGGATTAGCAGGCCGCAGGCCAGCTTTGGGACGGGCATTTACGCGGCTTTGGACAGGCGATTGCGTCGATGCAAAGCTCTATTGCCAATTTGTGGGCACCACCGGCATCGTTTGGGGCACAACCATCATTCTTCTAGATGCCGTCCCGGAACTTTTCTATCCTTTCAGGCAATTCGCATGAAAACCAACAATTGCTCCCTCATTTTCTGCGGCGTGCTGGCGCTGCCCGTGATCGCCCAGGCTGCGCCCCTGACTGTCACTGCGGTAAACAAGCTGAACTTGGCCCGCGCCAGTCAGACGATTGAACTGACGGGTGAACAGCTTGGGCCGCTCGGAGCGCGGGATCTCAATACCGTTCATGTCAAGGACGCGTCCGGAAAGGAGTTACTGGTGCAGGCACTGGATACGGACGGCGACACCTATCGGCGGCCCGACCGCGTCATCTTCCAGGCCGACTTCGCACCAAATGAAAGCAAGACGTTCACCGTGACCGCAGGCGCCAAGCAGGTCTACTCCAAGGATCAATACAAAGCCTTTGGCCGGTTCAATCGTGAACGGTTTGACGACTTCGTTTGGGAGAACGATCGCATCGCGCACCGCACTTACGGCAAGGCCCTGGAGACCTGGGAAGGCGAGCCGCTCTCGAGCAGCACCATCGACATCTGGTCCAAACGCACGCCGCGCATGGTCGTGAACGATTGGTACCTTACCGACGACTATCACACGGACCACGGCGACGGCGCGGACTTTTATTCCGCAGGATTGTCGCGCGGCTGCGGTGGGAATGGGCTTTGGGCGGCCGATCGGCTTTGGACCTCTCGCAATTTCGTCAACTCGCGCGTGCTTGCCAACGGCCCCATCCGCGTGATGTTCGAGTTGGAATACGCGCCCTTTGACGTAAACGGTATCAGCGTGAGTGAAGTGAAACGGATTTCGCTCGATGCCGGTTCGCAATTGGACCGGTTTCAAAGCACCTATAAGCAGTTCACCCGTCCCGGCCAGTCGCAGAAACTCACGATGGGTGTGGGCCTCAAAAAGGTGGCTGGTGAAAAGGTGGATGCTGGCGCCGCGCACGGCTGGCTTGCCAAATGGGAGAAGGTGGAAAAGAACGCCGGCGAGCAAGGATTGGCAGTTATCGTTGATCCCAGGTCCTTCGAGAAACAAACCGATGACAAGTTGAATCAACTGATGCTGGCGCAAGTTCCCGACAATGGCGTCGCCGCCTATTGGGCGGGTTTCTGCTGGGACAAGGCCGGCCAAATCACCACTGCCGACGCCTGGAAGAAATACGTGGATGAGTTTGCCCAAGGTCTGCAGTCACCGATCCAGGTGACCGTGGCGGAAGCCAGGCAGTGAGCATGCCGGACGGTTCGTCCGATGGCTTTGACTCGCGCTGATCTTTCTCCAAGCCGGGCTGATTCACGCAACGCGGCAATGTGAGGCAAACTTGAACTGATTCGCTTGGTCAGCGCCCGGGACTGCTCATTCGCATGCGGCGAACGGGCTGCGGCGTTCTCGTGCGAATGGGAACTCGTCGCATTTCACTTTGACTTTGCTTGATGGGAATAGCCGCTCCACGCTCGCGGATGGTGTCTTTGCCGGTTGACTCGCCGGCCAACCACTCCATCGCCTCATCATATTCGCTGAAGGCGTGAACTTGTAATCCCCGCATGCGACCAATGAATGCGAAACTGCGAATGCCGCCATGCACATCATGACGGTAAACAATCGCCAGCCTCTGCTTGCGGGAAAAGCCACCGTCCCGAAAGGCTCCGACAAGGGCGGCGAGTTCTTCGGTGTTAAAATGCGGCTTGGCCTGGAGGGGCAGGGGACGCAGATCCATCAGCGCGCAATCCAATCCTCGCTTGCGACAGGCCATTGCCAGCGTTCGAAGCGCTTCCTTGCTCGCCGCGAGGTCCAGATACTTGTCCGCGTTGAGCCGGATGAATTCACTGGCCCGGATGACTTGAAGTTCTACTGACATAGCTGGCTCCGTTCACTCCTTGTTGCTTCAGTTCAGTTCATTTTGGGAAAATGGCTTTCCAATCACCCTTCATGCTCACCACTGTCCAGCCCTTCGCGATGGCTTCGTCCCATGCCTTGTTGAGCGTACCGATGTGCGACTTGCGGTCGTAGGCCCATTCGCGTTCCGCATCATCATGATGAACAAGCAACGCAAAGCGCGCCCCGCTGCCGGCAGTGGTCCATTGAAGTATTTGCAGATCGCCATCCGAGTTGCCGAACGCAGCGATGGGCCGTCGCCCGATGTGTTGCTGGATACCGACGGGCTTTCCTGCTTTGTCGTCAACCAAGTTGATCTCCGGCAGTTTCAGTAAGACGAATTGGCCATCGCGCATCTCGAACCTGAGTTTGCCGCTGCTGCCTACAACTTGTTCGGGCGGGATGCCATAAACTTTTTCGGTCCACGGTCGCATGAAGTGGTTGCAGAGTTGTTTTTTCATGTTCGAGGTTGTCTTGGGACAGCAGGTACGAACTTTCCGAGCTGCCTGATGCGAGCACAGCCGACTTGAAGCTCGGAGGGTTGCTTCATGGCGGAGAGGGCGGATGGTGTTTGTGAGCGAAAAACACCTACCTCAAAACCGCTTGTAGTTCAAACAATTTAAACTGAACCCAGGAGATTCAGCGTGCCAGAGAGTTTTCCAGCCGCTGCAAGGTAATCGGAGAAGCCAGGATGCCCATGTGGTCGGCATAGACACCCAGCACGCTGGCGGCCACGTCCTGCACCTGCGGCAGCAACTGGCTCGGAACGGAAACGACGCCGTCATTCTCACTGGGCAGGCCGATGCCGCCGGAGCTTTTGTAGCTGAACAGCATGTCATGACGCGTGCCCGGCGGCAGGGGCCGGGAGAGAATTTCCTTCAAGTAATCGCTGTCCGGCGCCATGTCGCGCCAGGAGGGCACGGGGAAGTTAAGATGTTTCACGGCAAGTTCCGCCGCTTGATGTCCGCCCCACGGTGTCGAGATCGTGACAAAGTGCGGAATGAAATTCGTCCCAGTAAGACTGACGGTTCGTTGAATTGCCCCGCGGGAAACCAGTCCGCCCATGCTGTGGGCCACCACATCGATTGTTTCAAATTTGTGATGTTGCTTGAGCAGCAGGAGCGCGCTCGAAAGTGCGTTGGCCGACTTGTCGAGCCTCAGGCCACTGGGATATTGAAAGAGCCAGAGTTGATACTTGTCCCGGTCGATGGTCGCGAAAATCTTCCGCCAGTCCTGAGCCGAACCCGAGATGCCGTAAACGAAAATCACCGGTTTCTTTTTTGGCGTGTAGGGTTCAAGAAAGTAAACCCCGATGCCGTTGTGCAACATGAATTCAAATGGCTTCCACATTCCCGCCTCGCCGGCGGCGGAAGAAAACTTGGGCTGGTCCAAATCCGCAATTTCTCCCAGCGCAATCGGCAGGGCTTCGCCGAGTTCCGGATTCTCGCGGGGCAGCGCCGTCGTTGGGCCGCGCGGCAGATCGTTGGTGAGTGTCAGCGTCAACCGAACGGGTTTGGCGCGGTCTTTGAGATCAGAGAGCGGAGTGGGTTTCAAATCTCTCTTCAATTCCGCCGGCTCATCACTGTCATACATGCCATTGCCGTTCAGGTCGGAGAAAGCGCCAAGGGCATACGTCCGGTTCTCGCGTAGCAGGAAAATGGCGAGTCCATCCGCCCCGATGACCTGAAAGCCGACCATTTCGTTCGTGCCTTTCACATCCTTGCTCAGCGCCAGTGCGTAGTTGGTGGCGGTTTTGGAGAGATTGGAAACCTCAACGGCAATGACCCCGTGGGAGTTGATCTCTTTCACTTGGTGTCTCACGCCCAGGAGCGAGCACGACGAAGAGGCAATCGCAAGCAACAACAGGCCGACAGCCAAAGCAGATCCGCGTGGCCACCATGGTACGAATTGGCGGGTTGGTGGAATCGGATGGGGAAGAGCTTGCACGGTTGAACTGTTTATTGGTGCCGACACGCCGCTTGAATTCATTTTTTCCGAGCCTTTGTCAAGCAATCTGAGTGGGCGCAATTTCGTGGAGGGACAGAAATAGCTTGTGATGAGAGAAGGGCTGATAGTAGAAGTCGCCGCCGCCCTTGGTGAATGAACCTGAACTGCCTTAATGCAAGTCGAGCCGGGATGAACCGGGCACTTGGTGCGGGTTTGATGTTGCTTGCCATCGCAGCCCCAATGGCGCGGGCAGGGTTACTTCTTGCGGAACGCTTCGATCAGAAGGTGCCGGATTTCAGCCCGGTCGGCGGTGCTCCCGGCTGGCATGCGTACGGGTCTACAACGGGGTGGTAACTGATTTCACTCATGCAACTCCAGGCGACAGTTTTCCCTGCTTGTCGCATAGCGCAACGGCTGGCGGAGTCGGGGGTACTGGATATCTGGTGGGCCCGAACACGGATTGGGGAGTCGCTCTCACGGGCAACGCTGTCGCCTTTGGCATCGGCGGCGGCAGCACGGGTACGAATGTAACGATCACCTCCAGTCCAGTGAATGATGGCGAGTGGCGCCACATCGTCGCCACCTGGGAGGCCAGCAATCGGCAGATGCACATTTATCTCGATGGACAGCCCAATGTGACGGGCGTGAGTGCTTCCGGGGAACCGCGCTTGGCCGCTTCTCCCTTGATCGTGGCGCGGTGTTCTACCGCTAACCGCTTTTATGCCGGATTGCTCGACGACATCCAAATCTACAACCGGGCCTTGAGCGCCAACGACGTTTCGTTCCTATTCAATGCGCCGGGGCTGACCGTGCAGTAGCCTCAACCGGAGCCGAGTTCGCTTCACTTTGAAACGTCAAAGCTCCCGTTGGACATTGTTCCACGCACTCCGCGGCTACCTTTTGTAAACCTGCGTCAATCGCGTGATTAAACGGCGCACTTACCCTGACATCGAAACCGCGTCCAATAAACGTGAGCCCCAGCGGTTCGGCGGCCATCTCGGTCAACTTCACGCAAATGCCGCACAGGATGCATTTACCCGGCTCGAAGACAATGCCACCCGGCTGCACTTGCTGCTCATACGTGCGTCGTTCGGTGCGGAAGCGATTTGCATCTGCGTTGTAAACCTGGGCGTAATGCTGGAGCACGCAATTGCCGGACGATGCGCAGTCGCAGTGCAAACAACGCGAGGATTCCAGGGCTGCTTCAGCTTTGGTGTGGCCCGCGCAACGATCACAGGGGGAAACGGCTGGTCCGGAATGCCTGGCCGCCGCAAGGAATGACTTTAACTCGCCCGGATCAAGCTTGCCCATCATGCTGGAAAACGGCTTCTCCGGTCGCCGCACGGGCAGACCGCTCAGACAACGATGCACGCATTCCGCCGCCGCGCGACCTTCGGCCATTGCTTTCACGAGCTGCTTTTGGGGCCGAACGCAACTGCCTGCTGCAAAAACTTTGTCGAGATGCGTCTTGCAGGTGGTCGGATCTGTCTTCACCAACTTGCCTGCCGTCGGCACCCCCAGTCTCGTCGCTTCGTCGGCGGTCAACTCACCAACTGCCAGCAAAATCGCGTCAAACCCCCGTTTCAATCCTTCCGCCGTTATGTCACGACCGAGTTCCACGCCAGGCTTGAATTCAATTCCCATCCGCGTCAGCGCCGCGATCTCCGCCGCCGGTACGCTCTCTGGCAATTGTTGGTCCGGCACCTCACGCAATGAACCGCCCGCCGCCGCGGCACGATCGCATACGGTGACATGATGTCCGTTTCGCGCGAGGTAGAACGCAGCCGTGAGCCCGGTCGGCCCCGCGCCGACGATGACCACGCTTTTGCCGGAGGTCGCCTCGCATATCGGCGTGTAGGGAGCATCGGAGGCGGAGTCGTGGTCCGCCACCACACGTTCCATATCGCGAATCGCGGCCGGGTCGTCCCAGTTGCCGCGACGACAACCTTGCTCGCACGGATGATGACAGAGCCGCCCGAGAATGCCCGCGAGCGGCATTGCCTGTCGCACTATGACCGCAGCCTCGTCCAACCGCTCGGCCTGAATGTGCCGGAGCATCACAGGAATGTTCAACCCAAGTGGACACAGCCGATGACACGGCGAAAGGCAATCACCCACGTGATCGCTGAACAATAGCTCCAACGCCGTCCGGCGCGCTTCATGGACCTCTTCTGTCTCACTTTCAATGGCCATGCCCGGCGCGACTTTTGTCCCGCACGACGGCACGAGTTTGCCGTTGAGTTTAACCAGGCACACCTGGCAGGTGTTTAAAGGGCCGCATTTTTCCAGGTAACAGAGCGTGGGAATATCAATGGCCAGTTTCCGCGCGGCGGCGAGCACGCTTTCGCCCGGCAGAACCTCAACCGGGCGTCCGTCAATCGTGATGGAGAAGGGTGCGCTCATTGCGACGCCTCCGAAGTAACGCAAAGGCGCAAAGACGCAAAGACGCTAAGTGGCGGAGTCGAAGCGCAGGTGTCCAAACCTGCCGTATCGCCGATTTCTAAATCGGCAAAGCGACAGTGGCCGGACAACCGGCGGGTTTGGAAACCCGTGATGCAGCAGACTTGGAAGTCTGCGCAACGGCCTTTGCGCCTTTGCGTCTTTGCGTCTTTGCGTTGAAAAGCGATGCAGTTCATGTCACTTCCACCGCCTCATGCGGACACACTTGCTTGCATGTATCGCACCGCGTGCATTTCGCATCGTCAATCACGTGCCGCGCGTACGGCGTCATCGGAATGGCCTCCACCGGACAGTGCTGCGAACAAATCGTGCAACCGGTGCAATCCGCATTGATTGTGTAATGAATCAGCGCGGTGCACTTCTTTGCCGGACACCGACCTTGCAGATGCGCTTCGTATTCGTCGCGGAAATATTTCAGCGTCGTGAGCACTGGATTCGGAGCGGTTTTGCCGAGGCCGCACAAGCTCCCCGCGCCGACCTGGTGGGCGAGCTTTTCAAGCTCCTCAAGGTTCTGCCGCGTCGCCTTGCCAGCGCAGAGTCGCTCCAGAATATCCAGCATCCGCTTCGTGCCGATGCGACAGAACGTGCATTTGCCGCACGATTGATCCTGCGTGAACTGGAGGAAATAGCGCGCGATGTCGACCATGCAACTCGTGTCGTCGAGCACGACGAGTCCCCCGCTGCCCATGATCGCGCCGATTTCGCGCAGGCTTTCGAAATCCACCGGCGTATCCGCCAGCCGCGCCGGAACGCACCCACCGCTCGGTCCGCCGATCTGCACCGCCTTGAAGCGGCGTCCCGCTCCCACCCCGCCGCCAATGTCCTCAACAATTTCGCGCAGCGTGATTCCCATCGGAATCTCGATCAACCCGCCGCGCTCGACCTTCCCGGCCAGCGCAAAGACTTTTGTCCCCTTGCTCTTCGCCGTGCCGATTGCCGCAAACTTCTCCGCACCGTGACGCAGAATCCACGGCACCATCGCGAGCGTCTCGACATTGTTGATGAGGGTCGGTTTGCCCCAAAGTCCTTCCTGCGCCGGAAACGGCGGTCGCAACTTCGGCATACCCCGCTGGCCTTCAACTGATGCGATGAGCGCTGTCTCCTCACCGCAAACGAATGCACCCGCGCCTTCAAAAACGGAGAGCTTGAGTCGAAAGCCGCCGAGTTCCCCCTCACCCTGACCCTCTCCCCCTCCGAGGGGGCGAGGGAACAGCGCTTGTGCGGTCTCATTTCCTCGTGAGTTGATCGTGCCAGCTTCAGCTTCCGATTTTTCCAAAGACGGGGAGCGATTCTCCCTCTCCCCTGAAGGGGAGAGGGCCGGGGTGAGGGGTCCTTTCGATGTTGAATGTTGAATGTTGGATGTTGAATGTTCCCCGCTCACCAACCACCCGTGTCTCTCCATCTCCGCAATCGCCGCCCGCACCCGCTTCACCGCCAGCGGATACTCATGCCGAATATAGAAAATCCCTTCGCTTGCCCCCACCGCCACTGCCGCGATCATCAAGCCTTCGATCACCCGAAACGGAAACGATTCCAGGATCATCCGGTCCATGAACGCGCCGGGGTCGCCCTCGTCGCCATTGCAGATGACGTATTTGGTCGGATTAGTTTGCTGCGAAACCACGCGCCACTTTTGTCCGGTCGGAAATCCCGCTCCGCCCCGCCCGCGCAGACCGGACTTTTCGATGGCCGAAATGATCTCATCCCTCGTAGCAGCCGACGTAACGAGGCTCTGACTGATTTCGGATTTGTTCAGTCGCTCGCCCTCACCCTGACCCTCTCCCCCGGGGAGAGGGGACAGCGTTTGCGCGCTCTCCTTTTCTCGTGCACCTTCCGCGCGAACTCCAACTTCCGGTTTCTCCAAAACCTGCGAGCGATTCTCCCTCTCCCCGGGTGAGAGGGCCGGGGTGAGGGGTTCGTTCACACCCAGGCACTTCTTCAACACCTCGAATCCGCCGTGCGCCAGATACTCATCCAGATCGAGCGGGTCCATTCTCCCGAAATGTTCGGTCGCAATGCGCACCTGCTTGTTGAAGAAGGCCCGGAGATTTTCGTCACGATGATCCACGACATGCTGCTGCACCTGGCGTGGTCCCCTCGCGTCATCAAACAACAGTCCGTCCACCAATCCCGTCCAGGTCCGGCGCACCCGATCCACGATTCTGCGAGACTTGGCGAAATGTTGCACCAGAGCCGCGGCGTGCGCGGAGGTCAGATCCGAATAATACACTCCCGGCCTCCCCGGTTGCGTCACCTCCACCATCGGCGTGCGATGGCACATCCCCACGCAGCCGACGCGCTTCACCACCACATTGCCGCCGCACGAAGCGGCGCTGGCGCTCAGCGCGTGAAATAATTTGTCGCTTCCTTTCGCCATGCAACACGAGCCGAGCCCAACGTGGATTTCCGCCGCGCCGCTATTGGGTTTGCGCGCAGGAACAATTTCGGTGGATTGGATGGCTTTCGCCTCCGCCTGCAATTCGAGAAACTCCCGCATCGCCTCCGGCACGCGCTCGGCGCTGGTATGACCGAACGTCGCTTCGCCAAACTTCACCACTGGCGCGAGCGTGCACGTGCCGAGACACGCGATTTGTTCGATGGTGAAGTGCCGGTGGCGATCGGTGTCAGTGCCGTTTGGGATGTCCAGATGTCGTCGGAGCGCGTCCTCGACCCGTTCCGCGCCAGCTACGTGGCAGGCCGTGCCGCGACACACTCGCACCACATGTTTGCCAGTGGGAGAGAATCGGAACATGTCGTAGAAGGAAGCAACGCCCGCAATGGCAGCCGACGTGATTTCGCTTTGCTCACAAACGCGGCGCAATGCTTCTTCCGGCAAATAGCCGTAGTGCTCCTGCAAGGCCTGCAAGATGGGAATGACCGCGTCGGGCTTGCGACCCACGCGTGCTACGGCTTGCTCGGCAAATGTCAGGTCAATGGGCATGAGATTCTTCAACCACGGATGGACACAGATGGACGCGGATGCCCGAAACAAACCAGCGGCACGGAGCACGACCTTCAGGTCGCTTCAACGTCGAGAACCCAGAGACTTCCGAGAACTGCCAGACGCTGCCGCGAGTTCGTTCGATGAAGCGGGCTGAAGCCCGCACTCCACGCATCCGTGTCCATCGGTGTCTATCCGTGGTTTTCATTTCGCTTTTCCCAAACACCAGAGATTCGTGGCTCCGCGCAAGATCATGCGGCCATCGGCGAATGCCGGACTCGCGTGGAATGTGTCTTCCAATTTCGCGCGACCCAGTTTCTTGAACTCGCGCGCGGCTTCGAGTGAGATCAAATCGCCCTTCGTGCTGAGCACGAACAGTTGCTTTCCGGCAATGGCGGGAGACGATTGCACCTCGAGTCCAAGTTCCTGCTGCCAGACTTGCTTCCCATCCTTCAGATCGAAACCTGCCACGCTTCCGGAACTGGTCACAGTGAACACCAGCGCGCCATTGCTGACGGGGCTGGTCACGTCAGGAACATTCTCCTCTGCTCTCCACGCGACGTGAGTCTGGGTGACATCGCCCGCGCCATCCGGACGCAGCGCCAACAGCCCGCCGTTCGGATTCACGGCCACTATCAGGCCGTTAGCCACGATGGGCGATGGCGTGATTTCGCCGTCCATCACTTCGGCGCGCCACAATTCGTTGCCGTCCGCAAGCGCGTGACTCATGACAAACGGCAGCGCAAGCGAGATGATCTGCGACTTGCCGCTCACCGTGACGATGATTGGCGAACTCCACGAGCCATGGGTCGGTTTGGTCCGTTCCCAGAACTTTCGCCCGGTAGCGCAGTCGAACGCCATCAGCTTTGAGCTACCCGGAGCTTCTTCATCCTGATCCAATTGCACAATCAAATTGCCCGGGGCGATGGCGAGCGACGACGCGTGACCATACATGTTCTTCGGCACGCCGAGATGTTTGGCCCAAGCCACCGAACCATCGAAATTCACTGCCACCAGATCGCCATTGACGAACATCGCGAACGCATGGCGCCCGTCAGTGGCCATCGTTGGTGCGGCCCAGCCAGTGGCGTCTGGAATCTCCGGTGGGGTGGATGATGAGCCGGGAACATTTTCGATTGCACGCCGCCAGAGCAACGTTCCGTCGGTCGTGTCGAAGCAAAACACTTCGCGTTTCGCCGCATCGCCGCCGGAGATAAAGACGCGATTACTCCACACCACAGGTGAGTTGAAGCCCGGCGCGGGAATCGGTGCTTTCCAGATCACGCTGGCGGATTTGGCGTCGAAGCCGAGTTCGTTCGTTGCCGTCCCGCCGTTCATGCCTCGGAACTGCGGCCAGTTGAGTTCAAATTCAGCGAGCGCCGGCAAACTCGCACTCGCTTCACTGTCGCTCGATTTGCCGAGCAGCATGTCGAGTTCCGCCGCTGATTTCGGGAGAGGTGAAGTTGCCGCAAGTGCGAGTGTGAGCAATCCAGCGCCAACGATGGCTCCGGTTGCCACGACTGACAGGCGCGCTTGCGTGGAGAGACGGCGCGCTGCGGTCGCTGCATCGGGACGCAACTTGGGCAACCATTGTGGCGTTCGCCATTTCACGCTTGGACGCGCCGCAAGCACCAGCACGGCTACGCCACCCACCAAAAGCCAGCCGCCCGTGGCATCGAGAGCGAGTCGGCGCTGGTAGCGCTGACGAAACTCGAGGTCGAGTCGGCGAATTTCAGCTTTAACCGTTTCATCAGTGGGCGACGCGCGAAGCTTTTCTTTCAACGCCAGCAACTGCGGTGATTTCCAGGGGTCGCGTTCCGCGGCCTTCGCATGTTGGTAAAGCATGTAGCCGCCGACCAGCGTGCAAAAAGTTGTGGCGATGATTGCAATTCGCGACAAGGTTGAAACGCAAAGGCGCAAAGCGGCAAAGGCGCCAGGAGAAATTTCCCTTGCGTCCTGGCGGCTTTGCGTCCTGGCGTTTGAACTCATCGCAAGAATGGATAGACACTCGCCCTCACCCGGACCCTCTCCCCCAGGAGAGGGAACAGCAATCGCGCGCCGCTGAATGCTCGATTGGTGATCTGCACCTCCCCGCTTTCTGTTCGCCCGACAATCAACCTCTGCTAATCAATCACGGCTTTTTTACGACAAGCGCGGCGAGTGGTTCTCCCTCGCCCTGGGGGAGAGGGCTGGGGTGAGGGCGAGCGTATCAACTGACTTAAGGCGTTTTTCATGTTGCGGTCGGTTGTGGAATCGTTTGAGTCGGCACGCCTGCCGGCGTTTGTCCAATGCGAATCAATTCCTGCGGACAGGAGCGGAAGCAACGGGCGCACGCGAAACACGCGCCGCGGTCGGGCTCGAAATCGGTTCGCGTCGTGCGCAGGGAAAGGCTCACCCACTTGATGCCAATGACCAGACCGGTCCAGCCGCCGAAGATCAGGCACGCAAGCCAGAATTGATGCCGGAGATTGGTTGCGGCTTTCAGCAGCGCTTCTGGATCGTGCTCGGCACGTTGCAAGCCCAGCGCTTCCGGCGTCATCACGCCATAGTTCACGGGGGTCTGCTGTTGGTGAAGGTAACGTTCGGCGAGTGCGACGGTGGGGTTCAGTTTGGAAACCGGCACCGCGAGTTTGCCGCCGATGAAGGCACCGCCCGCGATTAATACCGGCACAAGCGCGAGCAGCCACGCGAGCCGACGTCGGTCCGGCGCAAGAAACTTGGGGTCCGCTTTGCCGACTGAGGGTTCACGCATCGCGCCGAAGGGACACGAGTTCGCGCAGAGTTGGCATTGCGTGCAGACATCGGGCGTAACGCGGATTTTCCATTTGGAGGCGAGCGACGCGAGTTTGAGCAACGCGCCGTAGGGGCAAAGAAAGCGGCAATAAGGTCGGCCCACGAACATGCCGAGCACGAGGGTGACGACGGCCAGGAAGATGAGCAGGCCCGGTCCATTAAGGCGGAAGATTGGGACGATGGGATCGTAACGGCAGATGGGAAAGCCCGTGCCGGTCGCGGCGAAAGTCAGACCGAAACCCAGGAAGATGAACGGCAGCACACCAAGCGCGTGTTCCAGCCAGGCGGGAACTTTGACGGGTTTGATGAGCAGCAAGTCCTGCAATGCACCGTGGGGACAAACTCCGGCACAGAACGCCCGGCCAGCAAATAGGGCGACAATCAGCGGCGCGGCGAAGAACGCGATGACGGTGAGCGGCACGGCGTACGTGGAGTCAAACAGACCGAGAATGATGTTTTGTGGCGCACCAATGGCGCAGACGCAGCCCTTTCGCCAGAAACCAAAATAGGCGAGCGAGAAAATCCCGAGCCAGAACAGTCCGCGCCGGGAGCGTTGTTTGTGAACGAGCCAAACGGCCAGCCCAAGCCCGGCAACCAATATTGCGACGTCAAGGTACTGCAGCCATTCAGTGCGCGCTGGGGGGGTGGTGGTAGTGGGGATGAGATGGTTGGTTTCGGTGAAGTCGGGCGGAGGGAAACGCTGCTCGGCAAAAGCGGCAATTGATTCCAAGAAGATGAGAGTTACCGCGAATGCGCAAATCCGAAAACCGAAAGGCGAAATCCGAAAGAAATCCGAGATCCGAAATCCGAATCTGCGAACGGCTGCGGTGAACCTTCGGATTTCGGCCTTCGGGTTTCGGCCTTCTTTCGGACTTCGGATTTCGGCCCTCGGATTTTTCATCTCAGTGCGCGTGTGTGGTCTTCAGCAAATACGGCTGGCTCGCGGGGACGCGGCGGAAGGCGTCGGTCGGACAGGTGCGGGCGATGGCGCATTCGTTGCAATGCACGCAGCGGTCGTGGCGGATTTGCAGGAAGAGCGAACCGTTGCCGAATCGATTGCAGCCTTCGACGCACTTCGCGCAGCCGATGCAGAGCGACTCGTCAATCGTGTATTCGTAATACGGGTCTTCGACGAACGTGCGTTTGATGGCCGCCGTCGGGCAGAGCTGATTCTCCGCGGCGGTCGTCAGCGCGTTGGGCTCGGGTTCAAAGTAGCCGGTGCAGAGGTTGCAGTAGCCGCACATCGCGTAGGCGTGAACGCACTTTACGGCGGATTGTTCGAGCACGCAGTTGGTGGAGCAGTTGCCGCAGCGAACGCACTTATCGGGATCAAGCTGCCAGACCCAGTCCTGCGCCTGCGTGCGGTTGGCCAACACCCCGCCAAGTGCAGCGAGTCCAGTGACTCCGAAAAGTCGTGCCCCATTGCGCAGAAAGGTGCGGCGCGTCGAGGAGTCGTTGGTTGGTTTGGTATTCACAGGATGAAATCAACTACTGATGGACAGGGATGAGAAACGGCGGCCACAAAAAGGCACAAGAGGCACAAAAGAATTCTCCTGGAGAGCTTTTGCGCTTTTTGTGCTTTTTTGTGGCCATCAAATCCGTGTGTATCCGTGTTCATTCGTGGTTAAACCTTTTTCTGCATCACGCAGATGTCGCCGGTGACGATGTCCAAAATGTAAATGCGACCCTGCGAATCCACCGCGACATCGAGTCCACCGGCGGTGCAATCGGACGGTCCGCAGGCGCGGGCGTTCTCAGAAAAGCTTTCCACGCCGGCCACGACGGATTCGAATTCCCCCGTCGCGCTGTAGATCTTTACGCGTGGCAAGCCTTTCTCACACGTCACGTATCTACCATCGGGCAGCAGGGTGAAGTTGATAGGATTGCAGCAACCGCAGAAGCCGGTGATGCCCATTGCGGTCATGCCCCACGAGCCTTCGAAGTCGCCATCGGTCGTGTAAAGCTCCATGCGATGCCGGCCGGGATTGTTCACGCGCAAGAGGCCGTCGCGCGCGAGTTTCACGTCGAAGAACGGACTGGGAATGATGAAGCCCGGTATGTTGCGTTCCTTGTCCTTCTCACCGATGTGATGGAGCCGTTTGCCGGATTTGTCGTAGCGCAGGATGATACGGTTGCCGGCATCCGCAACGAACACCTCGTTCGCAACAGCAATGCCGGTGAGCCACGGTTTCTTGCCCGGTGATTCCCAGGCCGACTGGCGCGCGCCTTTCGCATCGAAGACTTCGATGTGATCACGCAGACCGAGATAGATCGTCCCGTCCTTTGCCACAGCGCAGCAACGAGTGGGTTCGCTTGTGGCGATTTCCAATGCGGTTTCGCCACCGGGCTTCATCGCGGTGAGATAATGGCCAGAACAAACGTAAAGGGTGTCGTCCGGGGCGACGGCGATGCGTCTGGCTTCCGCATGTGGCGCTTTCAGGCGGGACTGTTCCTGGTAAGAGATCAGCTTGGGGTCGGTGACTTGGAGACGAGAGATATCGTAAGCAAACGGGTTCTTCGAGTCACCCGCGGCGTCGCTGCGTTGGTGGGCGATGACATTCAAGACGGCCATCGTTGCCGTGGCATCGCGAAAGAACTTGCGGCGCGACGAGAGTTGGAATTCGCGTTTCATGATTCTCCCTTTGCGGTAGCAGCCGACGTAAGGAGGCTCTGACTTTTGGTTAAGGAAATTTGAGCCTCCTCACGTCGGCGGCTACGGGATTGGATTTGTTTTCGCGAGAGTGCCTGGGGCAGTCCGCAGGCGGCATACGCGTTGCACCCGGAACAAATGCCGCGATTGATGCAGGTTTGTCCCGTCAGTTTGCCGCCACTGCGTTTGAAGAGAACCAGCGACACCACCGCGAGTCCGGCCAGGAGGGCATACCGGAATCCGTTGCGCACGAAATTACGCCTGCTGGCGCCGCGCGGCTGTCGGGTCTGCTGCATGACGACCGCCAAAAAGCAAATCACCCGAGTTTCCCCCACGCCCATTACCCTCAAACCCGGGTGACTTTGACACCAACAGGCTAGAGCGTCGGGCGCCGCGGGGCTTGCCCGGAATTGGCAAAAGCTGGGCGTCGCTTGTCTTGGGAAGATGAGGAAGTCTTACGGTCGTTGTGCGCCAGCCCCCGCGCGACCATTCAATCCGGACCGACTTGCAGGCAGACCAGCCGCGTGAGATCGCGGGCCAGCAATCGGTTGCCCGCCAGGGCCAGGGGCGCCCAGGATTCGCGACCGTGAAGGATCTGTAACTGACCGAGCAACTGAAATTCTTCCGGCGACGCGTTCAACAAGCGCAACAAACCGGCGTCGTTCAGGGCGAACATGACAGTGTCTGCCATCAAAAAGGAGCCCAGTCCGAAGGTGGCGTCGGGTCCGCTGGCCCAGATTACTTTGCCGTCGAGGTCGAGGCAGACGAAGCGATTATCGGCGCGAGCGCCGTAAAGATGGCCGTCCTTGAAGATGGGCGTGTGCTGCGTGGCGCCGAAGATTTCTGGAGCAAGTTTGAATAGGGGGCGAACGGAAAAGCGGAGCGCCCCCTCACCCTGGCCCTCTCCCCCGAGGGGGGAGAGGGAATCCGTAGAATCGTTGGTTTCCAGTTTGAGCATCAAACTGCCGGCGCCGTAGCCGCCGGTGAGAAAGATGCGGCCATCAGGCAAGGGCAGGGGCGACGGCACGGTGGCGATGGCGATTTTCCACTCGGTAGTTTCCCAGAGCAACTTGCCGTCGTTTGCGTCCACGCCCACCACGCCTTTGTTGGCGCAATACACGTAGAGCCGGCGCCCCGCAAAATCCATCGGCATGATCGACGAGTGAGTCATTTTCCAGTCGTGTGGATTGGGCGTTTGCCAGAGTGGCTTGCCAGTGGCGAGATCGAGCGCGAGGAGCAATGCATTTTTGCCGCCGGGTGCCAGGATGACTTTGTCGCCATCCACGAGGGGACATTGGCCGGCGTACCATTCGGGAACGGTCGCACCAAAATCGCGGACGAGGCTGACGCTCCATTTGAGTTCGCCGGTGACAGCATCGAGCGCGAACACGTTGCACTTGGAATCGAGCGCGACGACGAGGTTGCTCGCGACGGCCGGCACGGTGCGGGTCATTCCGTGATTGCGTTTGATCGTCAGCGGATACGTGTAGCCCCAGATTTCCTTTCCGTCAGCGAGCGAGAGGCAACGCAGTGCGCTTTGCTTCGCGTCGCGGTCGTAATCGAAGATGAACACGCGGCCAGCGCTGACGGCCGCGCCGGCGTAACCTTCGCCGAGGTCGAGCGACCAGAGTTCGCGCGGCGGAGAGGTTTTCCAGTCGCGGGAGAGAGGCATCACTGTGAATTCGCTGCGTGCCCCCGCACCCTGGCCCTCTCCCCCGAGGGGGGAGAGGGAAGTTGGCGCGCGCGCGATGCCGTCGCGGTTTGGTCCACGAAATTGAGGCCACGAGCCGGGCAGGGGAGTTGGTTGTCCGTTGCCGCGAATTACTTTGCCGGCGCGAACGGGATTCCCGCCGCCGGTTTCGCCGGTCGGGGCAGCGTCCGTGCCGGGGATGCGGAGTTGCAATGATTCACTGGAGTGCGGCAGCAGCCAGAGCGTGAGCATGCCTGCCGCAAGCACGGCAAGAATCGCCGGAATGACTTTGGCGGGCGTAGCCCATTTCATAATGTCCGCGTCCCGCGACTGCGGGATGAGGTTGCGCGGACGTAGCTTCTGCGCAACCGGCGTTGCTGACTACGCGGTTTTTGTTCGGGATTATTCACCGGTTGCGAACCGGTGGGGGAACTATTTGGCGCTGGTTTGCTGCGGGATAGTTGGATGCATGTCCAACTCCTTCACGAGGAAGCCCATTTTGTCCGCGGCTTCTTCGATGAGTTTGGTCGTTGGCTTCCCAGCGCCGTGGCCGGCTTTGGTTTCAATCCGGATCAGTGTTGGATCCGGCCCGGCCTGTGCGGCCTGCAGCGCGGCGGCGAATTTGAAGCTGTGCGCGGGCACGACGCGGTCATCGTGATCGGCGGTGGTGACCATCGTGGCCGGATATCGAGTTCCGGGACGGATGTTGTGAAGTGGTGAGTAGGCGCGGAGCGCTTTGAACTCATCAGCGTTTTCCGGCGAGCCGTAATCGCTGGTCCAGGCCCAGCCGATGGTGAACTTGTTGAAGCGCAGCAGGTCCATCACGCCAACCGCCGGAAGGCAGGCCGCGAACAAGTCGGGTCGCTGCGTCAGGCAGGCGCCAACCAGCAGGCCACCGTTGCTCCCGCCCGAAATGGCCAGCTTCTTGGACGAGGTGTATTTGTTTGCGATGAGCCATTCGGCGGCGCTGATGAAGTCATCGAAGACATTTTGTTTTTTCAACTTCATGCCGCCTTGATGCCAATCCTCGCCGTATTCCCCGCCACCGCGAAGATTGGGCACGGCATAAACGCCACCCATTTCCATCCAGACGAGATTGGCCACGCTGAAGCTGGGCGTGAGGCTGATGTTGAACCCGCCGTAACCGTAGAGCAGGGTGGGATTGTTGCCGTCCAGCTTGAGCCCGCGTTTGTAGGTGATAAACATTGGGATGCGCGTGCCGTCCTTGCTGTTGTAAAACACCTGCTTCGTTTCGTAGTTGGCCGGAGTGAAGTCCACCTTGGGCGCGCGAAAGACCTCGCTCTTGCGATTCACGAGGTCGTAACGATAGATCGTGCCGGGAGTGGTGAAGCTCGTGAAGGAATAGAAGGTCTCGGTGTCCTTCCGCTTGCCGCCGAAACCGCCGACGCTGCCGATGCCGGGCAGTTCGATTTCGTGCAAGAACTTTCCGTCGAGGGAAAAGACTTTCACCACGCTGCGGGCGTCCTTCAGGTAAGTGCAGACGAAAGAGTTGTTGAGCGTGGTCACGCTGGTGAGGGTTTCGGCGGCTTGCGGGATGAGCTCTTTCCAGTTGGCGCGCTCGGGTTTGGTGATATCAATCGCGATGAGGCGGGATCGCGAGGCGTTCAAATCCGTTTTGAACCAGAAGACCGTGCCGTCGTTGTCCACAAAGTCGTAGGACGCGTCGAATTCGTTCAGCAACTCGACCACGGCGGAATCGGGCTGCGTCAGGTCTTTGTAGAAAAGACGGTTCTGAGGGGCAGTTCCCTGGCTGACATGGATGATCAGGTATCGACCGTCCTCGGTCACGTAGCCGCCGAAACCCCAGTCTTTGTGATCCTTTCTTTCGTAAATGAGCTTGTCCTCGGACTGCGGCGTGCCGATGCGGTGATAGTAGAGTTTTTGGAAGTAGTTAACCCGTGTGAGCTTTTCGGCTTCGGTCGGTTCATCGTAACGACTGTAAAAGAAACCGCGGTTGTCCTTGGTCCACGAAGCGCCGGAAAATTTGACCCACTTCAAATGGTCAGTGAGGTCATTGCCCGTCTCAATGTCGCGCACCTTCCATTCCTGCCAGTCGGAGCCTGAGCCGGAGAGCCCGTAGGCGAGCAGATTGCCGTTGTCACTGGGCGCGAGCCCCGAAAGAGCAATCGTGCCGTCAGCGGAAAGCTTGTTCGGGTCGAGCAGGACTTTTGGTTCGCTGCTGAGCGTCGGCAAAGTGTAATAGACGCTTTGATTCTGCAGGCCGTCGTTCTTGCTGTAGAAGTAACGATTGCCTTCCTTGTAAGGCACTCCGTAGCGCTCGAAGTTCCAGAGCTTGGTGAGGCGCTGCTTGATGGAATCGCGTTGGGGGATGGTCGCGAGATAGGCAAAGGTCACTTTGTTCTGCGCTTCGACCCACGCCTTGGTTTCGGCGGAATTGTCGTCCTCCAACCAGCGATAGGGATCGGGCACGGAGACGCCGTGATAAACATCCACCTGATTCGTCGCGCGAGCGGTGGGATACGTCAGGCGCGCCTTGTTGTGGGCGCAACCGAGGAGCACGCAGCCAACCACGAAAGAAAGCAGCAGAGAGAGTTTGATTTTCATGTTTCGAGAAATGATTCAAGGACGGGAGCGAAGGTCAATTCAAGAGATGTTCACGGAGGAACTGGATGGTGCTGATGAACTCGAAGTCGGCGTTCTTCTTTTTCTGGAAGCCGTGGCCTTCGTCCCTGGCCATGAGATACCAGACCTTGCCGCCGCCATCGCGGATGGCCTTCGTCATTTGCTCGGCCTCGGTGGCTGGGACGCGGGGATCGTTCAGGCCCTGAATGACAAAGAGCGGCTTGCGGATTTTGCTGACGTTGTTGACCGGCGCAATCTTCGCCATGAACTCGGCCATTTTGGGATCGCGCTCGTCGCCGTATTCAACGCGGCGCAGGTCGCGGCGATACTCCTGAGTGTTCTTGAGAAACGTGAGGAAGCTCGAAATGCCCACGATGTCCACGCCGCAGCGCAGGCGGTCGTTGAAGTGCGTCATGCAAGCGAGCGTCATGTAACCGCCATAGCTGCCGCCGCGCACAGCGATGCGATGGGCGTCGATTCGCGCATCGCTCGCTGCCCAGTCGAGGAATGCGCCGATGTCTTTCACGGAATCCTCGCGCTTGAAGCCGTTGTCGAGCGTCAGGAAGGTTTTGCCGTATCCACTCGACCCGCGAACGTTCGGCAACAACACGGCCACGCCGAGTTCGTCGGTGAAATAGTTGTTGCGACCAAAGAAACCCGGGCGCGACTGTGATTCCGGTCCGCCATGAATCTGAACCAGCAGTGGCCGTTTGCCGGGAAACTTTTTCGGGTCGGGGCGATAGAGAAATCCGGAAACGCTGAGACCATCGAAGCTTTTCACGCGAATCAACTCGGGTTCGACGAAGTTGTCGGTTGGTAAACCGCCCGTCTCGCTCTCCGTCCAGCGATCGAGCTTGCCGGATTTGACGTCGAAGGAATACACGTCTGCCGGCGAACGAGCGGAAGTGAAGTTAAAGCCGATCTCGCGACCGTTCTCGTGCCACGAAACGTATGAAGGAATGCCCAGCGGCAACTTCGGCGCGCGCAGCTCCTTGCCGGAGCGCACTTCAATCAGGTGAATTTTGCCCACGCCTTCTTCGTTGGTGACAAAGGCAATAGTCTTGCCGTCGGGCGACAGATCAAATTCATCCACGTCCCAGTTGATGTCGCTGGTGAGCACCCGCTGAGCTTTGGTTTTCAAATCCATCTGCACGAGCCGTTGGAATTCAGAACCGTCGTCGCTGGTGAAGAAAATGGATTTGCCGTCTTTGGCAAACATCGCGCCGCGGTAAGCCACCGAAGGTTCTTTGTCCGGGGTAAGCAGCTCCTTTGAGCCCGATTTCACATCCAGCAGGTAGAGCCGGCTTTTGTTGATGGAAATGTATTCGGTGACCAGCAACTTCGATTTGTCTTTGGACCAATCGCTCGCCCTCCAACCGCCGCCGGACATCTCGGAAACGAGCCGATTGCTCGCCGGGTCAGCCGGATTCATCACGTAGATGTCGTAGTCGCGACCGTTGCGGCGGGTGGAGGTGTAGGCGATGAGTTCGCCATCCTCGGACATCACGCCGCCTTCGTTACGCGACTTGCCGTCGGTGAGTAGCGTGACGCGACCGGAATCCGGATCGAGCTGGTAGAACTGGTAAAATTCACCCCCGCCGGTGTCCTGTGAGAAAAGAATGTAGCGACCGTGCTTGCGCTGCCAGCGACCGCCGCGTGCGGGTTCAGCCGTAAACGTCAACTGCTGTCGCGCGCCTCCGGGCATTAATACCTGGTGTATTTGGTTTGCATCGGCAAAGCGAGTGGTGATGAGTAACTCGCGTTTCACCGGATGCCAACTGTTGAACGTTGCGGTGCGGATTTCGAGGTAGCGGCCGACGTCAGCTTTCAGCTCCTGGGAAGCGGGCGGAATGCCTTCCACCACGAGGTTGTCGGGCGTTTGAGCCTGAAGCATGGCTGCGGTCGCAGCCAGGATGGTCAAAGGAAGAACGCGTTTCATTTGATGCGGTCGGATTGTCTTCAAAAGACGGCATGGGAAGCAACGCAGAAGATGCGTTCTTGTCTTGAAGCGGCACGCGTTGTCTTGAATCAGGTCAGGCGCGCTCGGTTTCGGCGCGACGCGGTTACGTGGAGTGCGAAGGGCGACTTGGGAGTTTCGCCCGTCCGCACCGGTTTGAAGTT
>DASUGI010000211.1:0-25281 GCA_036274115.1 Verrucomicrobiia bacterium
GTGGCGGATTTTGACGAACCGCTCCGGCAGCACGTGCAGACAGAAGCGGCGCACGAACTCGGCGGTGGGCAGGGTCATGGTTTTGGGACGGGAGTCAGCGGCGTAATCTTTGTAGGCGAAGGTCACGGTTGCGGCGTCGGCCGCGAGCAGGCGGCGCGAACTGAGGGCGACGCGGTGGGTGTAGCGTGACAGATAGGCCAGCACTTGCTGCGGACATTCAACATCGAACATTCAACTCTCAACTCTCAACTCTCAACGATTTCACGGGAGAGCCGGGGTGACGAGGCGGTAGAAGCGGGACGTGGCGGCGGCCTGGGGGTCAACCAGGTAAACTTGCTGGGCTTCGGACTGCGCCGGGATGTCGGCCAATTTGGTCCAGGTGGGATTGATCAGCGAACCGCTGTAAAGCACGGAATAAGTGCGATTCGCCAGGGCTTCGAAGGAGAGGGTGACGTTGCCGTTCACGACAATTCCATCCAGCTTGAGATTGCTTTCGGAATTCAAATGATCCGTTCCCGCGAGGTATTCCTGCAGGTTCGTCATGCCATCGAAGTCGGGATCATAACCGGCATCGAGCGCGTTGTGACGGTCCAGACCCATTGCGTCTTCGGCGGCGTCGGGGATGCCGTCGCCGTCGGTGTCGGGTGCGGAGGTGCTGTTGTCGGCGCCGGGTGTGGGCGCGGCTTCGATCCAATTGAGAGGTTCGTTGCCGTAGAGGTTTAGCGCGAGTCGCTGCAAAGATAATCCGCCGCCATCAGCATCGCCAGTGGGCCACGGGGCGTCGTCGGTATAACGAACCAGATCGGCGATGACGTAAGGCACGTAGCCCGCGTCGGGAGCGGCCGGTGGTTGGGGCGTGTCGGGACGATATAATTCCACACTGTCCCCGTCGTTGCCGAGCGCGCCGGTGAAGGGGCCATAGACAGGGATGTTCGCGCTGAGGCCGTAGCGATTGCGGAAGGCGGTCAATTGCGCGGTATCTGTTGGATTGAAGTTTACGACGAGCAAGCTGGCGTTGTTGGAGAGGCTCACACCGGCAGGGAACGTAAAATCAATTCCGCCCCCGAGCTTCCAACGATTGGTGGGATAGGCCGGATCGTAGAGCGGGACGGAACTGGCGGTGTTGTTGCGCAACTCGATGAACTCGTGCGTGCCGTTCGCGCCGCCGCCGGGGTTGTAGAGGATTTCGTTGATGACAATCGGCCCGATGCGCGGCGCGGCATTGCTGAGTCCGGTGCCGGTGCGGAATTGCGGGAGCGTGGCGGGGTTGTCCACCCCGAAGGTGCGCGCGGTGAGCGGCCAGAAGTCGGCACCCTGGCTGGTTTCAATCCGGCCAAAGGAGACACTGTTGAGGGAAGCGCCAAAGGTGACGGTGGCGCGTTCGCCGGTCTCGACCGCTCCGGCGGTGGCGGTGAGCCAGATTTCATCGTCGTAGGCGGAGTTCAGGCCGAAGGCGTTCGGCGTGCCGTTGTTGAATTGATATTCGTAGATGACCGCGTAGCCGCCGGGCGGAATGGGCGTGGTGTTGGTGATTTGGTATTTGCGCAAGTTGTCGCGGCTGTTGCTGAGATACCAGCCATTGATGCTGACGGGCGACGCACCGGTGTTGCGCAACTCGATGGCGTCTTCGAGCGGCGGGTCGGTGTGCATAAGGGCTTCGTTGATGACGATGGATGGGTGCAGGCGATAATTGCTTTCGGCTGGGGAGGCGCTGCCGGGGAAGGCGAAGATGTTGGGCTGACCATCGAGGAGTCGGCCACTGGAGAGGCCATTTGCGTGTGCGCCGAAGCCCAGCGAGTCAATCAAGGTGAAGTTCGTGTTGTTGACCACGCTGTAGAGCAACAGCGAGTCGCCCAGGCTATTCAGGCCAAAGTTGACGTGGTCGCGGCCATTGCCGGCCAACGCATCGGCAATCCATTTCACGAATCCATTTGGCCCGATGAAGCTCAGTGGGGCGGGGCGGAACATGCCTCGCCCGGCAAGCGATGGATCGTCCGAAATCGAGATCGTGCTGAGGTCAACGGGCCGGTTCGTGGTGTTGTAGAGTTCGAACCAATCCCCGTCGTTGTTCACCGGTTCGGGCATCCACTCGTTGATGCGGAGGGCGCTGTTGGCGCCGAGGATTGCGGCGGCCGAGTTGAGCGCACCTGGTGTAGCGGAACTCAACAGCCGCCATTGCCCGCCGCTCAGGCCGATGGGAAGGTCGCGCACCTGGTGGCCGTACTCGACAAAGTTCACGACTTGTCCGGCAGTGTTGAAGAGATAAACGCCACCGCTTTCGCCATCGAGTGATTCGCCGGTGTTGAAGCTGCCTGGGATTGTGGAAAGCGGCGAATCGCCATCGCACTTGATCACAAGATAGGTGTTTCCTCCAAGCGTCGTACCGACCGGGAAAGTGAATTGCCCGGGCTGCTGCGAGTTCACGCTGAGGCTCATGCCGGCGAGACTGAAGGGCGTTCCGGTGGGATTAAACAGCTCGACGTAATCCACGGACTGGCCGCTAACATTGACGGAATTGTTGCGCGCCAGGACTTCGTTGATGACCGCTCCGTTGTAGTTGGCGAGGTAGTTCGTTGATTCCGGGCTGACGCTGCCAACGAAATCGTAGAGCGACGCACCGCCATCGGGATAGCGACCGCGGGAAACGCCTTCGACTTGCGCGGGATAAACGACGGTCTGAATCGGGCTGCCGGCGGAATCCGACAACGTGATCGTCTCGCCGCTGGCGGGGAGTTTGAAGTCCAGATGGTCCGGGCCAACTGCTTCATCGGCGAACAACTGGAGGTAACCCCGTGGTGCGAGGAACGCGAGCGAGGTCAGTTGATGGACGTTGCTGCTGGTGGTGAGATAGAGACCTTGCAATGCTACCGGGGAAGTAAAGGACAGGTTGAACAGTTCCAACCAGTCCGGCTGCCCGGGCGCCGGATTGGCGAGCCATTCATTGATGGCAAGACTGGCGGCCGGGGCGAGGGCGGCAGCGATGTTTGCGGCGTTGGCCGTGGGCGTGGTCAAGGTCCAGTTGCCATTGATGCGGCCAATGGATTGATTGCCAACCTGCAACCCGAAGGATAGAGCGTCCACGCGGTTGGTATTCGCGTCGTAGAGGAAAACGTTGTCGCCGTCCTTGCCCAGGCTGAAGCCGGTGTGGAGTCCGGGAGTTGTGTTGGTGACGGCGTCACACCAGACGGTGAGATAGCTGTTGGGCGGAATTGACGTTGCGGGGAAGACAAACTTCCGCGCATTGCCATCGTCGGTGAGACTCCAGCCGGTGAGAGTGACGGGGTTGGCGCTGTTGTTGCGAAGCTCAATCCAATCCGGGAACGTCCCGCCGTTGTTCACGGCGCCGAGATTATCCGCCATGATTTCGTTCAACACGACGGATGGGGTTGGGGCCATTGAGTTGGCGCTGCCGGGTGTGCCGTCGTTCGCGGAACTGGCCTGCCAATTGGCGGGTTCATCGGGGCTGCCATTGGGATTGATGATTTCGAGCGAACGCCCGCCGCCATCCGCCGCCGTCGGCCATCCGCCGTCATCGGAGTAATCGACCGAAGTAATCAGATTATCGTAGCGATCAAACAGCGAGATGCGTTCGCCGGCATTGTTGAGGTTGTTATTGAACCAGCCGAACGGATTGACGCCAGGATACTGCGCTTTCCAGGCATTGGTATCGGTATTCGAACCGAGCACAATGCGAGCGCCTCCGGCAAGGATTGTTCCTTCCGGAAACTGAAACGAGATGCCGTCAAAATAGACTCCACTCAAATTCACCGCTGCGCTGGAGATATTCTGTAGTTCGATGAATTCGTGCAGGGAACCGCCGGGTGGGTTGTACATGATTTCGGTGATGCGCAGCGGAATGCCCAGTGACCCGACGGTGAAGGTGGCTTCCGTGAGAGCGCTCCAGACGCCACCGTTCAGTGCGCGGGCGCGGATGGTGACCGTGCTGTTGAGGACCACTGGATTGGTGTAGGTGATTGCGGAAGGTGAAACCAGACCGGTGAAGAACGTGCGCGGGTCGCTGCCATCGGTGGTGAAATAAATCGTCCCAACCGTATTGGTGATGACGAGATTGAAGCCTGGCGGCACGCGCCCACCGAATTGGTTGAAGCCGGGTGCATTGGTGTAGGCCGTGAGGCCGTAGGGTTGCATCTGGCTGAAGAAAATCGCCTGGCGGTCGCGCGCCCAAATGAGAAGGGCCGGGTCCATTTCACCCATGAGCGGGAACAGAGCATTGCGCAGTTCCATGAAACGATTGGTGAGGTTCGCGCCCGTGAGCGCACCACCGTTGAAGAAGTGTTTTTGGATGCGATCCGCCCAGAGCAAGCGAAACTCGGGCACGGTGCGAAGGCGATTGTAGAGTTGCGCAATCTCCGAGCTGCTCACACTGCCGAGGCCGGAGTTGTCCGGGCCGCCGCCGGTCTCGGTGAAACTGTTGATGTTAATGGAGCGACCGTAAATGCCCATGGCCCACTCGGCGTCCCAGACCACAAAACGCCACGGACCGGCAGCGCTACGATCCTTGCCGGCGCGCCAGTTGTTGGCGGGCCAGTCGCCCGTTGCCGCAAAGGCGTTGAGGATGCAGTAATCCGCAAAATTGGTCAGGTCGAGCCAGCGCGCCACGTTCGTGTAAACACTTTGCACCGTCACGGCAGAGGTGTTGACGTAACTCACGAGGGATTGGAAATTTGCGCGGTCGCCATCCACCACTCCGGGCGAACTGGCGCTTTGGGCGAAGGATGGCCCGACGACGTCCCACTCTTCACTGCCGCCGAGGTGTGCCTGAAAAAACTCCTCGTGAACGCGTTCACAGGGATTGTACCAGGGCGAGCTTGCATACGCGACGCCGTTGACGAACACCACCGCGAGATTGCCGTGCGACGCGATGCTGCCCATGTCACTGGAAAGTCGACGAGTAAATTCATCCCGGATGAACGGATTGAACTGCTCGTTGTAACCCGCACGCAGCACGAGTTGATCGAACTCCTGCACCGGCGTGAGGGGAAACAGTGGATACTCGAGTTTGCCCGGCCCGTAGTCCTTCCGGAAATAGAGGCGAAAAGAAAATTTGCTGGTGGGTGTCAGGCGCGGACGCTGCCAATCGCTGCCTTGCACGCGGATGCCGCATTCCACCTGAAAGCCGGAATTGTCCTCGGGCCGAATCCACTCGACCGAGGTCGGACGTTCCCACGCCAGTCCGTGTTTGGAAGGGTTGTGATAATCGCCGGGGCTCACGGGTGTCCAAGGCCCGGTGACGTAGGTCCCGCCTTGAATTCCGAGAATGCCGTTGGTGCCATAAAGGTGATTCGGATCGGTGACGATGGAAATAACCGGCAGTGACCGCATTGCGGCATTCAGGTTGAAAAAGTAACTGTGGGTCGCGGGTTCGGACGGAAGGTAGTTGGCTTTGAAGGCAGCGGCGCGAAAGAGCGTGGTGTTCGAGATTCTCAGCGAAGCCGGGAGCAGAGGACTGTTGGCCGTGGGCTCGGAGCCGTTGGTGGTGTAACGCAGTTGCGCGCCTGGGGTCGGGCACGAGGCGGTGAGATCGAATGGCGAAGCAAAATGTCCGCGGTTGACGTTGACGTGCACCGGCTGGCAGACGCCGACAATTGTGCTGATGCCATTGGCAGCGCCGGGGGTAGGCGTGGCGAAGTAACGCAGGTTGTCGCCCGGATCAAAGCCATAGGAGAAATCGTTTCGTTGTTCAGGGTAAGGAGCGAAACCATGCTTCAATACGCGCGGTGAATCCGGCGTGAAAAGCAGGAGGTCTTCTCCACCGTTGCCGAGCTTGAAATTGGTGTGCAGTGGGCCGCTGGGGGGGCGGCGGTCCTTGCCGGACGCAAAGACAATCAGATAGGAATTAGGCGGAAGCGTGCGCGCGGGGAAAGTCCACAAGCCGGGCAAAGCGGGGTCGTCGCTGAGCGACCAGCCGTCCAGGTTGATGGTGTTGGTGCCGCGATTGCGGATTTCAATCCAGTCCTGCAATTCGCCGTTCTCGTCCTTCAGACCATTGGTGCGCACGTTGCCGGCGAGGATTTCATTGATCACCAGATCAGGCAACGGCGCGCCCGGTTCAAAGGTGTAAGACCATGCGCCCCCCGCAAACGGATTTGGTGATGCCGCCGTGTCGGTGATGTCATGTCCGACTGCCCACGCGACATTCACCGGTCCGGGTGGCGGTGAGGGGAAACGAAAGAAATAAGTGCCCGCGGCAAAAAAGATATTCGTAGTGGGCTGACCGTTAATCAACAGGTCGGCTGCTTCAACACCGAGAACCGGTTCGCTGAACGTGACCTCGATCTGGCTCAACGAAGCGACGGTGATGCCTGAAGGCGGAAAGAGATTCGCAATGGCGGGGGGCGCAAGGTCCACGAGGTTGTATTGCCAGGTAGCGCCGGGAGCGGCGGCATTGAAGGCGTTGGGCGGAGTGGCGAGGTCTGTGATGCCGTGAGCGGCCCGCCACGTGATGAAGACATTGCCATAGACCGGTTGCGTGAAGCCAAAGGTGTAAGTGTTCCCGACAACGGTCAGGGTAGCGGCGGGCACACCGTTGATGAGAAAGTCATCCGCAGTGAGTCCAGCGACCGGCTCGGAGAAGCGCACGGAGATGTTGGTGAGCTCGGTGAGAGTGCCCGGCGGCGGTGTGATGCTCGTGATCGTCGGCGCAATCGCGGGTGATTCGACAATGGTGACGTCCAGTAATGCATCGAACCCAAAATCCGTGCTGCCGAGAGAAGTATTGAACACCTGCACGACCAGCACGTTTGTGCCCGTGGTTAAGTAGCCTGACGGGATGGGGAGGTTATAGGTGACGAATGGGGCGGGCTCAACGGCATTGTTGGCGGCGGTTTGGTAAGTCGGCTGGGCCGCGGCAACGTTCGTGCGGGCCACCTCAACGCCATTGATCCACGCCACAAACCCATCGTCAACGAAGGCGCGCAGTCGCAGCGAACTGACCTCGGCCGCGTTGCCGATAATGAACGGGTGTCGCAGGAAAATGGATATGTAGCCGTTGAGCATGTCGTTGAGCTGCGTCCCGCCGGTCCGCACGTCGCCGTACCAGAAGGGGGCGCTGGCATCGGTAAATCCCGCCGCAGCGTCGTTGAAGCTCGCGGAGCGCCACGCGGCAGTGGGCGATGAGGCTTCACTCGTGCCTTTGCGAAAGCGCCACACAGAGTTGGTCGAAAAGATTTCAACGGCAGAAACCGAGCAGGTGGCGACCCAGGACGCCACCATGGCCAAAACGACAAAGCTTCGCATATTCGGAGTTGGCCCAGTGTAACGCAGCCGTGACAAATTGCGCACGGCAATTTGTCATGAATTTTACCGACGCGCTTCCGCAAGGTTTGGAGATCCGCGTTTACACGGCTCGGGGCGACTGAATGCGGAACTCCGGAGCGCGGACAGCCATGTCCGCCGTTTCACTTTCAATTTCAATGGTTCCCTTGTTTTCGAGTTCACGCGGACAAGGCTGTCCGCGCTCCTATCCGCGCGACAACCGAGGAACTGGTTAAATGGTTAAAATGGGTGATTGAGTTAAACAGGAACTCGGCGGTACGGATCGCGCAATCACTGATTTAACTCATTTAACAAATCACTCATTTAAGATCGATTCCCGCCGATTCCTTGACTCGCTCCACCGCGCTTGGTACGGTGGCTTGGTTGAGAAACAGGTGGGTCTATGCCAGTTGAATACAATCCTTATTTGTTCATCGTAGTGCTGCTGGTCGCCGCCGCCGGATTTGCCGCTGTGCCGCTCGCGCTTGCGTGGCTGTGGGCGAAGAAGTTTTCGCCACGCAAGCCCGGTCAGGAAAAGAACGCCACCTACGAGTGCGGCCTCGAATCAAAGGGCGATGCGTGGATACAGTTCAAACCGGAGTATTACCTCTACGCCATCATCTTTTTGATCTTCGACGTTGAGACGATCTTCCTGCTGCCGTTCGCAGTTTCATTCACTGGCCTGGGAGCGGGCGCGTTCATTTCGTTGATGGTGTTTTTGTTTTTGCTCGTGTCCGGCCTGGCCTGGGCATGGATGAAAGGTGTGCTGACGTGGAAGTAGGAAGGGAGTGATTGGTTAACTAGTCAAACCAGTTAAATGAGTTAAATGAGTTAAATGAGTAGCCAGTCCCAGAATCGACAAACCACCTGTTTAACCAGTCACTAATTTAACTGATTTACAACTGACTTACCACCCCATGGACGAAGGACTTAAAAACGAAATGCAGAAGCAAGGTGTCTTCACTACGACGCTGGAGGACATCTACAACTGGGGTCGCAAGAACTCCGTGTGGCCGCTGCAATTCGGTCTGGCTTGTTGCGCGATTGAAATGATCGCGACGACAATGGCGCGCTATGACCTCGCGCGGTTCGGCGCGGAAGTGTTTCGTCCGTCACCGCGGCAGGCGGACTTGATGATCGTTGCGGGCACAGTCACCAAGAAGATGGCGCCGCAAGTGGTGCGTCTTTACAATCAGATGCCCGAGCCGAAGTATGTCATTGCGATGGGAGCATGCGCGATTTCGGGCGGTCCATTCAAGCAAGGTTACAATGTGCTCAAAGGCATTGATCGTTACATTCCGGTGGACGTGCACATTCCTGGATGTCCGCCGCGGCCGGAGGCGTTGATTCATGCCTTCATGACCCTGCAAAAGAAGATTGATGAGCAACACCTGACGGGCGCAAATCGCGCGCGTCATTTGGATGCCGAAGCTCCGAGTGAATTTCCTGTTCCTCGTTTCGGCGAACACGACCTCGAACCCCCGAACAATCCAGCGGTCTGGAAACCTCGCCCCGTGAGATAACCGCTCGTTCCGCTCTTATGAAAGATTCCGGCTTATCTATCTCACGGGGCAAGACAGATACCCGCTGAGCAACCCCATACGCCCATGAGATGCTTTGCTCTGATTGCAGTTTCTATTGGAATTGCGAGCGACCCCCTATCCGCCACCGTCACGAAATCCTCCTGGCCGCAATGGCGAGGCGACGGACTCGGTGTTGCGTCTGATACCAAAGTCACTCTCGAATGGTCTCCAACAAATGGCGTCTTGTGGCGCACGCCATTGCCGGGGCGCGGACATTCGTCTCCGGTGATTCTCGACGGGCGGATTTATCTGACCACGGATGTCGAAGGTGAAGCGATTCCCGGTGTGAAGCCAGTGAAGCACATTCTCAACAACGAGGACTTCAAACACCCGGACGCTTTCGGCGCTGATCTGAAACACGAGTTGCGGGTCCTTTGCGTTGATGCGAAGACTGGCAAGTTGCTGTGGAATCAACTCGCTTACTCCGGTCCAGCGTTTGACGATCGGCATCGCAAAGGCAGTTACGCCGCGCCCACCGTTGCAGCGGAAGCGGACCGCGTGTTCGCCTACTTTGGTAGTGAAGGCCTGTATTGCTTCGATACCAAAGGCTCTTTGATTTGGTCCAACAGCGTCGGCGGACTGGCAACTTTGGGCCTGGGCGCAAGCGCGTCTCCCGTGCTCGGTGCGAAGGCTGTAATTGTCCAGTGCGACCAGGATAATGGCGAGAGTTCGTTCATCGCCGGGTTTGATAAAAAGACCGGCAAACAAATCTGGAAAGTCGCGCGCCAGGTGAGCGTGAGTTGGGCGACGCCCATTGTGGTCACCGCTGGCGGACGCGAGCAGGTCATCGCTTCGGGCTCGGAAAAGATCGTGGCTTACGATACGGCAACCGGTGAAGAAATCTGGTCGCACGAGGGGCTGGAGAACAATGCCGTGCCTTCGCCCGTGGCCAACAGCAAAACAGCTTACCTTGTGTCCGGCTATCCCAGGAAACGCATCCTGGCCATCGCGCTCGGAGCGAAAGGCGATTTGACCGGGACAACCAACTTGCTTTGGAAATACGAGAAGGGTTCAGGCTATGTGCCGTCGCCGTTGCTGCTTAATGATGATCTTTATCTCATGACCGACAGCGGGTTGTTGTCCTGTCTGGACGCGAAGACGGGTACGGTGCGCTACGACTCTGAACGATTGCCTGATCCGGCCAAGTTCACGGCGTCTCCGATTGCCGTGGATGGCCACCTTTTGCTGACGAGCGAAACGGGCGATACGTTTGTCCTCAAGGCAGGCACGAAGTACGAATTCGTCCGCAAGAATCCCATCGGAGAAAAGGTCTTCGCTTCGTTGGCGGTCGTGGATGGCCGAATTTTCATTCGCGGAGAAACAAACCTGTTTTGCATTGGCCGCTAACCATGGAAACGCTGGAACATATCAAGTCACGGATCGAAACGTCAGTCCCGGGCGCAAGGATAGAAATTGTTGCGAATGATGCCCCGTCGGCGCAGCGTTCGTTGTTGGTGGATCGCGAGCACGGCTTGCCCGTGGCTCAGTTTCTTCGAGACGATGCTGAGTTGCGACTGGATTACTGCTCTAATGCTACCGGAGTGGACTGGCCGGAAGCCGAGCTGAGCGAGAAGATCAAAGTTAAGAAACTCGTAGACGGCGTGGAGAAGGAAGTCGAGGAAGTAAAAAAGACCATTCGCCCGGCGTATCTCGAAGTGGTCTATCACCTCTACTCGATGGAGAAGAAGCATGGCCCGGTCATCATCCGGCTGCGGACCGAGAATCGGACGGACAAAGTTCAGTTGCCGTCGCTGACCCCGGTTTGGCGTGGCTGCGAATTGCAGGAGCGGGAAATCTTCGATCTTTATGGCATCGTGTTTGAAGGCCATCCCGATTTGCGCCGCATTCTGATGTGGGATGGATTCAAGGACCATCCGATGCGCAAGGACTACGTCGAGCCGGATGATTACGAGTACGAGCCCACGCCGCATGATGAAGTGTTGGAGCGGGCCAAAGCGCATCAAGCGCCCAAGCCAGCCTGAGGCATGAAGCCTACGATCAAAGAGAAGATCAAGATGCGGGATGGTGATGCCATCCTCGTGATGGTGAAAGATGGCGAGGTTGCGCCCTTCTCCTGGAACAGGAGCTTGCCGCATGTTGAATTCGTCAAGCGAAACGACTGGTGAACTTCCGAATGGAGCCTGGGTCGGTACGGTCTCAAAGCTCGACGGCGAAGTGGCGGCCATGAGTTCCAAGTATTTCTTTGGGTATCAACTTCCGGCTCCGCCTGAAGTGGCGGAAGCAATCAGGCGTAATTTCGAGTAACGCGCCTTCTGCGTTCTCTTAAGAGTTCTCCACAAACCTTGACCCGAATCAAAGCCCGTTTTGCCCAGGTCCGCTAACTTGCGGGCATGAGTGAACGACCATTGATCGAGTCGGACGCGGAAAAGATCGTTTCCCTGGCCGATGAAACCCGCTACGCCCCCAACGGCATCGTCAGCCGCACCGTTTTGCGCACGAACAACTCACGCGTCGTGCTGTTCGGATTCACCGAAGGTCAGGAACTGACCGAGCACACCTCCACTCAACACGCGCTCATCCAGATTCTTTCCGGCGAATGCGAATTCAGCCTCGCCGGGAAACCGCGCACCATGAAGAGCGGCGACCTGCTTTACATGCCACCGAACCTGCCGCATGCGGTCCGCGCGACGAAGCAGTTCTCGATGCTGTTAACCCTGTCGAAACCGAGCTGAATATGAACGCCTCAGTCATCGAACTTGATTTGCGCTCCTTCGAGCCGCCCCAGCCGTTGATGAAAACGCTCGAAGCCATCGGCACTTTGCCGGAGGGCGCAACCTTGCAAATCCACACCCGCTGGCGACCCGCGTTGCTTTATGCCGAGTTGGAAAAGCGCGGGTTCATCGGCGAATCCGAGGACCAACCAGATGGAAGCTGCATTACCAACATCCGCCACGCTTGAACCTGCCACGCCGGTAGGGACGCGTTCCACCCGCGTCCTAAATATTCCGGCTCGAGAACGGGGACGCGGTGGAACGCGTCCCTACCGGGCAGAAGTTGCTCCGAACGTTCGTGCCACTGCGCCGTCTGTCAGCCTGCCGTTGCGCTTCATGCTCACGGGGCTGGTGGCGCTGCTCTTCGCGGTCGGGTGGATCATCACCAAACCCTCCATTCTCGCGAGCTACCACTACAACCAATACGTCATCGCCGCGACGCACCTGGTCGTGCTCGGTTTTATCTGCACCGTCGTCATGGGCGCGATGTATCAACTCGTGCCGGTGGCGCTGGAAACCAAACTTTACAGCGAGCGACTGGCGAAATGGCAGTTTGCGATTCACGTGATTGGTTTCGCTGGCATGGTCTGGATGTTCAACGTCTGGGACATGAAACAAGTCGGGCACTTCGCTTCAGCGTTGGCACTGGGCGTTGGCTTGTTTGTTTACAACATGGCACGAACACTCTGGCGCGTGCCGAAATGGAACGTTGTCGCCACCGCGATCACGGCGGCGCTGGTGTGGTTTTCACTGACGATCTTCGTCGGGTTGTCCATCGCAGCGGCCAAGTGCGCCTACGAATCCACGGAAGGTCTCGCCGCGGCGGAGGGCGTAAAGCAAATGGTTGGCGGCCTCCGCGTGGTGGCTGGAATTGTCTCGCGCTTTGACGCCATTGGCGCGATGCACGCGCATGCCCATCTTGGCGTGGTCGGCTTCTTTGTGATGTTGATCGTCGGTGTTTCGTATCGATTGATTCCGATGTTCACGCTCACCGAAGTGCAGTGCAAATACCGCGCCGCGTTCTCGATTCTGCTGCTGAACATCGGGCTGGCTGGTTCGGTCGTGACGATTCTGCTGCGTAGCAACTGGAAGCCGGTTTTTGCCGGCGTGGCCGTTGCCGGGCTCGCGCTCTACGGTTGGGAACTGCTGGCGATGTTGCGTGCGCGCAAACGTGCGGCGCTCGATTGGGGGCTGAAGACTTTTCGTGTCGCGATAGCACTACTGATTCCCGTTTGCGTGCTCGCGCTGGTGCTGTCGTGGCCGAGTCTTCCGATGAAACCGTTCTTTGGCATGCTGGAAAATGTCTATGGCGTTCTCGGCCTGCTCGGCGTCGTGACGCTGGCCATTCTTGGAATGCTGCACAAGATTCTGCCGTTCCTCGTGTGGTTCGGGGTTTACAGTCCACATGTCGGTCGCGCGCAATTACCGCTCACCAGTCAGATGGTTTCCGAGCGCGCCCAGGCCGCCGGGCTTTGGTCTTACGTTGCCGGTCTCGCGGTGATTTCGTTGGCCATACTGCGTGAGAGTGAAGTGGGCGTTCGCATCGGCGGAGCGCTGTTGCTCGCGAGCCTGCTGTTGTTCGGGTTCAATGCGGTGAAAGTATTCTCGCACTTCGTCCGTCCGCAGATCAAACCGCTGCCAACCGCAAAACCCGTTTCCGCATGAGCCCAAAACCGTTAACTGAGGCCGACGTTCTCAACGCGCTGCGTCTGGTGATTGACCCGGAGATCGGCATGAACATTGTGGACCTTGGCTTGATCTACGATGTCAGCATCGAGGGCTCGCGAGTGCGGGTGGCGATGACGCTGACGAGCGCCGGTTGTCCCATGGGCGAGAGCATTCGCGGTGGGGCAGAGCTGGCGTTGCTCAATCTCGAGGAGGTCACCGATGCGCAAGTGGAACTGGTGTTTGATCCTCCGTGGCATCCCGGAATGATTAACGAGTCGACTCGACAGGAACACACTTGAAAAATGTCCGCCTCAGTTCCACCACGCAAAGCGGCGGTGAACGCGCCGCAGTCCAGACGCTTCGCGACTGCCGTGCGTCTCAATCCGCGCGAAGCGTCTGGACTGCGGTAGCTTTAGCACCGCTTTCCCCACTGAACCTTTGACTTATCAACAACAAAACAAACTATGAATACCAACACTGAACCTCAAAACCTCATCGGTCCGGACCGCGTCATGGATGTGCGTCCGATTCCCTGTTCCATCAAGCACGGCCTCATCATTCGCACCTGGATGGATTTGGCGGTCGGCGATCATTTCATTCTGCTGAACGATCACGACCCCGTGCCGCTTTATTATCAGTTCGCCGCACAATGGCCGGACGCGTTCACGTGGGAACATCTCGTCAAAGGCCCGACGGAATATCGCGTGAAGATCACCAAGCTGCGTGCGGTGGTGGACGCTGGCCAGATGGTGACGGGCAGTTGCGGGCATCACTGAGTTGGCAGCGGGGCGCGGCGTTTACGCCGCTTCAACGTCCAGATCACCAAGCGCATCCGAAATCCCGATGGCAACCAAGCGTTTCATATTGAAGCGGGCTGAAGCCGGCTGAAGCCCGCGCTCCGATCTCGCCGCAATGCCTAAATGAACATGAGTGACTCCTCGAATCCATCCGCAGCGGAAACGCCAGCTCCGTTGGCCTGCGTGCTGGCCTGTTCCGGCTGTTCGCACGCGGGCGAACTGGCCGACTTGACCGCGCGCCGATTGGACGAAATCGGCGCCGCGAAGATGAGTTGTCTGGCGGGTGTGGGCGGTCGGGTGAAGTCCATCATGAACACCGTGCAACGTGCGCCGGAGTTGTTGATGGTTGATGGTTGTCCGCTCGAATGCGGTGCAAACACACTGCGGCTGGCGGGCATCACCAAGTTCAAACATCTCAAGCTCCACGAACTCGGCGTGCGCAAGCATGCGACGGAAGTCACGCCGGAAACGGTGCAATCACTCGCTGAATCTGCGGTCGGTCTCCTGCATAAGACGGAGGCAGTGGCAAAATAGCGTAGGACAGGCGTCGCGCCTGTCTCCATCTTTTGGGATTCAGCGCGCCAAAATCCCAGGCACGGGGCGGTTGGTTCGTTTCGTCAAAGTCGCTCAAGCGGGAGCTTTCAAGTTAGAGACAGGCGCGACGCCTGTCCTACGGAGTTCAACGTCAGCCGTGAAATCTTTGCGGCTGACGTCTTTGTTTTCCGGCTCATCGTTTGTTGGCTCCAAACATGAGAAGCCTTGATGCAAATCAAGGTGCTTCAGCGGTCCCTTCTTATCTTATCCGCGCGGATTCCGCAAAACACTATGAGTAATAAACCACAATCGTATCGCAAACTCTGGCTGAGTCTGATCAGCGTCATCACATTATCACTATTGGTCCTGGGCTATTACGGCCTGGAAATTTATCGCACCGCGCCACCGGTTCCCAAACGCGTCGTCACGACTGATGGAACGGTTCTCTTCTCGGGACAGGACATCAAGGACGGTCAGAACGTCTGGCAATCCATGGGCGGGCAACAGGTCGGCAGCATCTGGGGACATGGCGCGTATGTCGCGCCGGACTGGAGTGCGGACTGGTTGCATCGCGAGGCCGTGTGGTTGCTCGACCATTGGGCGATGCAAGCCGGCGACAAACCTTACGCGCAAACCGATGCGGAAACTCAGGCCGCGCTGCGCGAGCGGCTCAAGAGGGAGATTCGTTCCAACACCTATGATGCGAAGTCGGGTGACCTCGTCGTTTCCGCTGTGCGCGCCGAAGCGTTTAAAGCGGTGGGCTCGCATTACGCCGCGTTGTTCGGTGATGCCGCAGATTTAAGCGCCTTGCGCAAGGCCTATGCGATTCCAGCCAACACCATCAAGACGACCGAGCGACAACAGCAGATGAATGCGTTCTTCTTCTGGGCCGCGTGGTCTTGCGGCACGGAACGTCCCGGCAGCACTATCACTTACACGCAGAACTGGCCCGCCGAACCGTTGATTGATAACAAGCCAACCAGTTCCATCGTGGTCTGGTCGATCGTCAGTTTCATCGCGCTGCTCGCGGGCGTGGGTGGAATGGTCTGGTATTTCGCGGTGCAAGGCCACAAGGAGGGCGAGGAAGAGACTGATGTGCCGGAGAAAGATCCGTTGCTCGCGCTCAAAGCCACGCCTTCGATGCGTGCGACGTTGAAATACTTCTGGGTCGTCGCGGCCTTGATGGTGGCGCAGATCGGTTTGGGAGCGATCACGGCGCACTACGGCGTCGAGGGCGATGGTTTCTTTGGCATCCCGTTGGACAAGTGGCTGCCGTACTCGGTGGCGCGCACCTGGCACACGCAACTCGGAATCTTCTGGATTGCGACGGCGTGGCTGGCGACCGGACTATTCGTCGCGCCGGCAGTGTCGGGCTACGAACCGAAGGGGCAGCGGGCGGGAATCAATTTCCTTTTCGCCTGCCTGCTGGTCATCGTCGTTGGTTCACTCGCGGGTGAATGGTTCGGGGTGCAACAAAAGCTCGGGCTGGTAGCGAACTTCTGGTTCGGCCACCAGGGCTACGAATACGTGGACCTCGGTCGTTTCTGGCAACTCTTCCTGTTTGTCGGTTTGTTCCTGTGGCTCTTCCTCATGGGACGGGCGCTCTGGCCGGCGTTCAAGAGTCCGAAGCCGAATCGCCATCTGCTCGCGTTGTTCCTCGTGGCGTCGGCGGCGATTGGATTGTTCTACGGCGCGGGTTTGATGTGGGGACGGCAAACGCATCTGGCCATGGCCGAATACTGGCGCTGGTGGGTCGTGCATCTCTGGGTGGAAGGCTTCTTTGAAGTATTCGCCACGGTGGTGATTGGATTCCTGTTCACGCGCATGGGACTATTGCGCATTGCGAGCGCGACTTCGGCGGTGCTGTTCTCCACGGTGATCTTTCTGTCGGGCGGCATTCTCGGCACGATGCATCATTTGTACTTCTCGGGTACACCGACGGCGGTGCTCGCGTTGGGCGCGACGTTCAGTGCGTTGGAAATTGTGCCGCTCGTGCTGATTGGTTTCGAAGCTTACGAGAATCTCACGCTAACTCGTGCGAAGGCATGGGTGTCACAGTATCGTTGGCCGATTTATTTCTTCGTTGCAGTCGCGTTTTGGAATCTGGTGGGCGCGGGCTTGTTCGGTTTCCTGATTAATCCGCCCATTGGTCTGTATTACATGCAAGGCTTGAACACCACGCCGCTGCATGGGCACACCGCATTGTTCGGCGTGTATGGCATGTTGGGCATCGGCCTGATGCTTTTCTGCCTGCGCGGCTTGACGCGAGAAGGGCAATGGAAATCGCCGGTGCTCTCGTTCAGCTTCTGGTCGTTGAACGTGGGCTTGGCGCTGATGGCGCTGTTGAGTCTGCTGCCAGTCGGAATCCTGCAAACGTGGGCGAGCGTGGAACACGGTATGTGGTACGCGCGTTCCGCGGACTTCCTGCAAACGCCCCTGATGGACAAGCTGCGCTGGGCCCGCGCGATTGGCGACACCATCTTCGCCACGGGTGCGTTGGGTCTGGGTTGGTTCGTCCTCGGGCTCAAAACAGGATGGTCCATCGAAGGCCGGTCGGAGGACTTGAAAGCCGGCGCAAAAGCCAGTTACGAAACGCCCTGAGCGCAACCGCGTTTCGATTCAACCGCCGCATGGTTCAAGTGCAACCGTGCGGCGGTCTTGATTTAAGTCAAAGAAGTTGGACTTCTTCAAACACGCAAAAGCATGACTTCGGTCAATGTCGCAAATGTCGTTGCGCGCTAATTTTCCCTCAGATGCTGGAATAGAAATTGTGCAACCGAAAGTAAACATGAAACGAAATCTCTTAAAACAACTCAGCGCGGTCGCCGTCATGGCGTTGTTCGCAAATGTGCTGGGAGCTTCTGAAGCGCCGGTAAAAGCCAGTGGCGTCAAAGTGATTGATCCCGAAGTCAAAGGTGAGGAGCACGCCGTGCTCACTCAAGCGCCCAATGTCCCGCCCCCCATCACACGCAAACACGCGACGAAGGTCATCGTGAATCTCGAAGTCCGCGAAGTCACCAAGCGCCTCGCCGATGGCGTCGAGTATGTATTCTGGACGTTCGGCGGGGATGTGCCCGGCAGTTTCATCCGTATTCGCGAAGGCGACCAGGTGGAGTTCCATCTGAACAATCATCAGGACAGCAAGATGCCGCACAACATCGACCTGCACGCGGTGACCGGCCCGGGTGGCGGCGCGGCTTCGTCGTTCACAGCGCCGGGGCATTCGTCGCAATTCTCGTTCAAAGCGCTGAATCCTGGCCTCTACGTCTATCACTGCGCGACTGCGCCGGTTGGAATGCACGTCGGCAACGGCATGTATGGCTTGATTCTGGTTGAGCCCAAGAATGGCCTGCCGCCGGTGGACCGCGAGTATTATATCATGCAGGGCGACTTCTACACGGTGGGCAAATACGGCGAAGAAGGATTGCAACCGTTCGACATGAACAAGGCGATTGATGAAAGGCCAACCTATGTTGTGTTTAACGGCGCGGTGGGGTCGTTGGTCGGCGACAAAGCCATCACTGCAAAAGTCGGCGAGCGCGTTCGATTGTTCATCGGGAACGGCGGGCCGAACCTGGTTTCCTCGTTTCACGTCATTGGCGAGATTTTTGACAACGTCTATCAGGAAGGCGGCGTGTTGCCCACGCAACATCAGGTGCAAACGACAATGATTCCCGCGGGCGGATCGGCCATGGTGGATTTCAAAGTCGAAGTGCCCGGAACTTACATCCTGGTGGATCACTCGCTGTTTCGCGCGTTCAACAAAGGCGCGATTGCGATGTTGAAGGTGGAAGGACCGGAGAATCAGATCGTTTACACGGGCAAGGAAGTGGACGCGGTGTACCTCGGGAAGGCGGCGGATAAATCGGATTCGGAAAAGCGGGTTGCCGAGCTCAAGGCCGCGGTCGCCGAAGAGATCAAAGGGAATCCGAAGATCGCCACGCTCACCAAGGAGATCCAAATGGAGAAGGGACGCGGGGTCTTCATGCAAACGTGCTTCGTGTGCCATCAAGTGAATGGCGAAGGCATCCCCAACCAGATTCCGCCGATCGCGAAGTCTGATTTCTTTGAGAAGATGACCGACGAAGAGGCGATCCATACCGTCATTGCGGGTCGCACCGGGGAAGTGGTGGTCAATGGGAAGAAATACAATGGCACGATGACGCCGTTGAATTATCTGAGCGACGATCAGATTGCCAACGTGCTGACTTATGTGCGCAACAGCTTCGGCAACCAAGGCGGCGTCATTACTGCCGAACAAGTAAAGAAAGTGCGGGCCACCACTGCTCCCGTCGTGGCGAATCAGTTCGAGTAACTACCAACACCAACACCAACGACTATGAAAGCAATTCGCCTCACACTTTCCTCGATCGCCTTACCGATCATGTTGTGGGGCGGATTTGCTTTTGCTTCGTCGAATGCACCTGCCGGCATGGCGCTCATCGACGGCGGCGTGTTCAAACCGTTGTTTCGCTCGACGGCAGATTTTAAGGAGGTCGCGGTCAAACCGTTTTACCTCGATGTGCTGCCGGTGACCAACGAGCAATACCTGCAATTCGTTCGCGCCAATCCGCGCTGGCAACGATCAGCGGTGAAGCGGTTGTTCGCCGACGAGTCCTATTTGAAGCACTGGGCCGGTGATCTCGAGCTGGGCACGAATGCCTCCCCGGATGCGCCTGTGACGTTTGTGCCGTGGTTTGCGGCAAAATCGTATGCGCAATGGTCGGGCAAGCGATTGCCGACCACCGCGGAATGGGAATTCGCGGCAGCGGCGGGCTACACGAGCGCGGATGGGGAGACCGACGTGGAGTTCAAGCGGGCTTTGCTCGCCTGGTATGCTTCGCCGGCGCAACAGCTCGCCAACGTCGGCGCGGGACGAACGAATTATTGGGGCGTTCACGATTTGCATGGACTGGTCTGGGAATGGGTGGCGGATTTCAATACGGCGATGGTCACGGGTGACGCGCGCGGGGATACCGGTTTGGATCGCCAGCTATTTTGCGGCAGTGGCTCGATCAGCGCGCGCGATGTGAGCAACTACACCGCGTTCATGCGCTACGGATTTCGCAGCAGCCTCAAGGCGGATTATTGCGTCCACAACCTCGGCTTCCGCTGCGCCAAAGATTTATGAAGACTACGTTAGCAATCATTCCACTATTGGTGGTCAGTTCGCTGCCAGCTTTCGCTGACAGTTGCTGCGCGGCCAAAAACGTCCCGGCATGTTGTGCCAAAGCCGAGCCTGCTGGCACGACGTTGAGCGACAAATCGCTTTATCAAACGGGATCGACCTGGACGACCGATGCCAACAAAAAGATCAAGCTCGCGGACCTGAAGGGCCGGCCGCAGGTGGTGGTGATGTTCTTTGCCAGTTGCCAGTATGCTTGCCCGATTCTGGTGCACGATCTGACGCGCATTGAATCTGCGCTGAAGCCGGAACTGCGCGGTAAGCTCGGGTTCACACTGGTGACTTTCGACACGAAACGCGACACGCCCGAGGTGTTGGCAAAGTTTCGCGAGATCCGGAACTTGCCGGCGGCGAACTGGACTTTCCTGCATGGCGCGGACGACGACGTTCTTGAGCTTGCCGCGTTGCTCGGCGTGAAATACAAAGAGGAGGCAAATGGACAATTCGCCCACTCGAACGTCATAACGGTATTGAACGCCGACGGCGAAATTGTTCACCAACTGGTCGGGCTGGGGCAGGATATCAACGCCAGTGTGCGTGAACTGGAAAAACTTTTGATCAATACCAATGCCACCCTTGAATAAATTCAAACGCTTCGACGTGCGCGGCCTGCTGGGGCAGGGCATCGAGCCATTTCCGGAAATTTTTGCCAGGGCCCAGGCGTTGAAGGCCGGAGAGGGGCTGATTGTCGTGGCGCCGTTTCTGCCGTCGCCTCTGGTGGAGCGCCTGGGCGGTGAAGGTTTTGCCTCGAAGGTTGAACGCGGGCAGGGAGCCGATTGGTTGGTTTACTTTTGGCGTGAGGCTGCTTAATTGAAGCATGACCAACGCGTTGGCCGAATTCAAAAACGTCGGAATCATCAACACGCTGCGGAGTTGCCAACTGTTCACCGGACTGCCGCTGCCCGATCTCCAGAGCATTGCTGAAGTCTCCGTGCCGAAGAATCTGGAGAAGGATGAATACCTGTTTCGTGAAGGTGATCCCGCGCGTGGGTTTTATGTCGTGCAACGCGGCGCGGTGAACGTTCATCGCGTCAGCGCCGCCGGCAAGGAACAGATCATTCACGTGTTTCGCACCGGCGATTCGTTTGCCGAAGTCGCCCTGGCCACGGCCACGGGGTATCCGGCGGACGCGCGGGCGATTGAACCGACTCAGGTGTTACTCGTGCAGAAAGAGGGCATTCTGGAGTTGCTCAAGCGTCAGCCGGAATTGGCGCTCCGGATGTTGGGCTCGATGAGTTCGCATTTGCGCGTGCTCGTGGGGCAGCTTGAAGACCTGACGCTGAAGGATGTTGAAACGCGATTGGCAAACTGGCTCGTGAAGCGCTGTCCAAATCCGCAAAGCGACAAGCCGGTGAACATCGAATTAAAGATGACCAAGCGCGTGCTGGCGGCGGAGCTGGGCACGGTGAGCGAGACGTTTTCGCGGACGCTGGCAAAGTTTCGCGAGCAGAAGTTGCTTCAAGTCAAAGGCAAGACCATCACGGTTCTCTCGCCGATTCGACTGGCGGAGTTGCTTAGGCGTAATCTCGGCGGCTGATGGGCATCTATGGGTTCTGCGATGTGAAGCGAGGGTAGCGCGGAGTTGCACTCTGCTGTATCGCGGATTTGTAATCCGCAAGGCTCGATTCTTTTGCCGACGGCGTGGTTGCAAACGCTCAGCCGAATGCAAGCTTGCGCCAAGGTCGTAAAACTGGTGAATTGAATCTCGATGCAGGCTGACGCGACGATTGAACCGGCTCTCGGTGCCGGAAAGTTTGAGGTTCTTCCAAAACCCAGTGGCGATGGCGAACTACTCGAGGTCGCCATGGGGCCGCATCACCCGTCCACGCACGGCGTATTTCGCATGGACGTGGTGCTCGACGGCGAACATGTGGTGAAGCTCAAACCCGTGTTCGGTTATCTGCATCGCAATCACGAGAAGATTGCCGAAGGCACGACGTATCTTTCGTCGATGCCGTACACGGATCGGCTGGATTATTTTTGTTCGCTCACCAACAACTGGGCTTACGCGCTGGCGGTGGAAAAGCTTGCGGGACTGCAAGTGCCCGAGCGCGCGGAATACATTCGTATCATCACGGCGGAGTTGACGCGCCTGCAGAATCACGCCTGCTTGATTGGCTTTCTCGTGCAGGACATGGGTGCAAGCGGAACGCCGTTAATGTATGCGTTCCGCGAACGGGAAAAGATTCTCGACCTCTTCGAGTCTCTCACCGGCGCGCGAATGATGTGCAACTACATGCGCTTTGGCGGTTGCCGCTGCGACCTCCCCCCCGGCTGGTTGGAACAGGCGCAGAAGGTCGTGGAGGAATTCCCTCGGTTCATCGATGAGTTCGAACGCTTCCTGGCCGAGAATGAAATCCTCATGGCGCGCACGCAGGGTATCGGCAAGTTGCCGCGTGATCTTGCAATCAATGCCGGGGTCACCGGACCTATCCTCCGCGCCGCGGGCGTGAACTACGACATCCGCAAGGTGGATAAATACGGCATCTACGACCGGTTCGAGTTCAAAGTGCCGTTGGGCGATCACGGCGACACCTACGACCGCTACATGATTCGCGTGCTGGAGATGCGCGAGTCGGTAAAGATTCTCAAGCAGGCGCTGCCGAAGATTCCGGACGGACCGATTGTTGATCCGAAAGCCAAGCTGCGCGGTTTCCGCCCCAAACCGGGTGAAAGCTATGGCCGCATTGAAGCGCCGAAGGGCGAACTGGGTTTCTATCTCATCAGCGACGGCAGTCCGAATCCGTATCGCTACCGCGTGCGCCCGCCGAGTTTCATCAACCTGACCGTGCTGGAAGACATGTGCCTGGGCCAGATGATTGCGGACGTGGTGATCATTCTAGGGAGCATTGATATCGTGCTGGGGGAAGTGGATCGATAAAACAACGGTTGCGATGCGAGGACCGTTGCCTTACTATTCTTCCGAAAGTAAGGAATCATGAAAGCGACAGCTACCATCACGAGCAAAGGTCAGATCACCATCCCGCAGGCGGTGCGACGATCGCTGGGTTTGCAGACGGGAGATGCTGTGGAATTTGAAGTTGGCAATGGCAGGGCCGAAGTGAGGCCAGCGCGACCCAAACGGAGTTCGGCCGGGGTGCTGAAGCGGTATTTGCCGAAAGGTTGGAAGCCGCCAACGGTTGAACAGATGGAGTCGGGTATCGCCGACACTCTGGCGCGCAAACATCGCCGCCGATGATTGCCGCGGATAGCAATCTGGTTGTTCGTCATCTTACTCAAGACGATCCTCGTCAGGCGGAACAGGTCCGAGTGCTTTTTGATGACGCCGAACTAAGGCGGGAGCCGGTGTTGTTGACGCACATTGTGCTCTGCGAAGTCTGCTGGGTGTTGAAAGCCGTTTACAGTTTTGAGAAGGCGCAGATTGCCCTGGCGCTGCAATCACTCCTGGACGACGGCGGATTTCATCTTCAGGACCGACCTGTGGTTGAGGAGGCGCTGGGGCTTTACAAACGGCATGCGGGCCAATTCTCTGATCATTTGCTCGGCGTCATTGGAAAGCAGCAGGGTGCAACGACAACGTTCACCTTTGACAAGGGCGTGGGCAAGCTCCCCAACTTCACGTTGCTCAAGTAGTAGCAATCGACTGCGTCCGGCAGCTTCATCAACCTGACCGCACTGGAAGACATGTGCCTCGGCCAGATGATTGCGGACGTGGTGATCATTCTTGGAAGCATTGATATTGTGCTCGGGGAAGTGGACCGCTAGGCCAACGATCTGAAATCAGCCTGACTGGTTTCGCGGCAAGCTCTTCAGATAAGCTTCCGGGTCTTTGCAGAAGCGAACGGCATTTGAATCCAGAAGATCTGCGAGAATCGATTCGTACGTTGGTTCAATGGGCTGACCCCGCGTATCCGATACACAAAGCAGATCATGCCTTTGTGCAAATTCAACGAACGCTCGTAATAGAGTAAAATCGGGATGCCCTGCATCGAAGCGGAGTTGAATATCTCCTGTTTTCCAAATCTCCAGTCGATGGCCGTCTTCGGGGCCGAACATGATTGCGTCCGCACTCCAAGACTTTGCAGGCGGCAATAAATGAGCAATTTCGCGTGCTAAGACTTCAGGAGATGGACCATTGTCCCAGTAATTGGGGAACGGTCCGGTCTCCATTTCATCGGGATTCATCACGGCTCGATAGCCGGGAAGTTCTTCGGGAATCCCGCCGTGATGAAGGACGACTCCTGACCGAGGGACGAGTGAGACATCGTATTGCCAAACAGCCATAATCTTGGTTTGACTTCATTCTTACCCTATCTGTAACGCAGATTTCAACAGCGAGATAAGATTATTGCCGTTACCCACTCAACAATTTTCGCTCACTGTTTGCCAACGGATGATTTTCGGTGATTCGTTGCGTCAGGGATACTTTTCTGCGGATGAAGACGCCGCATTTCAAGACTCTCGACGCCAACGAAGCCGTAGCCGATATCGCTTACCAACTCAGTGAAGTTATCGCGATTTATCCCATCACGCCGTCATCGCCAATGGGCGAATGGGCGGATCAATGGGCCGCCAACGGGATGAAGAATCTTTGGGACACCGTTCCGTCCGTGGTGGAGATGCAGAGTGAGGGCGGGGCGGCGGGGGCGATTCATGGCGCGCTGCAAACGGGTTCGCTCGCCACGACGTTCACGGCGTCGCAAGGGCTGCTGTTGATGATTCCCAACATGTACAAGATCGCGGGCGAACTCACGCCGGCCGTTTTTCACATTGCGGCGCGGTCGCTGGCGGCACAGGGGCTTTCGATTTTCGGTGATCACGCCGATGTGATGGCGGCGCGCCAAACGGGTTGGGCGATGTTGTGCTCCAACTCAGTGCAAGAAGCGCACGACCTGGCGCTCATCGCGCATGCGGCCACGCTGGAAGCGCGCATTCCGTTCCTGCATTTCTTCGATGGTTTCCGCACGTCGCACGAAGTCGGCAAGATTGAGATGATCGAGAAGGACGTCATTCGCGCGATGATCAGTGAAGAGCGCGTCATCGAGCATCGGTTGCGGGGGCTGACTCCGGATCGTCCGGTCCTGCGCGGCACGGCGCAGAATCCCGATGTGTATTTCCAGGCGCGCGAGACGGTCAATCCGTTTTACGACAAGTGCCCGGAAATCGTGGAGCAGGCGATGGCGAAGTTCGGCGAACTGACCGGACGTCGCTATCACCTCTACGAGTATCACGGCGCGCCGGATGCGGAGTTCGTCACCATCCTGATGGGCTCGGGGTGCGAGGCCGTGCATGAGACGGTGGACTATCTCAATGCCAAAGGCGAAAAGACGGGCGTGCTGAAAGTGCGGTTGTATCGGCCGCTGGATGTGAAGCGATTGATTGCGGCGCTGCCGGCCACGACCAACGCCATCGCCGTGCTGGATCGCACGAAAGAACCCGGCGCCGGCGGCGAGCCGCTTTATCTCGACGTGCTGAACGCGTTTGCCGAGGTAGTATTCTCCAACGGAGATTCGAAGTTTGAGCGCCCGCCCCGGATTGTTGGCGGG
>DASUGI010000212.1:0-5069 GCA_036274115.1 Verrucomicrobiia bacterium
CCGAACAACTGACGCTGGTCCAGTTGGCGGAAACGCCATTGGGAATCCAGGTCAAGCCCGAGTCCAGGGAAACGTAAACGAACCCGGCATTTTGGCCGGCGACCAGCGTGCTGCCGTCCGCGGAAGAAGCCACGCACGTCCACGACCCGATACTGCCGCGCGGCGTCCAGCTCGCGCCCGCGTTGGTTGAAATCTGGATTTGCCCGCCTTGCAGGGCCGCGACGAGGTTCGATCCATTGCCGGAAGAAGCCACTCCCGTCCAGGAAGCCGCCCCAACTCTGGGCGTCCAACTGGCTCCGCCGTTGACCGAGGTATAGATGCCGGCGCTCCCCGAACAAGCAACGAGGTTGGAACCATTCCATGACGACGCCACGCCGGTCCAGGTGGCCGTGCCGAAGGGGGAACCCCAATTCGTGCCTGAATTCGCGGAAACGTAGATGTTCCCGCCGTTCACGGCCGCCACGAGCCTGGTGCCATCGGCCGAGGATGCCACCGAATTCCAGTTCAGGTTACCCATGGCACTGGCTTGCTGCCCCCAGGTGACCCCATAATTTGTGGAGGTGAAAATGTTCCCGGGGCTGACCACTGCGACCAATTTGCTGCCGTCTGCAGAAGACGCCACTGAGTCCCAGGATCGAGAAGATTCATTGGTGCGCCACAGAAAGCCGACGTTCTCGGTCAGGTTGCCCACGTAAATCACTTGTCCGGCATTCTGCGCGATAATCCAGCCGCCGTTTCCCGCGCCGGTGACGCGAACCGTCTGGCCATTGGTGATCTGTGCCGTGGGAGGCAGGGTGATGACGACCGGAGCCGAATTGTTCACGGCGAGATATCCGAAGTTTGCCGTGGCAGTGATGTTGGCCGCCGTGGTGACGTATTCGAAGATGCGACCGGGCACGTTGGTCAAGCCACCACCGAAACCGTGAAAGTTGGTGGCGGAGATACTACCGAGAAAGGCTGTGTTGCTGGTGTTGACGAACGCCACATTGGTCGAGAGGCGGGCATCCGGGATGGTCCCGATGAGATTGGTGGTTGAGAGGTTCGTCAGTCCGAGACCGTTGCCGATGAAATTGGAAGCCGTGACGCTTCGCGTGAACACGACATTGTTGGTGGTTAACGCAACATTCACGGAGAGATTGGTGTCGTTGATTTTCCCGGTGAGATTCGTCGTTCCCAGTGTGCCCGTGTAATTGGCAGCCCGGATCGCGTACGGTGTGGCCGTCACCAACTGTCGGGGCGACAGGACCGTAAAGTCGACCGCAGCGCCGTTGCTCCGCACGCCAACCGAAAGCCACCGTGCGCTGCCGTCGAAGACATTTCCAAAATCCAGCAAGACGGTGAAAACTCCGTTGCTGACATTGACCGCAGTGTTCGTTAACGCGTTTCCGACCTGACCTCCGAGGGTCGCCGCGTCATGTAGTGTGAATCGAAGATCGTAGAAACCGTTGGCCCGATCGCCATTGGCGGTAAGTTGTCCCTGGTAGGTGAACGTGGAGGTTTGCGCAACGACCGCAATGACGGACAACAGCAATGCCAGACAGGCCAGAGTTTTCGACTTCACGGGCATCTTAATACCACAACGCGGCAGCAGAACAAGCCCCAACAGGACTGGCGGGGACTGGCGGCTTCGGTAGCGTTTTCATCTGCAGTCTTACGTCCCATTGCCGAATCCAGCACGGAACGCGCTGCTTCGTTACCATCCTGCGCAGCTCGGCGTGTGATGAATCCAGTTCGGCCTGGTCGAAAGTAGAAGGGCCAGAATAAGAGTTTGACACCTCGTGGTGGCAATTTATCTTGGGCCAACAACAAGTTTTTATGGCTGAAAACATTCCCAACATCCCGGCTGGGGCCATGCCGCCGAAAAAGGAAACCGGCAAGGTTCAACCCAAGAAGGAAACCGTTCGTATCAATCTTCCCCCCAAGCCGACCGCTGCGCCGACGATCAAGTTGCCGACGCTGCCGCCGGGAGGACCGACGGGAGCGGCAAGTATTCCCGCGGCCGCACCGGCGTCTGCTGCGCACGCCGCGGCACCGGCTCCACCCCGCGCTTCGTCCGCACCGGTAGCGCAACGTCCCGCCGCCGCGCCCGCGCCGGCCAGTCGTCCGGCACCCGCGCGTGCCGCCGCGGCCGCACCGACGGTTAGCGGGTTGGATGTGGGCCTGGCGATTGCCGCCATGGTCACGGGCATTGCCGCATTGGCGAGCGTTCTGTATCTGGCGTTCATGTTGCCGACCTGAGCCAGGTTCGGGTCAACCCAACAACAAAGTTATCGCTCAGGATCTTTTACCATGGCTTCTCCTGCTATCGTCAATCTGACCGCCCAAAATTTTGAAACGGAAGTTCTCAAGTCTTCAACTCCAGTGCTCGTGGATTTTTGGGCAGAATGGTGTGGGCCGTGCAAGCAGATCGCGCCCGTGCTGAATGAGCTCGCGGATGAATTCACGGGCAAAGCCAAGATTGCCAAGCTGAACATCGAGGAAGGCGCGAATCAACAACTCGCGGTCAACTACCGTGTGCAGTCCATTCCGATGTTTCTCGTTTTCAAGGGCGGGGAGATCGTCGCGCAGCACGTCGGCATTGCCGGCGGCAAGGCGAAGATCAAATCACTGATTGAAGGCGCGGTAGCCTGAGTTTGGTTGCCGCGTTGGCGGCGCAGTTGGAGTAGTGCGGTTCCCGGATTCGAGTTCTGAATTCCGGGTTGAGCCAATGTCTCCTTCCACAATCGTTTTTACACCGGGCCAGTTCTCGCGCCGGGCTGAACTCTATCGGCAGCTTGCCCAACTCATGCTGGCCGGACTTCCCATCCTCAAGTCGCTCGAACAACTCGAACGCCATCCGCCATCGCACGGCTTTCGCGGTCCGATTCGACTGATGCGCGAGGAAATCATTGCCGGTTCCACCTTTAGCGAGGCTTTCTCGAAGTCGGGTAGCTGGGTTTCCCCGTTCGACCTGGCGCTCATTGACTCAGGCGAACGGAGCGGGCGGCTGGATATTGCTTTTCGCACGTTGGCTGACCTGTATGCCGCGCGCGCGCGGATGGCCAAGCAGATGCTCAGCGACCTGGCGTATCCCGTGTTTCTCCTGCACTTCGCGGTGCTGATTTTTGCATTCGTCAACTATGTAAAGACCTGGCAACCGATGAGTGGTCTGATCATCATCGGCGGAGTTTTGATCCCGATTTACCTTATCGTGGCGGCAATTGTTTACCTGTCGCAAAGCCGACATGGCGAAGCCTGGCGCACGATTTACGAGAAGCTGCTGCATGCCATTCCAATTCTGGGGAGCGGTCGTCGCGAATTGGCCCTGGCGCGCCTCTCCATGGCGCTTGAAGCCTTGATCAATGCCGGCGTTACGATTATTGAGGCCTGGGATCTGGCGGCAACGGTGAGCGGCTCGCCCGCCTTGCGCCGGACGGTGCATCGGTTTTTGCCGGATTTAAGAGCTGGCCAGACACCCTCGGAGGCGGTTACCGCGTGTGGAGTATTTCCCAGTTTGTTTGCCAATCAATACCACGCCGGCGAGGTGAGCGGGAAACTCGATGAAACGCTCCGGCAGATGCATCGCTACTATCAGGAGGAAGGCTCGCGCAAGCTGCAGGCGGTCGCGCAATGGACGCCGCGCCTCATTTACCTGATGGTTGCGTTGGGCATCGCGTATTATGTGGTCAGTTTCTGGATGAATTACTTCCAGCAGATTAATGACGCGACCAAGGGGTTTTGATGGTTTTCTCTTCGGTGCTGCATAGACTGCTCCGATGACCGTTCAAGAGATTCTTTCCAATGAAGAACTGCGGCGACGGGAGTTTCCGGTTGCGCAGAACAAAATTTTTCTCGCCCATGCGGGGGATTGTCCGCTGCCGCAGCGCGTGGCGCAGGCGGTAACCGATTACGCTCGTGCCGCTGCCTGTTATGATCAGGAGGCGTTGATTTATCCCAAAGCGCTGGAAGATGGCCGGAAACTGGCGGCGCAGTTGCTGAATTGTCAGAGCGACGAGATCGCGCTCGTTGGGCCAACGTCCCTGGCGCTGAGTTTCTTTGCGAGTGGACTCAAGTTTCGCAAGGGCGACAACATCCTCGTCTATCACGACGATTATCCGTCCAATGTGTATCCCTGGATGGCGCTGGCGGAGCGTGGGGTGGAGGTGCGCTTGCTCAATGTGCGCGGGCTGGGTGTGATCCGGCCGCGCGATGTGATCGGACAGGTGGACGAGAACACGCGGTTGGTGGCGCTGGCTTCCTGTCACTTCGTCAGCGGGTATCGACTGGATCATGTTGCGATTGGCAAAGAGCTGCGCGCGAGGCGAATCCTGTTCTGCCTGGATGCGATTCAAACGGTCGGCGCGTTTCCGACCACGGTCGAACACGTGGACCTGCTGGCGGCGGACGCGCACAAATGGCTCCTCGGACCGTGCGGCGCCGGGGTGATGTTTGTGCGCAAGGAGGTGCAAGCGTTCCTGAATCCTCCGGTGTACGGCTGGCACAATGTGCGGTGCCCGAATTACGTGGCGCAGGAGCAGATCACGTATCGCAGCGGCGCGAAAAAATATGAGGCGGGCACGACGAATCTCCTCGGGTTGGTTGGCTTGAACGCGGCGATGACCCTGCTTTTAGAGTTGGGCGTGGACAATATCGCGCGGGAACTGTTGCGCAAACGGGCGTGGCTCGTGCCGGCGTTGCAGGCCAAGGGGTATTCGGTGCTGAATGCGGAAGTTACAGCAGAGAACGCGAGCGGGATTGTGACGTTCTTTAAGGCTGGAGCGGACTTAACGGCTTTGCATCAGAAGCTGCTGGATGCGGGTGTCGTGACTTCGTTGCGAATGGATCGGGCCGGGCAGCGCTACATCCGGCTCTCGCCGCATTTCTACAATACAGACGAGGAGTTGCGGCGGGTGGTGGAACTGATCTAGTCGCGCGAGGTTCTCCCTCATCTCACCCCGGCCCTCTCCCCTCCCGCTGGGAGCGGAGAGGGAGAACTATTCGTTGGGTTCGGGCTTGAGGAAGATTCCGTTGCATTCGCCGCTGGTGGTGTGTTCGTGCCGGAGGACTTTTCACGCAGATTGCGTTCAAGG
>DASUGI010000213.1:0-17793 GCA_036274115.1 Verrucomicrobiia bacterium
GACCCAGGGCAGCCGGGAGCGCGTTGGTTGAGGCAGCGGTGTGGCCGTGCCGTGAAATCTCAACACGTTAATGGCAATTGCGGTCAAGGCGAGCACGACCCAGGAGCCGGTCCAGACGGAACTCAGAACCGAGGTGAGCAGGCGTTCCTCCGGCGCATTTCGCATCCCCATCATGCTTGCAAGAATGCGCTGGCTGAAGGTTCCGCTGGTGAAGGCGCCGACAAAAACCACGATAATGATCTCCAGCGAAGCCGCTATGAGCACCCAACCCAGCGCGCGCAGGAATGGAACTTCGAGCAGGACAGACATGACGCGGGCCATCAGCAGAACGCGCCACACCGAAACGATTCCCAGCAGTGTCAGATTGGCTTGAGCTGCCTGGTAGGGTTCAAAGAATCGTTCCACCGGAATGGCATAAAGCCACGCAATCGGCGCAGTCATCCAAAACACGGCCATGAAGCTCAGCCATTGTCCCGTGGCTTCTTGTGTGAATCGTCGTCGGGCAAAGCCGCGAATCAGAATGGCGTAAAGAAAGGAGCCGGAGAAAAAAGAAAAGAGCAGCGGTCCAAACAACCAAAGCGGTGATTCCAGAATGTAGTTTTGGTCGTAGTTGCGCGCGATGGCGGTGAGGAGCACCAAAACAATGCCCGTCCAAAGTGCCGCGCGAGCGCTGGCAACTTCCCGAATCGCCGGGGCATGACCCACCAGGAAGCGGCCAATCGTCAGAGCGTTCACGCGCGTAGCTCTAACATGTCACCAACCCGCCGAAAAGTTTTTTGCGGACGGCCGCTAAAGTCAGCGGTCTGATCGCCGCTGGTGCCGTGCTGAAGATGCGAAGTAGATGGTCGGCCCGGGCGTCAGCGAGAGGTTCGTGAGAGGGCGGCTGACTTATCGCTGTGGGCCGGACCAGAGATTGGCCGCGCTCTCACGAGCGCAGCCACGAGGCCGGCAATGTTACTTCGCGACTTTGCCGGTGAGACCGGCCTTTTGCAGCGCGTCGAAAACTTCCCTGTCGTTGAAATCACCGGTTACTTCGAACGTCGCCGCATTTTTCTTCGCCGTGTGTTCTTTCACCCCGGGAACGGATTTCACCGCCTTATCCACCGCGGAGACGCATTTGCCGCAACAGAGATGCACGCCCTCGAGCTTGAGCGTTTGCACCTTCGCGCCCTTGGCGCCGGTGTCCGCCGTGAGCTTGATGTTGGCGTCACTGCTCTTGCCAAAGTAACCGGCGGCCACCAACGCGTCCGCGCCTTTTTGAACCGTCGCCGCGTCGGCGCCGGTGAGGGTCACGGTTTCGGCGTCGTCATCCACGGTCGCCGTGAGTCCTTTGATGCCGTCCACGGCTTTGTGCACGCCTTTGACGCAACTTTGGCAGCAGAGATGGACGTCGCTGATTTTGGTGGAAACATCGGCGGCGCGCGTCGACAGGGTGAGGGCCAGGGCAATCAGGAGGGAGGTAAGGGCGTTTTTCATAGGTCCAGGTTCGATGGTTTAGGGCGGGCTTTATTCAATCGATGAACACCTTGTCGCTGGTAGCAGCCGACGTGAGGAGGCTCTGATTAGTTCGGATTTGGAAATGCGCCTCGTTACCTCGGCTGCTACGTCCCACTACTTCGCCGGCGTGATGATCAATTCCGCGAACTCAATCGGGCCGTGATCGCCTTGAATCATGATGGGGCCGGGCTGCTCTTCATTGCTATCCAACGCGCCGCCCGTGATCCCGGGAATTGCCTGGCGTTCGATGATGGGTTGGCCGTTGAGCACCACGGTGACGACTCGTCCAACCAGTGTGATCTCCAGGGTCTGCCATTCGCCCGCGGGCCGTGAGGCGTTCACGCGCGGCGTCAGAAAACCATACACGCCACCGATGTAATGACTGCCCGGCTCCTGGCCGAAGTTGTCCTCAATCTGCACTTCGTAACGGCCCCGCAAATAAATCCCGCTGTTGCTGCCTTTCGGGTAACGGAACTTCGCGCGCAGTTTGAAGTCCGTGAACAATTGTTCGCTCACGAGATCGTTTCCGGGCACAGCGTTCGTCAAGCCGCCCGCCTCGACTCGCCAGCCGTGCTTGGCCGTGGCATTGCGCGCCTTCCAACCGCTCAGGTCACGCCCGTTGAAAAGTTTGATGGGCTTGCCCCACTTCGGTTCCTGCGCCTGCTGCAACGCCGGCGCGCGGCGGCCCTCCCACGGGATCGTCTTGCCCTGGTCGTTCGCCGTCGTGCCGCGCAAAATCTCGCCGTCCAATTTTCCGTCGAACACCACGTCATTGGTCTGCCGCTCCCACTGCGGCGGAATGGCAAAATGAAAACGGCCTGAGTCATCGCAATCCACTTTGGCAATGGGCCGCGCGCTGCCGAACTGTCCCACATACCGGCCGACGATGGTGCGATAACCCGACTGCTCGAATTCCAGCCACGACGGATATTCGCGCTCGCCATCGCGGACCTTCAAATCCCAGCGCCCGACCAGCGGTGGCGGCTCTGCTGTTCAGCAAACACAAGGCCTCTCTCGCTTCCGACGCGATTGTGCGGATGGGCCGCGCCGGTCTGGAATTTTATGATGACTTGTTGCGCGGCTTGAAGACGGAGAATAGCAATCACTGTTTCGGAAAGGCTTTGGGAGCGGTATTAAAGGTCGCGCCGGAGAAAATCCCGGAGCTTCTGGTTCTCACGGACTCATCGTCAGTCGCTGAGCGATCGTCGGCTCTGGTTGCATTGGCTTACTGTGGAAAACGTGCAACGGAGTGCTATCCCGAGGTGGAGACGCGTTTGTTGGCAATTCTGAAGTCAAACCCTGAAGACAGAATTTGGTACTCCACCACGTGGGCGTTGGGAGAATGTGCGCGGACCTCTGCCACGGTGGACGCGTTGTTCGCCCGCCTCGACTCTGGCGATATGGCTCGGAAAGGGGAGATCATCACTGCGCTGGGGACTATCGGTATCGAAGCCGAGCGCGTCGTGCCTCGCCTGATCGAAATGTTGGATGCGTATGAGGAGTATGATCCTGACCGGTGCTATCACGGAGAGCACGAGCGCGTCGTTTCTGCCTTGCGTGGTTTTGGGAATGCAGCGGCATTGGCGGTGCCGGCGCTGGTTCGTCACATCTGGGAAAAACCTACCAAGCAATGGACCGACTCGACGACTGAACCCAAGTTGGTTGAGTGTGCCGATCCGGACGAAGAGGTTATCACATTGTTGGGTGAGTTGGGCGCCTTGGCGCGCGACGCTTTGCCGGCTTTGCTCGAAGTGCGCGAACAGATGCGACAACGCAACCACGCGGACGAGTCGCAGGACGAGAGCTCGTATTGGAACCTCGCCATCCAGCGCATTCAGAATGCAACGCAGGGACGCTAAAGATTCCATTCACCGCAACGTGCCCAAGCCCCCATCGGAGCGCGGCAACTTCCCGGCGCGTTTACATGTGTTGCTCGCGAGGGATGCCAAGGTGGGACTGGTGATTCGGCGCGGGCCGTCGAAGTCAGTGTGCACGGTGTTGTGGAATCGCAAGCGCGACACGTTTACGCTCGGCCAGTGGATGCGAGGGCGGATTTACGAGCGGCGTTGTGATTTGTCGCCGGATGGAAAGCATTTCATTTACTTCGCGATGAACGGGCGTTGGCAATCGGAGACCAAGGGTTCGTGGACGGCGATTTCTCGCGTTCCGTATTTGAAAGCCGTGAATCTATTTGCCAAAGGTGATTGCTGGCACGGTGGAGGATTGTTTTTGTCCAATCGGGAGTTCTGGTTGAACAATGGCTACGGCCACGTCGAGTTGAAGAAGTTCAGTCAGTTGCGGCAGAATCCAGATGGTTATCCAAAGGATTACTTTGGCGGTGAGTGTCTGACGACTTACTACAACCGCTTGCAGCGCGACGGCTGGGTGATGCGCGAGGAAGAGTATCAAGGCGCAACGTTGTTCGAGAAGAAGCTGCTGAAAGGTTGGCTGCTGCGAAAGCTGGCGTTCTCGGAGATTGGCGCGCCACCGGGACGCGGCTGTTACTGGGACGCGCATGAGATGCGACACGAATCCACCGACACGATTCTGGCCTTTCCGGAATGGGAGTGGGCGGACTTTGTGGATGATCGCGTGGTCTGGGCGGCCGAGGGCCAACTGCGCGCGGCACGCCTGGGCCGGAAAACCCTTTTAGCCGAGAAGCTGCTTCATGATTTCAACAATATGAAGTTTGAAGCCATTGCGGCGCCGTATTGATTTGTGGGCGGCGGTCGGTGAGCCCGTTCAGCAAGCGTGGTAATCTCATGAATCAAGGCGGGTCATTTCTTTGCCGGGCCCGTTGACAACGTGGCGGCCGGGGAGTCTAGTGCAATCAAGATGAACTTCATTCAACAGTTGTTTCATCGTCGCAGTTCTCCAGCGGTCACCTCAACCAGCTATCGTTGGCCCGGGCAATCGGGCAAGGAATATGAGTTCGAGATTTTCCCCTTGGACGCCACATTCCGGCCTTTGCCCGGCGTATACATCTATGCCAGGGAGTTGTCGGAGGGTGACTGGTCGCCGATCTATATCTCGCAAACGCGGGGTATGCATCAGCGGCTGGAGGGACATGTCACACTGCAGGATGCCATCGAACATGGGGCGACGCACATCCATGCCCATTATTGTGAGGCGGGGCAGGGGGCGCGGTGTTCCGAGGAACAGGACTTGATCCATCGATGGCAGCCGGAGTGCAATGACGTGTTTGGCGGCTGACCCAGCCGGCTTGCTGCTGCCGGGGTGAACGGGAGAATGGTGCCGACGTTACTTCGAGCGCCATTTGAGCGGGAGGGATGTTGTGCGCTGGCGTTGAGCTTCGCGTGCCGAGCCGGACTTCCCAGGATTCTTTCCGGTTGCTCCGTTTGATGGTGGCGCTTAGTCTGCGCGGCCAAGGCCACTGATGAATGTCGCCATCGAGACCACCAACCTGATTCGGGACTTTGGAACCTTCCGCGCCGTCAACCAGCTCAATCTCCGCGTGCCGACGGGCTGCTTTTATGGCTTTCTGGGGCCGAACGGGGCAGGGAAGTCCACCACCATCAAAATGCTCACCGGTCTGTTGGCGCCGAGCAGCGGCAGTGTTCGTGTGCTGGGTACTGACACCAGTGATCCCTCCCTCGCTCTCGAAGTGAAACGCCGGGTGGGCGTGGTGCCGGAGAACCTGGCGTTGTTCGACAATCTTACCGCGCGCGAGTATCTCACGTTCATTGGCCGGATGTATTTGCTGCCACCGGAAACGGTCAAAGCGCGGAGTGAAGAATTGCTGGCGATGATGGATTTGGCGAAGGAGGAAAAGAAACTGACGCTGGAGTTTTCCCATGGCATGAGGAAGAAGCTCGCGTTGGCGGCGGCGCTGATTCCCAATCCGGAATTGTTGTTTCTGGATGAACCGTTTGAAGGAGTGGATGCAGTGGCGTCGCGGGTATTGCGGGACACGCTGAAGCAATGTGTGAATCGCGGGGCGACAGTGTTTCTCACGTCGCACGTGCTGGAGATTGTGGAGAAGCTATGCACGGACGTCGGGATTATTGCGCGGGGGCAACTGGTGCATCAGGGCACGATGGAGGAATTGCGGCGTGATGGCTCGTTGGAAGACAAGTTCCTCGCAGTCGTCGGTTCGGACCGTCAGGAGCACCAGAAGTTGAGTTGGTTGGAGGCGTGAGCGGATGAACTGGGAACAACTGAAGACGATCCTTTGGCTGCGGTGGCGGCTCACCGGCAATCAGTGGCGTCGCACGGGCGGCCTGGGAGCCGTCCTTGCCGCGGTGATCTTGGCGGCGGGATTGGGGTTGGGTGTGACTACGTTTGCGGGCGGTTTGTTGAGTGGGGCGCTGGCAATGCGAGAGGCCAAGGCGGACGCCATCATGGCGGTCTGGTTGGGGATCACCGCGGCGTTTCTTTTCTTCTGGATGATTGGATTGCTCGCGGAACTTCAGCGTTCCGAGACGATTGATCTTCAGCGTTTGTTGCATTTGCCAGTGGCGCTGGGGCAACTCTTCGTTATCAACTACCTCGCCTCGCTGGCGCGCCTGAGTATTGTCCTGATATTGCCGGCGATGACCGGCCTGGCGCTGGGACTGACTTACGCCCGCGGGATTGCCATGCTCCTGCTGCTGCCGCTTTCCTGGAGCATGGTTTTTATGATTTCCGCGTGGACCTATTGTTTGCGCGGTTGGCTGGCTGCGATGATGAACAATCCGCGACGACGCCGGGCAATTATCATGGGGATTACGGCGGCCTTCATATTGTTGGGACAGTTGCCCAACCTGTACATCAACGTGCTTGGCGGTCTGGACCGTTCCAGGCCGGGAACGGGCGCAACGTCAGAAGAAGTGCGGCGTCAACGTCAGGAGGCGGAAAAGGCGAGGATGAAACACCTGATGACGGTGCAGAGATTTGTGCCGCCGTTTTGGGTGTCGTACGGCGCACTGGGATTGGCGGAACATCGCGTATTGCCGGCAGTATTAGGAACGATCGGATGTTTCGGATTGGGGGTTCTCGGGCTGAACGGCGCCTATCGGCACACCCTGAATGCTTATCAGGGAGTCACGAAACGAAAGCCCAGGGCAATTTCCGCCGAGACGGCGCCGGCACCTTCGGCCGCGCCGAAAGCGACTTTAATCGACGTCCGTTTGCCCCTGGTGCCGGAGCAGGCCGCGGCGGTGGCGCTGGGCACGTTCAAGTCCATGCAGCGGGCCCCCGAAGTGAAGATGGCGCTGGGGACCGGGTTTCTGGTGACGTTGATTCTGTGCGCGATGGTGTTTTTCCGGGCCGGCCCGAAAATCCCCGAGGCGGCCAAGCCCTTTGCGCTCACGGCTTCGATGGCCTTTTCCTTGTTTATGCTGGTGCAGTTTTTCGCGAATCAATTCGGCTTTGATCGACAGGGGTTTCGCGCTTACGTGCTCGCTCCGATCGAGCGGCGCTTGATTCTATTGGGGAAGAACCTCGCGACCTGGCCGGTGGGCGGTGGGTTCGGGTTGGTGCTGCTGGTGGCGCAATCGTTCTGGCTGAAGCTTCCCGTTGTGGATGCACTGGCCGCACTGTTTCAGCTGGTCACGCTTTTGCTATTGGGGAGTCTGGGAGGCAATCTGCTTTCGATTCTCGTGCCGTTCCGGGTTCAAGCCGGGTCGTTGAAACCCACCAAGATGCCGGCGATGGCCGCAGTTGTCATGGTGGTTTGCCAAATGTTGTTCCCGATAATCATGCTGCCGGTATTCGCGCCGCCGCTATTGGAATTATTGTGGCGCTTCGCGGGCTGGTCAGCGTTGGTTCCGGTGAACCTGCTCGGTTCGGTGCTGATGGCGGCCCTGACGGCTTTGTTGTACTGGCAAACCCTTGGTTCTTATGGCCGTTTGTTGCAACAACGGGAGATCAGGATTTTGAACACGGTCACGGCCGAGCAGGAGTAGGGCAAACAAGGTTCTCGGGTTTCAGAATGATTTCGAAATCCCTACGGTCACGAACAGGGAGCCGCTGAAATCCACTTCCACCGTGCGGCCGGAAAAGTCGTTTTCGTAATCGCCAAAGTATTGATATTGCACGCCGCCAATGACACTCCAGTTCTTACCCAGGTCATAGGCGATGCTGGCGCCCAGGTAGAACCCAAACAGTACATCCGAGTCACTGCCGCCACCAGACAAGGAAGTGGAGCCACCACCAGGTGGCGTTCCCTGCTCGGACCAACTCACGTCCGCGCTGAGAAATCCCAGGGCGAATCCGCCCGACATCGATGCCTGCCAGTTCGTGCCCAACTGGTAGGTGCCGTACCCGCCCAGGTGGAGACCAAAAAGATTGCCGTCGAATTCGTGGCGGCCAGAGATGGTGGCTCCGCCCGGAATGATTTGGGAACTCGTCCCGACGACGGTATCGCCAAATAGAAAGCCCGGTCCGTTAAAGCTGCCTTGATAAGGTGATGCGGGTGTGGCGTCAGGCGGAGTGGTGCCGGGAGTAAACGCGTAGGCATCCGTCACCTTTGTCACGGTCGCGGCGTAACTGCCATTGTCGCTGAACTTGATGGGCTGGTAATTGAAGCTGGCCTCAACGCCCCAGGTGAATCGCTCTTTTGATCCGAGTTGGCGTTGATAAGTCACTTCGAAGCCCACGCTCACATCGGCGTCCTGATCATTGCCCGGAGCATTGGCGGTGGCCGTGGAACGGCTGAGAAGCAGTTCATTGCCGGAGATCTGGGTCGCGCTGTCGTCGTAACCGACATACCACGTCTGGCCGCCCAGGTTGCCGCTCGAATCGGTGAGCAGATAACCGTCATCGTAATTGTAGGGATCACCATCCGGCGTGAAACGCGGGGTGGGCGTAACACCCGTGAACAGGCCGTTGCCAATGCCCGAGAACTTGCCGGAGACATTGAAACCGATTCGCGGGGAAAGTAGAAAGCGGTTTAATGAATTTGTCTCAGCCGCGGAAATGTGGCCAGCGACCAGCAGTGCGGCGACCAATCCGAAGAGGCGTAGGTAGGGCTTCATAGTGGCGATTGTCGATGGGCGTGCGGGTCAGGGTGCGAGAATCACGCGATAGTAGCGGCTGCCCAGCGACGAGGGAGCGCCCGTAGTTTTGGGTGGGCCGTCGTCATACCACTGGGTGCGAGTGTTGACGGCGGTGACGCTCGGCGTCGCGGTTTTCCACGTGGCCAGATTGTCGTCGCTGTAGATCACCGTGTACCTGCGGCCCGGGATTGAAACCCATTCGATGACGTAACGCGGAATTGAAAAACGATTGTCCCCGAACCAGCGATCAATCAGAACGCCGCCACCTCCGGTGCTGGCGACGTTGGCGACCGGCAACACCGCCACGGCTTCGAGCGAGTTGGTAAAGGGTCGGCGGTCCGGCACCACGAACTCCAGGGTGAGCGTGACGAACTGACCGGGATCGAGGGGAGCATTGTAGAGCACATACGGACGCGAATCCACGTTTGTGCCCGTGGCATTGTAGAGCCAGACGTTGGTGCGGGGCACGCCGAGGGGGGAGTTGATGTTGCCGACGAGCAATCGTACCGCGCTGGCGGTCGTAGTGCCGCTATTGGTGATGGTGACCCGCTGCTCGATCAAGCCGGTCTGCGGATTCACCGGGTCGGTGACCTGAGACAGGGTGAACGTGGGTAGGGGCGACGCTGTGACGGCAACCGTGATGAGCGCACTGCCGCTGTCGCCGGTGAGATTCGTGGCGCAGTAATTGAGGTTGACGGTGCCGACAAAGTTCGAGGCCGATGTAAACAGGATGTTTGTGCCCGAGATCGTCGCCGTCCCGTTTGTCGTGGAAACGCAACTGAGCAGGAGCGGACCGCCATCCGGATTGAAATCGTTGACGAGCGGAGCAATCGCTACGAGTTGACCGGAGAAGGCATTGGTGATGTCGTTTACGAGGATGGGAGGATCATTTACGGGAGTGACCGTGATGCTGACGGTGGCGACGAGACTGTTGGTGAATCCGTCATGCACGCGGAAGGTAAAGGAATCGCCACCGTTGTAATTGGTGTGGGGCTGATAGGTCAGCACGCCGGAGTTGGTGTTGAACAAAACGAATGCTCCATGCGTGGGCGGATTGATCAACTGATAGGTCAGCGGATTCCCATCGGGACTGGTGCCGATCAGGGTGATGGGTAGCGGCGTGTCTTCCGGTGTGGTCAAGCCCTGGTTGGCGGCGCGCGGCTCGTCGGCAACCGGGATGATGGTGATGGTTACCGTCGCGACGGTGCTGAGGTTCGTTCCGTCATTGACACGGAATGTGAAGGAATCTCCGCCGTTGTAATTCGTGTTGGGCAGGTAAGTCAGTGTGCCCGTGTTCGTGTTGAAGGCCGAGAGAGTGCCGTTGACCGGGCTGTTCACGAGGACGTACGTCAACGGAGTGCCCTCCGCGTCCGAGCCGGTAAGGGTGATCGGTGTGAGCGTATCCTCCATGGTTATGACGTTCTGACTGTTGGCGAATGCCGCGTCGTTGACCGGCGTCACGGTGATACTGACTGTCGCGACGGCGCTCGTATTGGTGCCATCGCTCGTGCGGAACGTGAACGAGTCTGCGCCGTTGTAGTTGGTATTCGGCAAGTAGGTGAGCGCGCCGGAGTTGGTGTTAAAACTAATGATTGTGCCGTTGGCCGGGCCACTAACGAGGCTGAAGGTCAGCGAGTTGCCTTCAACATCCGAGCCGGTGAGAGTGATCGGCAGAGCCGTGTCTTCGGGGGTGACGAGGTTTTGGCTGTTGGCGAATGGCGCGTCGTTCACGGGTGTGACGGTGATGTTCACCGTGGCAACGCTGCTGAGGTTCGTGCCGTCATTTGCGCGGAACGTGAATGAATCGCTCCCGTTGAAATTAGTGTCAGGACGATAGCTAAGCGTCCCGGTGTTGGTGTTGAATCCGGTAATCGTTCCATTACCCGGCGCGCCAACGAGGATGTAAGTCAACGGCGTACCTTCGACGTCTGAGCCCGTCAGCGTGATCGGCAAGACCGTGTCTTCCGGCGTCGTGAGATTTTGTCCATTGGCGAACGGAGCGTCATTCACCGGCGTCACGGTAATGCTGATGGTCGCGATGGCGCTGGTGTTCGTGCCGTCACTCGTGCGAAAGGTGAACGAATCGTTGCCGTTGTAGTTCGTGTTGGGCAAATAGGTGAGCGCACCGGTGTTCGTGTTCAACCCGCTGATGACTCCGTTGGCCGGGCCGCCCACCAGGATGAACGAGAGCGCCGTGCCCTCGACATCCGATCCCGTCAGAGTGATGGGCAACGTGGTGTCCTCCGGCGTTGTGAGATTTTGTGCGTTGGCAAACGGCGCGTCATTCACCGGCGTTACGGTGATGCTGATGGTTGCGACTGCACTGGTGTTTGTACCATCGCTCGTGCGGAACGTGAAAGAGTCACTGCCATTGTAGTTGGTGCTGGGCGAGTAGGTGAGCGTGCCGGTGTTTGTGTTGAAACCGCTGATCAAACCATTGGCCGGACTGCCAACCAGGATGAATGACAGCGCTGTGCCCTCGACATCCGAGCCAGTCAGGGTAACCGGCAATGCAGTATCCTCCGGCGTCGACAGGCTCTGATTATTGGCAAAAGGCGCATCGTTGACGGGTGTAACGGTGATGCTGACTGCGGCCACGCTGCTGAGGTTTGTGCCATCACTGACGCGGAACGTGAACGAGTCAGCGCCATTGTAGTTGGTATTTGGCGTGTAAGACAGCACTCCGATATTGGTGTTGAATCCCGTGATCACTCCGTTAGTCGGCCCAGCGACGAGAATGAACGTGAGGGGGCTGCCTTCGACATCCGAACCGGAGAGCGCGATGGGCAACGTGGTTTCTTCCGGCGTTGTGAGATTCTGTGCATTGGCGAATGGTGCGTCGTTCACCGGGGTCACGGTGATGCTGATGATCGCGACGGCGCTGGCGTCTGTGCCGTCGTTCACGCGGAACGTAAACGAATCAGTGCCGTTGTAGTTGGTGTTTGGCCGATAAGTGAGCGCGCCCGTGTTGGTGTTGAAGCCGGTGATCACACCGTTGATCGGATTGCCCACCAGAATGAACGAGAGGGCGCTGCCCTCCACGTCGGAGCCGGTCAGAGTGATGGGCAAGTTCGTGTCTTCTGGAGTAGTGAGGTTCTGTCCATTGGCGACCGGAATGTCATTCACCGGCGTCACGATGATGAAGGCGATTGCGGAATTACTGCCGCCGTTGTTGTCGGTGATGGAATAGCCAATAGTCGCCGTGCCATTGAAATTGGTGGCAGGTGTGAAGAACAAGTTCGTGCCGCCAAAAATGGACACCGTTCCGTTCGTGGCGCTGGCGAATGTGATAGTTAATGGATCACCATCTGGATCGATGTCATTCACGCGCGGGTCAAACGTGAGTGCGGTATCTTCCGGCGTGGAATTTGTGTCGTTGTTAGCGATGGGCGGGACGTTGGTACCGACGGTAATGGTTACTCCTCCGGGCGCCGTGGCAAATCCGCCGTTGCCGTCGGTAATCGTGTAACCCACCGAGGCAATGCCGACAAAGTTGCTGGCGGGCGTGAAGAGGAGGTTCGTGCCCCCGAGGATGCTGACATTTCCGTTGGTGGCGGTGGCGGTGGTGATCGTAAGGGTGTCGCCGTCCACGTCATAGTCATTCAAGAGAACGAACAACGTGAGCGGAATATTTTTCGGCGTGGTGGCGAAATCGCTTACCGCTACCGGTGCATCATTTACCGGCGTGATCGTGATGGAAACGGTCGCCGAAGCAGAGTTGGTGGTGCCGTCGTTGACGCGGAAGGTGAAGGAATCACCGCCGTTGAAATTTGTGCCGGGCGTGTAGGTCAGAGTTCCCGTGTTCGTGTTGAAGCCGCTGAGTAAGCCATTGGCCGGACCACTCACCAGAATGTAGGTCAGCGGATTGCCATCGAGGTCCGAACCGGTGAGCGAGATGGGCAGTGCCGTGTCTTCGGGCGTCGTGAGGTTCTGGCCATTGGCCACCGGCGGATTATTGCCGGGCGTGACCGTTACGGTAAACGTGCAGGTGCTCGTGTTGCCGCTGTTGTCCGTGGCGGTGTTGGTCACGGTGGTTACACCGATGGGGAAGGCTGAACCGCTGGCGGGCACGCTCACCAGATTGGTTACGCTGCCGCAAACGTCGCTCGCCGTGACGCTGAAGGTGACATTGGTCGAGGGTTGGCCAGGCTCGGTGACGACGGAAATATTGGCCGGGCAATTGATCGTTGGAGGTTGAACATCACGCACCGTGACGGTGAAGGTGCAAGTGCTCGGATTGCCGCTGCTGTCGGTGGCGGTGTTGGTTACGGTTGTCACGCCCACCGGGAAAGGTGAGCCGCTGGCCGGGACGCTCACGAGATTCGTTACGCTCCCGCAGCCGTCGATCGCGGTGACACTGAAGGTCACGTTGCTCGTGCATTGGCCAGGCGCTGCATTGACTACGATGTTTGGCGGACAAGTCACTGCTGGGCCTTGATTATCGCGCACCGTGACGGTGAAGGTGCAGGTGCTCGTGTTGCCGCTGTTGTCGGTTGCAGTATTGGTCACGGTCGTCAGGCCTACCGGGAAAGCTGAGCCGCTGGCCGGCACACTCACTAGAGTAGTTACGCTGCCGCAGGCGTCGTTCGCGGTGACACTGAAGGTCACATTGCTGGTGCACTGACCGTTTGCTGCATTGACAACAATGTCCGCCGGACAAGTGATTGCTGGGCCTTGATTGTCCCGCACGGTGACGGTGAAGGTGCAGGTACTCGTATCGCCACTGTTGTCCGTTGCAGTGTTCGTGACAGTCGTCATGCCCACCGGGAAGGCTGAACCGCTTGGTGGCACACTTACCAGATTCGTCACGATACCGCAGAGATCACTGGCCACGACACTGAAGGTTACATTGCTCGTGCATTGACCAGACGCCGCATTGACGATGATGTTTGCCGGGCAAGTGATCGTCGGACCTTGATTGTCACGGACGGTGACGGTGAAGGTGCACGTGCTGGTGTTGCCACTGTTGTCCGTTGCGGTGTTCGTCACCGTGGTCACACCGATCGGGAAGGCCGAACCACTCGCGGGTACGCTCACCACATTGGTAACACTCCCGCATACATCGTTGGCCGTGATGCTGAAAGTCACATTGCTCGTGCATTGACCGGGCGTTGCGTTGACAACAATGTCAGGCGGACACGTGACTGCCGGGCCTTGGTTGTCGCGCACGGTGACGCTGAAGGTGCAGGTGCTCGTGTTGCCACTGTTATCTGTTGCGATGTTGGTCACGGTCGTCGCACCTACCGGGAAGGCTGAACCGCTTGCCGGCACGCTCACCAGGTTGGTCACGGTGCCGCAGGCGTCCGTGGCCGAGACACTGAAGGTTACGTTGCTCGTGCACTGGCCAGACGCCGCGTTGACAACGATGTCTGGCGGACACGTAAGTGCCGGACCTTGATTATCCAGCACTGTCACAGTGAAGGTGCAGGTGCTGGTGTTGCCGCTATTGTCGGTTGCAGTGTTCGTGACGGTCGTTATTCCCACCGGGAAGGCCGATCCGGTGGCTGGAATACTCACCAGATTGGTCACGCTGCCGCAGGCATCCGTGGCCGTGACGCTGAAGGTTACATTGCTCGCGCATTGCCCGGGTGCGGCGTTGACAACGACGTTGGCCGGACAAGTAACTACTGGCCCCTGATTGTCCTGCACGGTGACGGTGAACGTGCAGCTGCTCGAATTGCCGCTGCTGTCGGTGGCCGTGTTGGTCACGGTCGTCACGCCGACCGGGAAAGCGGAGCCGCTGGCCGGAACGCTCACGAGATTCGTTACGCTCCCGCAGCCGTCGATTGCGGTGACACTGAAGGTTACATTGCTCGTGCATTGGCCAGCCGCCGCGTTGACGACGATGTTCGGCGGACAAGTGATTGCCGGACCTTGATTATCACGCACGGTGACGGTGAAGGTGCAGGTGCTCGTGTTGCCGCTGTTGTCGGTGGCCGTATTGGTCACCGTTGTCACGCCCACCGGGAAGGCTGATCCGCTGGCGGGCACACTAACTATATTGGTCACACTCCCGCAGGTATCCGTCGCCGTGACGCTGAAAGTCACATTGCTTGTGCATTGGCCTGCGGCTGCGTTAACAACGATGTTTGCCGGACAGGTAAGCGTTGGACCCTGGCTGTCGAGCACCGTGACGGTGAACGTGCACACGGTCTGATTGCCACTCGAGTCCGTTGCAATGTTCGTCACGGTGGTAACCCCAGGAGGAAAGGTGCTGCCGCTGGCCGGAATGCTGACGAGGTTGGTCACGGCACAATTATCCAAAGCCGACAGGGTGAAGATCACATTGCTTCGATTACATTGTCCGGCATCGGCGTTGAACACCAGGTTCGTTGGACAAGTTATGATCGGCGCTTCGGTGTCCAACACCGTCACCAGAAACGAATTGGTCACACCATCTGTGTTGGTGAACGTCACGGTGTTGGTGCCGACCGGAAAAAACGAGCCGTTCGTGGGAGAAAAAGTAAACTCGGCGCAATCTCCAGTTGTGATTGGCAGGGCGAAATTCACCAAGGCTCCGCATTGGCCTGGATCGTTGTTCGTGATGGTATTGACCGTGCCAATCACGAAACACGTGTTGGTCACCTCAATCGTGACGACGGCCGGGCCGGACATATTACTGCTGTTAAATGAGCGGTAAGCAAAGTAGTCGCTGCCCAGGAAATTGGTGTCAGGCACGTAAGTAAATGAGCCGTTGGTGTTGAAGGTAAGCGAACCGTTTGCCGGGCTGGCGAGCAGCGAGGCGGAAACCGCATTGCTGTCGTTCAGCATCACGCCGGGCGCGGCGACCGTCAGCGTTTGATTCTTACCGATGGCGTAAAAATCGTCGTCGGCGAGCGGCGTGGGAATGACCACCACGGTGGTTGTAACGGAGGCGGCATTATCGGCGGGGTTGGCGTCGTTTTGTGACCCGAGGATCTGGGCGTAATTGGCAAAAGTCGTGGTGACGGGAATGTTATTCGTGACCATTACTTTGTAGGTCAAGAAGCCGCTTTTGCCGCGAGGGAGATTGCCGAGGTTCCAAGTCAGCGTATCCCCCAGTACCTTGACGCCCTTGCTTCCGCTGCCGGGCACATAAGTCACTTGGGGCGGCAGGGTATCAATCACCTGCACGCCCGTCGCCGTGTCGGCGGCGATGAGTTTGTTCGTGTAGGTGATCACGTACGTGAGAATCTGGTTGGTCTTTGCCTGGGTGGCTCCGATCTTTGTGATGGCCATGTCTGGGCTGCCCAGGACAACGGCCGCCTTTTGAATCTGGAGTTGGGCAACGCCGCCCATGCTCAACGAAGCGCCGCCAAAATTATGGGAGCCGGCAGAGAGGGTGGCGTTGTAATAGATTTGGGCGGGGGCGGCGCTGGTGACCGTCACATTCAGGGTGTACGTCCAGATATCCACGCCTGCCGGAGCGGTGAGGGTCGGTCCGGAATTGATGATGACGTTGGTGGTTGTAAAACCCGTCAAATCTTCAATTCCGCGTGAGGTGCCCTTGGTGTGATCAAAGGTGATGGTCAACACGTAATTGGATTGGGGACCGCCGGTAAACAGAACCCGGCAAGGAATGATATCAAGTTCGTGCCAACCCAGGATCGGACCACCTTTCCAGGTGGTGCTGCCAAAATCGACGGCTTGAAGTTCGGCTTTGAACGACGCCGCCGCTGCCGGGAGTGCGCTGCTGAGCATCAAGGCTGACATCAGGAACGCCCGGGCCCACCGCCAACATCTCACTTCGGAATGGATTTGCTTCATACTTTCGTGCTGACACGCCAACACCAAATCAGTCAGGCGACCGGAGTGACTTCTTTACTCCTGGCCTCCGGACAAAAACCAACGGGAAAACAACAAGGCCGGTTTAGCAACTGCGATGCCGGTAAGGGTTATTGAGAAACAAACTAATGCTGCCATATAGACAGGATTGTTCGACACAGCACCAGGCCTGATTGCGTTGAGGCCCAATAACAAGACACCATTCCGCAAAGCAGACAACTTCCTCTTTAGCCGACCGTTCGCGCTAACACCAGTGCCGCGCAGGATTGCTTTTGTCTTTTATGATCAAAGACGCGGGACTGAAATAGTATTTTTGTTTGTAGATTCCATATACGCTTTCTCCGTCAGCAAGCGGTAACCCGGGGATTAGTGCCCCTTCAGGGAAGCGCACACAATCGTTTCTTCTGCCTTCGCGCTCTTCCATTTCAAAGAGACGCAAATCCATTCCGAAGGGTTGTCTATGAGTGCCATTTGGAATTGCTGGATCACAAGCAGAGCAAGGGCAGTTTGCCGCTCATCTCGCTTCTGATTCCGCTCAGGCGCCCGACATTGCGCCCCTCGTCGCCGATTGTCTAACTGAATTTGAACCGCGAACTACGCGAACCACGCGAAAAAATTATTCCCGTTCGCGTATTTGACGTATTTCGCGGTTCCATTTGGAGTGCGGCGGGAAGCGAAGCGCCACGCCGCGTTTTCGCGACCCGTCGGTCGGTGTTGCACTCCGAAGGCGGTGTCGTCGCTTCGCTCTGCCACCGCAGTCCAAAATGTGCGCTGCCTTGACGCGGTCACCTCTGGCTGCAACCTTCTCTCTGCTTGCCGCAGGATTCCCAAGTCCCGGCGACAAGCGGTAGTTTGTTCGACCGGGTATTGTCAGCTCCCGCCGCGCAGTCTCTCGCTCGGCGTGTGGAGTCGGGTGGCGCATTGTCTTTTGCCGGCGTCACCGCATCGGCTCAGCCGTTCTTTGCTGCGCTGTTGCATCGGCTTTTTCCTCAACGCCCCATTGTAGTCGTCACGGACAGTCTCAAGACCCAGGAGAGTTTTCATCAAGACCTGGAGACGTGGCTTGATCAAACGCGGAACACGGAACGCGGAACGCGGAGTCAAGACGTTGGGCAATCCTCCATTCTCGATTCTCCATCCTCGGCTCTGTTTTATCCCGCCTGGGAAATCCTTCCCCACGAAGGGAAACTCCCGCATGCCGACATTATTGCTGAACGATTGGAAACACTCGTGGCACTGGGGGACAACGCGGAACGCGGAACACAAAACGCAGGTGTCATTGTGACGTCGGCGACTGCGCTGTTGCAGAAAACATTTCCACCGACGGAACTGAAGGCGCGAACTCGCAAGTTGCAGCGGGGCGACCAGGCCAATTTGCTCGACCTGATTGAATCGCTGGAAGAACTGGGCTACGAACCCGAAGCTCAGGTCACCCACAAAGGCGAGATCGCGATGCGGGGCGGCATTGTGGATCTCTTTCCACCGACGAGCCCATGGCCGGTGCGATTAGAGTTCTTCGGCGACGAATTGGAAT
>DASUGI010000214.1:0-13728 GCA_036274115.1 Verrucomicrobiia bacterium
CGGCCCAGTGCGCCGCTGAGCGAGCCTTCGGCGCTGGACAGGGCTTTCACTGCTTCCGGATCGCCGGGGTTGGCCGTGACTTTTCCGTTAGCGGCGAATGCGGAATTACGCGCGGCAATGACGGCTTCGAGTGTGCCGCGTTCGTGCTTGAGGTAACCTTTGGTGGTTTCGACGAGATTGGGAATTAGGTCGTAACGGCGCTTGAGCTGTACGTCGATCTGTGCCCAGGCATTTTTGAAGCGATTCCGCAATGCCACGAGCCCATTGTATTTGCCGATGACAAACAATACGGCAAACAACACAATGGCTGCGATTACGATCAGCCCGATTAGGATTGGTGAAAGTCCCATAATGTTTCTTTCGTTTGTTGTTATAACTACGCCTGAGAACTAGGCCAAAGGGCAGGGAGGGGCAATTACAATTTCTGCGGTGAATTCGAGGATTGTCGTAGGATGGAGAAATTTATTTTCATTCCGGGAATTCCCGTTAACCTCCGGTTTAATTTAGAGGATTGAACCTATGAGCAATGTTCCAGCCGATTTGAAATACGCCAAGTCGCACGAGTGGGTGCGCGTCGAGGGAGACACCGCCACCATTGGGATTACGGATCACGCGCAACACGAGTTGACCGATGTGGTCTTCGTCGAATTGCCCGAAGTCGGACGCAAGGTAAAGGCCGGCGAAGCGTGCGCCGTTGTGGAATCAGTCAAGACGGCGAGTGATATCTATTCGCCCGTGACTGGCGAAGTGTTGGCGATCAACAAACCGGTGGTGGACGATCCCGCGCTGGTGAATCGCGAGCCGTTTACGGGAGGTTGGTTCTTCAAACTGAAACTGGCGAATGCGGGTGAACTTAACGACCTTTTGACGCCGGAAAGTTACAAGGCGCAAATCACTGCCTGAGTTTCGTGGGCGTCGTGCTAGATTCGCTTCGTGAAGATACGTTTGTTCATCAAGCCATACTGTCCCTGGTGCCATCGCGCGGAGGATTGGCTCAAGGCCCGCGGGATCAAGTATGAGACGCTGGATGTGATTTCCGACAGCGAAGCTTTCGACGAAATGGAAGAGCTTTCCGGGCAGACGCTGGCTCCGGTGATTGATGTGGATGGGGAGGTTTTAGCGGATTTTGGCCCCGAAGACCTGGCTAAGTTTTGGGAGAAACTGAAGAAGAAATGACGACTGCTGAGACCATCACACGCCCACGTCTGCCGGAGTGGTTGCGCATCAAGCTGCCGACTTCGGACAGCTTCAGCCGCACGCGCAGCCTGCTGGACGAGCTGAAGCTGCACACGGTTTGCGAGAGCGCGAAGTGTCCGAATCACTGGGAGTGCTGGAGCAAGGGCACGGCGACGTTCATGATTGCGGGAGATCGTTGCACGCGCGCGTGCGGATTTTGCGCCGTTAACACGGCCAAGCCACTGGCCCTGGAAGTGGATGAACCTCAGCGGGTGGCCGAGGCGACGCGGAGAATGGGACTGAAGCACGTCGTGATCACGGCCGTGGCGCGCGACGATTTAAAGGACGGCGGCGCGGACCATTTTCGTCGCACAGTGGAAGAGGTTCGCCGGCTCAATCCGGGAATTGTGATTGAAGTGCTGACACCGGATTTCCTCGACAACGCTGCGGCAATTGAGTCGGTGTTGGGTTCGAATCCGCACATTTTTAATCACAATCTGGAGACCGTGCGACGGCTTACACCGTCGGTGCGTCACCGCGCGACGTATGATCGTTCGCTCAGTGTCTTGCGAAAGGTGAAGGCGCTGCGCGGTGAAGCGATTCATACCAAATCCGGAATGATGCTGGGCCTGGGTGAGCGCGAGGAGGAAGTGCTTGAGGCCATGCAGGACCTGCGCGCGGCCAACTGCGATATTCTGACGCTGGGTCAGTATTTGCAGCCGACGCTGAAGCACTTGCCCGTGGTGGAGTTTGTTCCGCCCGCCAAATTTGCCGAATACAAGGAGCGCGCTGAGGGAATGGGTTTCGTTCACGTGGCCAGCGGGCCGATGGTGCGCAGTTCCTATCACGCCGATGAGTTCACCTTGCCTACGGGCTGAGGGAACCAGTCTTCCGGCTTAAGAAAACGAACACGGCGGCAGCGAGGATTCCGAAAGCAATCAGGAGAGCTATTGCCGTGGCGACGGTCTTCAAAGTCTTTGCCTGGCCCAAGGCGTATTCGGACCGTTGCTTTTCGGAAGCGACGAACATGGCGAATTCCTTGTCGAGGGATGCCATCGCGTTTTCGTCCTTCAGTTGGAGCGTCAGCCAATTCGGTTTGGTGCGATCCCATTGCTCCGGCAATTTCTCAAGATTGGCTGGTGTGGCGGGCTGAAAGCCGTTGCGCGTCCAGAACGGCGAAGCGTCATGCGTCCACAACCGCGCGACGCCATGATTGTTGCAAAGTGACTGGATGCGTTCCCACAACACGGGGCGAGCGCGCTCGGCAAAGCTGAAATCGCTGAAGGCTTCGCTGTGAATCTGCCCCTGTCGCTGGGCGCTGCGAAAGCCGACCGAGCCGACCACTTTGCCTTCTGAATCCGCGACGACCTGGAAATCGGTGAGCTGCTTTTCCAGTTCAGCGATGGGATAGCGCATCATTTCCCAGAGGCCACGGAGCGCTTCGATGTCCTCGAGCGTCGCGCGGCGGGCTTGCAGACGGGATGAACTCATTGGCGGCAGGATAAAAATGCCGACGCCGAATTCAAACTGGTTTTTGAGGGAAGCAGGTTCGTTGGCAGGCTCACCCCTCATCCTCAATCCCTCTCGCTACGGTTCATAAACGCGGGCGCGATAGTATGTAGGCGTGCCGGGTTGAATGGGTTCTTCCACAATGGCGGTGCGATTGGTGATGGGGAAGAACGGAGCATTGGCGGGCAGATTTAACGGTGACCACGAATTGCTGTTGAGCAAGTCCGTTGTGCGTTGGATCTCAAAAGCGCGATTGGCAACCTGCGGAACAATGATTTGGACATTGCCATTGGAGGGGGCGACGGAGATTCCCCAGGCTGAAGCGGCGTTGGTCGGCACCGTGCCGGTGAGATACTCGAGGTAATTTTTCGCGCCGTCGGCGTCGGGGTCGGCGAGCTGTTGGACCGTGGCGGCATTCGTGGAGCCGAAGTAGACCATTTGCCAGGCGGGATAACTTTGGTAGTTGGCGAGGCCATTGGTGATCCAGGCCGCAAGAAGGTTCACGGCTTGAGTATTGATGACGGAGGTGGCGAGCGGCGGCATGTGGTTAGGCCCGAGATTGGCTACGCGCTGGAACAAGACGGAGTTAGACAGCGAGCCGGGCACGACCACGCGGTTGTTGGTGTTCCCAAAGTCATTATTGACCGGGCTATTGATGATCCCGTTGAAGGGTCCTGGTGTGCTGATGCGGGCATCCCAAAGCGCAGAGGCGACGCCACTCGGCTGATGGCATTGAGCGCAGTTGGCCGCAAAATACGAACGGGCGCGGTATTCGAGGCTGACGGCGTTATTCGTGGCATGGGCGAGGGCCGGGAGCAGAAAACGATTGGGCACATTGTTGCTGAAGTAGCCGGCGAGCCGCAGTGCTTCGATCTGATTGGTGACGGTGCCGTTGTAATCGAAATCGCGGTTGAGCTGGGCGGTGTTGAATCCCAGGGCGTGTCCGCCTTGAACGGTATGACAGGCGAGACACTCGGAGCGGCTTGGATAATGCCATACTTGCGTGCTGAGAATCGCGCCGCCGCCGGTGTAGTTCGTGAACACTTCGTCCAAACCTTCTTCCGCCACGAGCAAGGCATTGGTCGGCGGAGTAGTCCAGCGATACGTAACGCCGTAAGAACCATTCGTATTGCGAACAATGAAGCGGGTCTCCAGTCGCTTTCGCGAGTTGGGCACACCGTTGGTCAATTCGAGCTCGAAATGCTTGATCCAAACCGTGCCGCTGGAGAATTGCCAGTTGGCATTCGCATTGAAGCCGATATCGAGATCCGGGTTTGGTATGGAAAACCAGCGTGTTTTGAGCGCGCGGTCCGACCAGAACGGCACGTTGAGGTCATAGGAAACGATGCCGGGATTCGGGGTCAGCGTGGCAAGGTCACTGAACGCACCAGTATCCGCGAGGGTAGGTGGCAGTGGCGCCCCGGATGGAACGCCGCTGTAATCCAGCCGCCCGATTTGACCGTTGTTATACTGCGCCACGAGAACGTCACCGTTTCGGGGGTCGCGCCCGAAAGCCACCGGAGTAATGGCCCCTGTGATGCGTTGAAACGGCACGGTATTGCTGCCGTCGTAGCGGAGAAACCAGATATTGCCGCTGGTGTAATCGCCAAAAACGTACGCGCCGTAAAGCTGGGAGATGCGGCTGCCACGATAAACAATGCCACCGCTGATGGAATTTCCCTGAAACGTGCCGCTCCCGTGGGCGTAATCCTGGATTGGCATGGTCAGGCCGGGGGGTGGATTGGTCAGAATTGTTGGTTGGCCGGAATACAGCGGCTTCGCCAACTGTTTGCCTTCATAGTAGGCCCAGCCGGCGTTGGCACCATTGGTAATGATGCTCACTTCTTCATAACGATCCTGCCCGACATCTGCCACGTAAAGAAAACCGGTCGCAGGGTCAAAGCTCATCCGCCACGGGTTTCGGTAGCCAATGGAATAAAACTCAGTGCGGATGGCAGACGGATTGACCGGCACGCCGTTGAAGTTGGTCAAACCAACATACGGGTTGTCGATGGGGATGGAATAATTGACGCTGTTGGCCGGGTGCGGATTGGGCAACAGATTTCCCGGACGCTTGTCCACATCGATGCGGAGAATGGCCGAAAAGAACTTGTTGGTGATGACTTGGGCATTACCCGCGCCGTTGTACTGCGGTCCTTCATCACCGACCGAGGCATACAAATAGCCGTCGGGCCCGAAGTGCAGGTCGCCACCGTTGTGGTTGCCCGCGGTATCAAATTGGCGGATGAGGAACTGCTCTGTTGCCGGAGACGCCGTGTTCGCGTTCGGCGGTGAGGTTTGAAAACGCGAAATACACTGGTGCCGACCGTTGCCCTGAGTTGTGTTCAGGTTGCGGCTCGAAAAAATGTAGAAATAACCGTTCGTTGCGTAGCCCGGGTGAAAAGCCATGCCAATCAGGCCGGATTCGCTGTCTGACATGACCGTGAGGCTCATAAACACAGTGCGCGTGGGCGCGGTGAGATTGGTGATCACCACGATGTTCCCTCCCTTTTCGAGAATGAAGAGGCGATTGGTTTCTCCGGGCGGCGACGTGATGCAAACCGGCTGGGTTAAACTCACCGTAGGAAAGGCATTGGCCAGCGTGTAACCGAATTGTGGTGGCGTGGCAGGCATTTGCAGTGTCGTATTTGCCACGCGCTGTAACGGTAGCTGCGCCGAGACTGATATTGTGAAGGCTGACAGTACGACAAAAACCGCCGGTGGAAGCGACTTTATTGATTTCACGCGGCGGGAATGTGCTCCGCCTCCGGCTTATTGTCAAAGTCAGGAATAGTTACGACCGCGCCGGCCGGGCCGCTTTCACAAATTCCGTTGCGGTGCGGGTTAACGCAGGCCAGTCATCCGTTTCCAGAATGTTTTTGGAAATGAGCGACGAGCCGGCGCCCACGGCGACGCATCCGGCCTTAAGGAAATCACCAATCGTCTTCAAGTCCACGCCGCCCGTCGGCACGATTTTCAGATGGGGCAGGGGAGCGCGCAGGGCCTTGATGTAGTTCGGGCCCAGTCCATCCGCCGGGAAAACCTTGATGAAATCCGCGCCGGCTTCGTGAGCCAGTTGCGCTTCCGTGGGCGTATAAGAACCCAGCATAATTGGTTTGCCCGCCTTCTGAGCAATGGGCACCAGTTCGCGACGACAAATCGGACTCACCACAAATTGCGCGCCTGCGTCGATGGCTTCCTGGCAGGTGGCTTCATCGAGCACGGTGCCCACGCCGATGAGCGCGCGGTCGCCGAGTTTTGCGCTGGCCTCGCGAATGGCGGCGATGGCGTTTGGAGTGGTCATCGTAATCTCCACGGCAATCACGCCGCCAGCCACCAATGCCTCTGCGAGCGGCACGGCTTGCTCCCTGCGTTTGGCGCGAACCACGGCGATGATGCCGGGATTGAGGAGTTGTTCGATGATCTGCTGTTTGGAGCGCATGGGCGGATGATGGGGAATCGCCCCGGTGTCCGCCAGTTGAAGTTGGACTTACCCTGTAAACATCATCGTGAATTTTCTGCACGGTAGGCTTCCGCCAACAGGGTGATGGGATGCACCACTCGCAGCGTCAATCCTTCTTTCGCTGCGCCGTTGAGGAGTTGTAACAGACAGCCGGGATTGCCGGTGGCCACCACCGTTGCGCCGGTGGATTTGATGTGCCTGATTTTGCGATGGAGAAGTTCCCCTGCCATTTCGGGTTGCGTGAGATTGTAAATGCCCGCGCTGCCGCAGCACCAATTGGCCTCTGGCAGTTCAACCAGTTTCAAACCGGGAATCGCGCGCAATAATTCACGCGGTTGTGAAACTACTTTTTGTCCGTGGGTGAGATGGCAGGACTCGTGATACGTGACCACGAACTCTGCTGGGGCGTTCACCGCTGGCTTCCCTCTCCCCTCAACGGGGAGAGGGATTGAGGGTGAGGGGTGGGCCGGTGAATTCGATGTTGAGTGTTGAGTGTTGAATGTTGAATGTTCGGTTTCAATACCACCCCTCACCCCGGCCCTCTCCCCGTTGAGGGGAGAGGGAGTCACTTGCGGAGGCCTCACGCCAATTTGTATCAGCCACTCATGTACATCCTTTACCTTTTCATCCCAAAGTTTTGCGCGATCGGCGTAACGAAGCTCGTCCGCCAGTAACTTTGCGTAGTGCTTCAAATGTGAACCGCAACCGCCGGCGTTGGTGATGATGGCGTCGAATTGCTCGGGCGGAAACTGCTCAATGTTCCGGCGCGCGAGTGTTTGGGCAAGGGGCCATTCGCCATTGTGCGCGTGAAGTGACCCGCAGCAGTTTTGCTCCGGTGGCGTGTAAACCTCACAGCCGTTCCGGGCGAGAACTTCAACCGTGTCCCGGTTCACGTCGCTGAAGGTCAGGTCTTGCGCGCAGCCCGTAAGCATGGCGACGCGATATTTCTTCGGCCCGATTGCAGGCGTGATATTGGCAATCAGGTCGGCGGAAAACCGCGCGCAGACGGCCGGAGTCATAGCCTCCAGTTCCCGCAAGCGCCCGGACAACAGCTTCAGTACGCCGCTGCGCCGAATCAGAGTCTGCAAACCGGTTTGCTGGTACAGCCTCAGCGCTTTGCCTGCCAGCTCCAATCGCCGCAAATCCATGAACAGCCATCGCAAGGTGAAGTTCCGGATGAGACTTCGCCGGGTTGAATTCAATACGCCACGATCTTCAATCTCGGCGCGCGCGTGCTCAAACAATTCGGCATAATTGACGCCGGCGGGACAAGCGGTCTGACAAGCCAGACAGCCGAGGCAGAAATACATTTCCTCGCCAAACGCTTTCGTGACATCCAGCCGGTCATCGGCAATCGCACGCATCAGGGCGATGCGACCGCGGGGGCTGTTGCGCTCCAGCCTGGTGGCGTCGTAAGTCGGGCACGTGGGCAGGCAGAGTCCGCAGTGCATGCATTGTTGCACCACGGAGTAATCGAGGTCCTTAAGATGCGATTGGCGATGACTGGCGGTTACGACGTCTGGCATTGCTGCCAGAGGTTACACAACAACCGCGCCGCGATGCGAAGATTATTCTGGTTCGCGCGGAAGGTTCGTCTGAGGGCGACAAAGCTTTCAGTTCTGAACAGAGGTTGTGGGTAGCGCCACGAGCCGGTTCGTGCCGGCAACGGCTCCATGCGCGATGAGTATTGGCTTTGCTTTGGGGTTGTAGACGCTTGCCCAGTCAAGTGCCGTCCATCCTCTGGAATCAACGGCATTGGGCTTTGCGCCAGCATCCAGCAGGAACTGCAAAACGTCCGGTTGGCGGGAAAAGCCGGCGGCGACATGGATAACCGAGCCAAGAAAGTTGGTAGCGTTCACATCGGCGCCATGTGCCAGGAGCGTCGCAATGACGTTGGTGTTTCCTCCGCCCACTGCCGAAACTAATGCCTGGCAACCACGGTCACCATAAGAATCAATCGAAGCACCGCTGCGAATGAGCTCAGCCACGGTTGCTGGTTGCCCATTCTGGGCGGCACAGTGCAGCAACGTTCGCCAATTGCCCCGGCACGACGGGCAGCCAAATAGCCGTACATCCAGGTCATACACCCATCGCCACGGAGGCAGGGCGGACTGTTGGGTCCAGTCGGGCTGAAATAGTCTCTTTTTGTAAAGTCGCTGCACTTCTCGGATGGCTTTGGCTTCGTCACCGCTTTCTATGACCTGTCGCAAGGAGTGGTACGTGGCGCGCCGCCATAGGAACGGATGCAGCACCACGCTGTAAATTGCGACAATCACGCTAAAGGTTGCGGGGTAAAACCAGACTCGGTATTTGATGGTGGCTTTCATAAGCGCACGGAGATCACCACTGGAAGGACACCGTCCACCCCCTTAAAAGTATGAGCGAGTGCCAGAATTCTCGTTAAATTGGAAGTGGCCAGGCCGGAGTTGCGGACGTCGGCGCGGCGATGGTGACTGCGAATAGCTTCAGGATTGTTGTTATCAATCTGCGCTGAAAAAAGTAGCGAATGGCCAGGTTTCAGGCACTCTTAACGCCGGGTTAATGTAAGAAGCAGTAGCATTTGGGAAATGAAACATTCAAGAAGGCTTTGGGTTTGGGGCGCTGTGTTACTCGCGATGACGGTCGGCGGCGCAGTCGGGCGAGCGGCTGATGGATCGGTCGTGCTGGCGATTTCCAACAACGTTGTTTCTTTGAAGGTGGATGGCGACAAGGATGACGACTGGTGGATTCAGAGCTCGACCAACCTCACCACGTGGACCACGATGACGAACTTCGGCGTGTTGTTGTCTGGCAACGAGGCCAACGCCCCGTGGCGAACCGTTGGAACCAAAACCAACGACGCAATCTACTATCGCGCACTGCAAACCGAGGGTTTGTACGACCCCAGTCTTTTTCGCACCATCAGCCTGATCTACACGCAGGCGAATGCCACGGCGTTTTCCAATGCGATGCATTTGGCGCGTCAGTTCGGCACGAACATTTATTTGCCCGTCCTGTGGCTGGATAATGGGGCCACCAATTATCACATCGGCGCGCGTTTCAAGGGGAACAGTTCCTACGGATCGGCTTTTGGCGGTCCGATACGCAAATCCATTAATCTCGACATCGACTTCGGCATCAGCGACGCGAACTTGATGGACTTCACCACGGTGAATCTCAACAACGCGTATGGCGATGAAACGGTGATGCGCGAGCCATTGTATTTCACGGTGATGAGCCAATACACGCCATGTCCCCAAGGCGCGATGTGCAACGTTTATTTCAATGGCACCCAGTGGAGCGTCTATTCCCTCGTGCAACAGGAGAACAGCCAGCTCATCAGAAAGTGGTTTCCCAGCACGGACGGCGACCGTTGGCGCGCCCCAAACAGCGCGGGTGGGATGAACTTCTCGGGCTCGAACTCGGCCTTCGTCGTTTTTACCAATGCCACTGTCTGGGCTTACACCAATCATTACGAATTGAAATCCACCACCACCAACCGGCTTACGGCCTATCAACGATTGACCAATGCCATTTACGTGCTCCATCTGACATCGCCTGTGACTTTCCGAGACCGGGTGGAAGATGTATTTGCTGTGGACAACTGGTTGTGGTTTCTTGCTATCGAAAACCTGTTCGTCGACGACGACAGTTATTTTTACAAGGGAGCGGACTATGGGTTTTATTACGAGCCGGAGAGCGGGAGAATTCATCCCGTGGAGCACGACGGGAACGAAGCTTTCACCACGATCGGCAGTCTGAACATCAGTATGTCACCGGTGCAAGGGGTAACCAGTAACAATCGGCCGATGCTCTATCGTCTGCTGTCCCACAACGAACTCAGACAGCGCTACCTGGCTCACATGCGGACCGTACTCAGCGAGTATTTCAATCCCGCCACGATGACGGCATTGATCGACCGGTTTCATGCGCTCAGCGTCAATGCCCTCATCACCGATCCGCGCAAGGGCATTACGATGACGGCTTACACGAATGATCTTGTCGCGCTCCGGACCTACGTCACCAATCGCTACAATTTCCTGATGGCGCACCCGGAGCTGACGCCCCGACAGCCCGACATCAACAGCGTCAATGGACCAACAAATCATGTGTTCGCCACGGATGCACCAGTGATTACGGCCAACGTCACCGCCAATGGCGATAGCGGCGTGGGCTCCGTCTGGCTTTATCATCGTGGCAAGGCGTATGGCCGGTTCACGACAGTCGAGATGTTCGATGATGGCGCGCATGGGGACGGCGACGCGGCGGATGGAGTGTTCGGATCGACCGTCACCAATTATGCGGCGGGCACGAAGGTGCGTTATTACATCGAAGCGCGCGGCACCAACGCTGCCCAGGCCGCACGGTTTTCACCGGCACGAGCCGAGAACGAAACTTACAGTTATCGGGTTTCCACCACCACCGCCAGCAATTCACCGGTGGTGATAAATGAGTTTATGGCCTCCAACACCAGTACCATCCCGGACCCGCAGGGTGAATTCGATGATTGGATTGAACTTCACAACCTCACGGACGAGCCGGTGAGCCTGGCAGGTCGTTATCTGAGCGATGAGCCGAACAATCCGCGGAAGTGGCAATTTCCCGCTGGAACGACCATTCCGGCGAATGGCTATCTTCTGGTGTGGGCCGACGAAGATACGACGGAGACCGTGGGATTGCATGCAAGCTTCAAGCTTTCGGCATCAAACGAGGAGATCTATCTCACGGATACCGATGCCAACTTGAATCAGGTGCTCGATGCCATCACTTTTGGTCCGCAGACCACCGACGTGTCTTATGGCCGCACCGCGGCAAATGCCGATGTTTGGGCCCCGATGTCGCCCACTCCCGGCGCTGAGAACAAATGAGCGTGCCATCCGAAAAAATTCCACCATTGCCGAAGGTGGCATCGCCGCCAGCCTGGTCGTGGAATTATTTTCGGATGCGCTATCTTGCGAAAGTGGCTTCGGGATTGACCCTGATCAGTGCAGTCTGGCTTTGGACTCTAAATCTGCCGGAAACCGGTACGGGTGCCGGCTCAAACGCAGCAGTGCCGGTTGATCTATCGGTCAGTACCGAACGCCAGGCTGGAGCATTGATAAGCACCAACCTTCCCGATCTACAAACCGGGGTAACCAACGGGGATCTTGGCCTGGGCGGCGGGCTGTAGCCCATTGATCGCCGCCCGGAAGAACTTTCCCGCAACAAAATCCTGGTAGCGGGTGTTTACCATTCAGCCTTCCGGGCGCCGGACCCCAACATCGGCAGCCTTTGCTATAGCCAATCGCTTTGGTGAACGACCTTGGTCCTGAGCAAAAGTGCATTCCCCCTTCCGAACACCCGTCAGAATTCGACTTCTCGGTAAGACCAAGGACGAAAATGTTACGGCGTCTGAGATGGGGAACTCGCCTCAAGTAATCATCAAACATTACTGTGCCCTGGTGCGGGAAACGGACGTAATCCGGTACTGGCAGATTGCTCGGGAGAATCTCCTCCAAGCAACCCACGCCGTCTCAACGAATATTCTTCTTCTCCACCTTCCAACCCGCCATCTGCGACACGCCGCAAGGTTCGCCCTCAAACATCTTCGCGGCCTGCTTGTCACCCTTGAGCTGCCATTGAAACCAGGCGGTCGCGACGATGGCAAAATCACCGCCGTGCTTCCGCGCGTAAGTGCCGCCGTGACCGACGTTCAGGTTCGCCACAAACACTGGCACATGATTGATCCGGCGGAAATCGTCCATGCCGTTGTTGTAGGCGATGTCCCGCTCGCCGCCCAAAATATAAATCGCCGGGGTGTGCAACCTGGCGAGATGATCCTTCGTGAGGCTTGGCATTCCACCCATGCCGCGCCCGGGGTCGCCGAGGATTCCGCTGTTGCAGATCATCACCGTGGTCAGGCGCGGGTCGGGCGCAACCTCCAACGTCTGCAATCCACCGCAGGACATGCCGCTGGCGGCGATCTTCGTGGTGTCAAGTTTCCCAAAGTACTGGCTGGTCCGATTGGTATTCTGCGCGATCGCCCAATTGATCGCGTCCGTCAACAGCGGCGATTTGGTTGGCCCGCCCGCACCACCGCGCTGGCCTTCCGCCGGCATCGGCCCAATCGCAATCACGAGAAACCCATGTGAAGCCACTTCGGACAGGAAGTTCACGTGTTCCCACGGCGAGTTCGCGCAAGCGCCATTGCCCCAGACGATGATCGGAAGTTTCGTCTTTCGGCCAAATGCGCTCAGGTCCTTGGGCCGAAAAATGGTGTGGGTCGTGAGTGTGCTGTCCGAGGCCATGATCGCTTTGAACGGCCCCGTCCCGCCATCTTCCACCGTGCGACTCGTGGTTTCGGTCACGATTGCTTGAGTAGGCGCGTGTGGCGTCGATTTACACCCGTTCACCCCGATTATCACGACCGCGCCGGCGGCCAGTCCCGAAATATATTTGGTCCAATAGGTCATAGTATTTTGTTAACGTGGTTGCATGCCGAAGCATATTCCCTCTCCCCTCTGAGGGGAGAGGGTCAGGGTGAGGGTGACCGCTCGAACCAGAGTGAACGTTGGCTCGCACGCTGCCCCCTCACCCCATCCCACTCCCCCGAGGGGGCGAGGGAGGTTGTGGCACATTTTAGTGCAATAGGTCATAGTTATTTTCCTGACGCGGTGGGTGCTGCAAATCGGGAGCGCGGACAGCCTTGTCCGCGAGTTGGCTTTCCGAAGTTCGCGCGGACAAAGCTGTCCGCGCTCCGCGGCCGCGACAACTGAGCTGATTGGTTTCATAGCGCGTCGTGCTCACTTGAAATACAACTGCAACGTCTCGGTGAGATAATGCCGGGCGTTCATCCACGTGTGCCCGCCATCGGTGACCAGGCTTTTGTGCTCGATCTTCTTCTCCTTGAGGAACTCGTCGAAGGTAACCGCCTGCCGATATAGGAAATCGTCGCGACCGACCCCCAACCAGAGCAACTTGAGTTGTTGATTCGCCGTCTCTGGCTTTTCCGCGAGGGAACTAAAGTATTTGTTGAAAACTTCCGGAGTCAGATACGCACTGTAAGAACCGACCCACGCAAATTTGTCGAGGTTCGAGAATCCAGCGAACAAGGACTGCCCGCCGCCGCGCGAGAACCCGGCAATGGCGCGCCTGGTTCGATCCGGCGAAATGCGAAACTGGCCTTCCACATAGGGCATGATTGCGCCGACCACTTCCTCCGTGAACGCCTGGTACATCTCGGCGGCTTGCAGCGTCGTCGGATCGGGCGTGCCGCTCATCATGTTGCCGTACGGCATGACGACCACCATCGGCACGGCTTTCTTCCGGGCGATGAGGTTGTCGAGAATGAAATTGGCGCGGCCCACTTTGAACCAGGTTTCCTCGGTGTCCGTCGTTCCGCTGACGAGATAAAACACGGGATATTTCTCAGTGCTGTCCTGATAGCCGGGCGGCGTGTAAACGAGCAGGGGACGCATCCCAAACTTCGGCGACTGATAGTAGCAATAATGGACCTCGCCGTGCGGGACGTTCTGTGCCGAGTAAATGGCAGGCTGCTCGCCGGGAATGTCCACGAGGCTGCTCTTGAAGCGTTCATTCGGGAACAGGTGCAGGTTGTTCGG
>DASUGI010000215.1:0-8817 GCA_036274115.1 Verrucomicrobiia bacterium
AAAACGCGCCGCGATTTCTGGAACGCGTCGCACAGTTTCCCCAGATTCTTCGGAACAACCTTGCTGCTTGGCATCGCGGCGACCCTGCCGGTGCTCTCCTTTACAAAACCAGGTGGCAGTATGTTCATTTCAACGGGAATCGCGCTCATTGCCGTGACGGTGGCCAAGCTGGGGTTCGAGCGCCGCATTTTCGCTCACCTGGTTGACGAGGAGTCCGCCGCCCAAACGCCGCTCAACAAAACGGCCCGCTTGCTGGCGGGCGAACTGAATGGCTTCGTGCGGGCGCGCGTTGCCCTGGGCGTTGTCGGTGGCGTGGTAATGCCGCTCATCATGCTCGCCCAAGTTCACTCTGCGGTTTCGCTGCTCGTCATCGTTTCTGCGGTGCTGTGTGTGGTTGGTGAGTTTCTTGAGCGCTATCTTTTTTTCACTGCGGTCGTCACGCAGAAGATGCCAGGAGGTGTAGCATCGTGAATGGGAAAGCCAAAGAAGTGTCTCACGCAAAGGACGCAATGGTCGCAAAGAAAATTGAACGACCTTTGCGTCCTTTGCGCCCGTTGCGTGAGGACAGAGAGAATTCTTTGCTGCGTCAATGGAATGGTCCGCTCACGCAGGACCTCACGTTGCATCCCGCTGATTTCGGATTGGGCAAAGTCCCGGCGCGATTGCGTCCGGATGCGACGACACGTTCCGTTTGCGGGTTTTGTTCGACCGGTTGTTCGCTCGATGTGCATTTGCAATCCGGCGTGGCGGTGAATCTCACGCCGACCGCAGATTATCCAGTGAACCTCGGCATGGCGTGCCCGAAAGGTTGGGAAGCGCTGACGTGTCTAAGCGCGCCGGACCGCGGCACAACGCCGCTGCTGCGCAATCCGAAGACCGGCAAGCTCGAGTCCACGGATTGGGACGAGGCGATGCAGGTGTTCACGGTCAAGTTCAAGGCCATCATGGATCAGCACGGGCCGGAGAGCGTCGCGCTTCTGAGCACCGGACAGATTTGCACCGAGGAAATGGCGTTCGTTGGCGCGCTGTGGAAGTTCGGCATGGGCGCACTGCATTGTGATTCCAATACGCGCCAATGCATGGCTACCAGTCACGTTGCTTACAAGCAGAGCTTTGGCTTCGATGCGCCACCTTACACTTACGCGGACTTTGAAGAATCGGATTGCCTCGTGTTCATCGGGTCGAACCTGTGCATCGCCCACCCAATCATGTGGCAGCGCGTGATGCGGAATAAAAAGAATCCCGACATCATCGTCGTCGATCCGCGACGGACCGAGACGGCGATGAACGCGACCCAGCATCTCGCCCTCGCGCCAAAGTCTGATCTCACGCTGCTTTATGGAATCGCGAATCTGCTGATTCAAAACAACTGGATTAATCGTGAGTTCATCGACCAGAGCACAACGGGCTTTGCCGACTTTGCATCGTTTGTCCGCGAGTTTACGCCGGACAAAGTTGCGGCGGAAACCGGGCTGACCGTCGGGCAACTCTTTCGTTTTGCGGAAACTATTGGCACGCGCAAGGCCGTTAGCTTTTGGTGGACGATGGGTGTGAATCAAAGCCACGAAAGCACCCGCACCGCCCAGGCAATCATTAATCTGGCGTTGATGACCGGCAATATTGGTCGGCCCGGAACGGGCGCGAATTCCATCACCGGTCAGTGTAATGCGATGGGTTCGCGACTTTTTGCCAATGCCACGTCACTGTTTGGCGGTCGGGACTTTCTCAATGCCGAGCATCGCGCGGAAGTTTCGCGACGGTTGCACCTTGCGCCCCAGAAGATTCCCGCGAGGAACTCGCTGGCTTACGACCAGATCTTGGATGGCGTGGCTGATGGGAAGATCAAAGGGCTTTGGGTCATTGCGACGAACACGGCGCATTCATGGATTGATTCCGGCCGAGCAAACGGTGCCCTCGACAAGTTGGAATTCCTCGTCGTGCAGGACATGTTCACGACGACAGACACTGCACGGAAGGCTCATCTGTTCCTGCCGGCGGCGGGGTGGGGCGAGAAAGAAGGCACGTTCATCAACAGCGAGCGGCGTTTCGGCCACATCAAGAAAGTGTCGCGTGCCCCGGGGCAGGCAATGAGTGACTTCAACATCTTCCGGCTCATCGCCGAATACTGGGGCTGCTCGGAGATGTTCAGTCAATGGACGTCGCCGCAAGCCGCCTTTCAGATTCTGAAAAGGCTGAGTGCTGGCCGTCCGTGTGACTTCACGGGGATTGAGGACTATCGGCACTTGGACGCAGAGGGTGGAATTCAGTGGCCGTTCAAAGCGAGGCAAGTGCAGGTTTCTTCTCCCTCTCCCCTCAACGGGGAGAGGGCCGGGGTGAGGGGTGAGAGCGTGGTTAGGCAAGCAGATGCAAGTATGTCACCCAATGAACGCTCCCACCCCTCACCCTCAATCCCTCTCCCCGTTGAGGGGAGAGAAAAGTTTGCTGGCGACGCGTCTGGGATTGCGCGCGAGCGGCGACTTTTCGCCGACGGCAAATTCTTCACGGCCGATGGCAAGGCGAAGTTCATTTTCGATGCCCCGCGGCCAGTTGCCGAGACCACGACCGATGAATTTCCGTTTGTTTTGCTCACCGGTCGCGGCACGAGCGCGCAGTGGCATACGAATACTCGCACCGGCAAATCCGCCGTTCTGCGCACGCTTTATCCGGCCAACCCTTACGTGGAGATCAACCCGAGCGACGCCGCGCGGCTGGGATTGACCGCCAACGCTCAGGTGGCATTGGTGTCCCGTCGTGCGCGCGTTGCTTGCACTGTGTTCATCGCGCCAACGGTGCAACCGGGCCAGGCCTTTATCCCCATGCATTACGGCGTTACCAACCAGCTGACGCGGGCTGAGTTCGATCCGCATTCGCGTCAGCCGAGCTACAAACATTGCGCGGTTCGCCTGGAAAAAATTTGATGACGAACATTCCTTACATTCCCGAATCCGCTCCGTTCAACGCCGAACAACGCGCGTGGCTGAATGGCTTTCTCGCAGGCCTGTTCTCGCAAGTGCCCGGTGGGATGCCTGCGCCGCAGCCCAACGCTGCGCCTCCGAAAACTGGCGAGCCACTGCTCATTCTCTTTGGTTCGCAGACTGGCAGTGCGGAAGGCCTGGCAAAGAAACTGGCGAAGGAATCCGAATCGCGCGGTTTCACACCGAAGGTGGCAGCGCTGAATGATTTTGAATCTGCCGGTCTGATCACGGCAAAGAAAGCAGTGATTATTTCGAGCACGTGGGGCGATGGCGAACCGCCGGATAACGCGGTGAATTTCTGGAACTGGATCAAGGCCGATTCTGCGCCGCGCCTGGAGAATCTGAACTTCGCTGTGCTGGGACTGGGCGACAGGAACTATTCCGACTTCTGCGGTGCTTCGAAGAAGTTCGATGCACGCCTTGAAGCGCTGGGGGCAAAACGGCTTGCACCACGCGGCGAGTGTGATGTGGATTACGAAGGGCCGGCGAAGGTATGGATTGATGGCTTGTGGGATAAACTCGGCAGCACCGCTGTCAATGGAGCGCCGGCCTCCGGCCCGGCAGGTGCCAATGGCGCGACGAAGCACGCCGGGTCGGAGACCGGCGCTCCGAAAGTTTACGGGAAATTTAATCCTTTCCCCGCAAAGCTGCTCAAGAATGTGCTGCTCAACAAACCGGGTTCGAACAAAGAAGTGCGGCATTATGAGATCGACTTGAATGGCAGCGGATTGACGTACGAAGCCGGTGATGCACTTGGCGTGGTGCCGGTGAATTGTCCGGAACTTGTGGACGACATCATCGAAGCGCTAAAGGCCAGGCCGGAAGAAAATGTGAAGTTTGGCGACAACATTATGTCGCTGCGTGAAGCGTTGACGCATCACTTTGACATAAATAAACCGTCGCAGGAGTTGCTCAAAGCCGTGGCACTGCGCGCTCCCTCTCCCCTCAACGGGGTGAGGGCTGGGGTGATTGAAGGATCAAACGAACCTCCCCACCCCTCACCCTCAATCCCTCTCCCCGTTGAGGGGAGAGGGAAGCACGAAGCGGCCCTGCAGCAACTCGCTGTGTTGCTGGCGCCGGAGAAACGGGAAGACTTGAAGAAATGGCTGTGGGGTCGACAGGTGATTGATTTACTGGAAATGCTTCCCGCACCGATGCCGGTGGTGGAATTCGTGCCGCTTCTTAAGAGACTTGTTCCGCGGCTTTACTCAATCTCTTCATCGCCCAAGGCGCATCCGGGTGAGGTGCATTTGACGGTGGGGGCGGTGCGCTACGAGAGTCACGGCCGCGCGCGTAAAGGGGTGGCTTCCACATTTCTTGCGGATCGCGTCGGTGATGCGGAGTTCGTGAAAGTGTTTGTGCAGCCGTCGCACGGTTTCAAACCGCCGGTAAATGGAGAAACGCCGATGATCATGGTTGGCCCGGGCACCGGCATCGCGCCGTTCCGCGCTTTTCTTGAAGAACGTCAGGCGAGCGGAGCGAAAGGGAAGAACTGGCTTTTCTTTGGAGATCAGAGGCGCGACACGGATTTTCTCTACGACGAATTGCTTATGGCCTGGCAGAGGTCCGGATTGCTCACCCGACTCGATCTTGCATTCTCACGCGATCAGGAGCACAAGATTTACGTGCAGGATCGAATGATGGAGAACGCGGGAGAACTGTGGTCGTGGCTCGAAGCCGGCGCGCACTTTTATGTGTGCGGCGATGCGAGTCGCATGGCGAAAGATGTGGACGCTGCTTTGCATAAGATCGTGGAAACCGGGGGAGGTAAGAATCCTGACGAAGCGAAGGCTTACGTGGCGAAATTGAAATCCGACAAACGTTATCAACGCGATGTGTATTGAATCGATTGTGACTTACGCAACGGACGTCACGCAAACCAGTGACTGTTTGGACTGCGGCGGGAAGCGGAGCGCCACGCCGCTTTCACCGGCACGTAACATGGGAAAGTGCATCGCCAGTTCAAAAGCGGTGTCGCCGCTGCGCTCTGCCACCGCAGTCCAAGACGCCCTGATAAAATTTAGATCGTGCTATGAGTAATTTGACTTTACCCGAACCTATTGCAAGTGCGGGGTTCACTGCCGAGCAGAAGGAGTATTTGAGCGGCTTGTTCGCGGGTGCCGCGGCGCGCGGGCAACGCTTCAGCGATGTTGAACCCGCGCCCGCGCCGAAGGAGGATTTGATTCTCGAAGAGCGCATCAAGCGCGAACTGCACCCGCTCGACGCTTACGAGCAACTCGTCGAGAACGCCATCGGCAACAAAGCGCCGGACAAGGAGGATACGTTCCGTTTCAAGTGGCATGGATTGTTTTTCCTCACGCCGATAAAGGAAGCGTTCATGTCGCGACTGCGAATTCCGGGTGGGGTGTTGAAATCGTATCAACTTCGGGAACTGGCGCGCATTGCCCAGGAACTCACGAGCGGCTATGTGCAGATTACAACGCGCGCAAATCTTCAGATGCGCCTGATCCAGCCGAAGGACGCGCCGGAATTTTTACAACGGGTCCAGGCGATTGGTTTGCACACCCGCGGGGCTGGCGCAGACAACATCCGTAACCTGACGATGAATCCCACGGCGGGGATTGACCCGGTGGAGTTGATTGACGTGCAGCCGTTCGTGCAACAGCTCGCGCAGATCATTATCAATGATCGCTCGTTCTATGATTTGCCGCGCAAGTTCAACATTGCTTACGACGGCGGTGGGTTGATTGGTTCGGTTGAGGATACGAATGATATTGGGGTGAAGGCTGTTTTCGTGGGTGGGCCGAACAGTCATTCCCACCCCTCACCCTCAGTCCCTCTCCCCGTTGAGGGGAGAGGGAAGCCGGTGGTAGACGCGCAGGGCAATTCGATTGAGTCTGGTGTTTACTTCCGCATCGCGCTCGGCGGGGCGACGGGGCACAAGGCTTTCGCGCGCAATCTCGGAGTGATTGTTCCGCCAGGTGAGATCAACAAAGTCGTGGTGGCCATCGTGCGCGTGTTCATTGAGAAGGGTTGTCGCACGAACCGGAAGAAAGCCCGGCTCAAGCATCTGCTCGAAGCGATCTCGTTGGATGAATATCTGGCGCTTGTGGAGAAGAAACTCGGGAAACAATTGCGTCGTGCGCCGTATGACTTGGCGCAGATGCGCTGGGCGTCGCAGGAGCTGTCGCATTCGCACGTCGGCGATTTTCCGCAGAAGCAGAAAGGGTTTTGCTACGTCGGCGCCACCTGCCCGGTGGGAAATATCACGCCCAAGCAGATGTTGCGTGTGGCGGAGTTGTCTGAGCTTTATGGCAGCGGGGAGGTTCGATTGACGGTCTGGCAGAACTTTATCATTCCGAATGTGCCGGACGCGTTTGTGCCAACGCTGAAGAAGGCGCTGGACAAGGCGGGTTTGTCGACAAAGCAATCGAATCTCGCGAGTGGCGTCATTGCTTGCACCGGTAACTCGTACTGTAAGTTTGCGCAAGCGAACACCAAGGGGCATGCGCTGGAACTCATCAAGCAGTTGGAGAAGCGGCTGGAATTGGATCAACCCGTCAACATCCACTTGACGGGCTGTCCGAATTCCTGCGCGCAGCATTACATGGGTGACATCGGGTGCCTCGGTACCAAGACGAAGCTCAATGGCGAGAGTCTGGACGCGTATCACGTTTTTGTTGGCGGTGGGTTTGCGAGGAATCAGGCAGTGGGGCGGCAGGTGTTTTCAGGGGTTACCGCGCAAGAGCTGCCGGGCGTTGTTGAGAAGATGCTGCGGACTTATCTAAAGCATCGCGCCGGCAAGTCGGAGACGTTTCAGCAATTCACGATGCGGCACGAGGTGGGGCGGTTGCAGGAGTTATTTGCGGAGTGAAGGCATTGCGCTGCGGTGGCGGTCGGCTAGACTGGGATATGACAAATCGGGCGGATGTGACCGATGTTTCCACGTTGCGCGTGGTGGGGATTTTCATATCGCCGGGACATAATTTCTTCGGGCATCACGAGCAACCCGCAGGGACGCACCCGACGATTTCGGTGAGCGAGATTGATTGTGTTGCGGGCAAGGGGTTGTTTGGGGATCGCTTCTTTGGCTTCAAGGAAAACTACAAAGGGCAGGTCACTTTTTTCTCGAGTGAAGTGTTTGCAGATGTTTGCCGGAAGCTGAACGTTGTCGGGAAATCACCTGGTGTGGCGCGCCGAAATGTCGTTACGCGTGGCGTGGATTTGAATTCATTGGTTGGAAAGAGGTTCGTGATCCAGGGCATCGAGTTCGAGGGCGTTTGCGAATGCAGTCCGTGTCATTGGATGAATCATGCGATTGGAGAGGGTGCGGAAAGAGCGTTGCGCGGGCGCGGTGGGTTGCGGGCGAGGATTCTTAGTGATGGGGTGTTGCGTGTGGATGGTGTGATGGCGTCCGATGGGGCGAGCAGGACTGATGCTACACATGGGACGCTGGTATGAAGTTCAGTGCGGTTATTTTGGCGGGCGGAAAATCGTCGCGGATGGGTCGAGACAAGGCGTGGTTGGAAGTAGAGGGACAAACTTTGCTCGCGCGGCAGATTCGACTCGTTCGTGAAGTGGGGGCGTGTGAGGTGTTCATTTCTGGTCGTGCAGGTGTGGACTATTCCGAATTTGGTTGTTGCGTGTTGCACGACCGCCTCGTTGATGTTGGACCGCTGGCCGGGATCGAGAGAGCGCTCACCGAAACAACAAGTTCTTTGCTCCTGGTTCTTGCGGTGGACATGCCGAGAATGACTGCGGAGTTTCTTCGGCGACTTTTGTCGTGCTGCGATGATTCTGTTGGAGTTGTTCCGCGAATGAATGGGAGCGTTGAGCCACTTGCGGCGCTTTACCCGAAAGCGTCACTGAATTTGATCAACGAAATAATTCTCGCGTCAAAAATGAAGGGACCGGGAAATGAATTGTTGCAAGGTGAGAGGAAATTTTTGAATGCGAGGGGATTTGCTGAGAAGTGCGTGGAGGGAAAGTTCGCGAAGTTCTTTGACGTGACTGAAACTGAGGCAAATTTTTTTTCGAATTGGAATTCGCCGCAAGACGTAGAGCAGGGGGAATCGACCTGATTTTATTGGTTGAAAGCACAGTCGAAAAATTTTTCAAAAAACTCTTGCACAATATTTTGCTCCTGATAGTTTGTCGGCCCTTCGCCATTGGGCGGAGTGAGACTGGAAAACAAAAACCAAGTTGACAGTCGGTGCGGTTGAGATACTCTCCGCGCTCCTAAAACTCGAATCTGAGATGCCGAGTTAGAAGATGTGAATCGGCGCTCAGGTTTTTTGTCCCCTGAATTGGGTGGCGGGTTTGAGTTTTGGATGTAGGATTTTTGGGTGGCAACACCTGCTGCTCTTTGAAAATTGAATTGTGCGATAAGTGAGAGCCCCTTCTGGCTCAGGGAGTTAGTTCCTTAAGTCAGAAGAGTTTTAAATTGCAATTCGTCCGATTAATCCTCGGACAAGAATTAAACTAACGTTTTTATACGGAGAGTTTGATTCTGGCTCAGAACGAACGCTGGCGGCGTGGATAAGACATGCAAGTCGAACGATTACTAGTGGGTAGCAATATTCGCTAGTGAGAGTGGCGCAAGGGTGCGTAACACGTGGGTAATTTGCCGTGAAGTCTGGGATAACTTGCTGAAAGGCGAGCTAATACCGGATGTGATTTCTGGAAGGCATCTTCTAGAACTTAAAGTCGGGGACCGTAAGGCCTGACGCTTCTCGATAAGCCCGCGGCCTATCAGCTAGTTGGTGAGGTAACGGCTCACCAAGGCTAAGACGGGTAGCTGGTCTGAGAGGACGACCAGCCACACTGGAACTGAGACACGGTCCAGACACCTACGGGTGGCAGCAGTCGAGAATTTTTCTCA
>DASUGI010000216.1:0-9240 GCA_036274115.1 Verrucomicrobiia bacterium
CGGCGGGACAGGTCCCCCTACGCTGAAGCTTCGGCGGGACAGGTCCGCCTACGCCGAGGCTTCGGCGAGACAGGTCAATGGTTGAACGGTAGACGGGTGAAAGAAGGCGGAGTGGAGGTTTTTCTGCGGAAAGTTTTCTTCGGGCAGGATGAAGTCCTCTTGCGGTTCTTCGTTGTAACAGCATCGGTGCAGGCTCTAAGCCGAAACGATTCCGTTGGATCGGACCCCGCGGCGCGTCATTACGCGCAGGACAGGCGTCGCGCGCGACGCTTGTCCTACGGAATCGTTCCGGCCAGGCATCACGCGCGTCTTACTTCCGCAGATACTTCGCCACCGCTTCGCCGCGGGAATGCACGTGGAGTTTGCTGTAGATGCCTTTGATGTGCATGCGCACGGTGTCGATGCTCAGGGAAAGGACGTCGGCGATTTCTTTGTAGGAGATGCCCTCGGCCAGGCGGTCGAGCACTTCGCGTTCGCGCCTGGAGAGTTTTTCGATTTCGTTCTCCGCCGTGCCGCGCTGGTTGAAATACTGCACCACCTTGCGCGCGATGTGGCCGGTCATGGGCGAGTTACCACGATGCACGTCAGCGATGGCTTCGATGATCTCAGCTTGCGGCGTGCGTTTGAGCAGGTAACCGTTGGCGCCGGCCAGAAGGGATTTGAAGATTTTGTCGCTGTCCTCATACACCGTAAGCATGAGGATCTGCGTGTTGGGCAGGAGCGGCTTGAGTTTCCGCACGCACTCAATGCCATTCATCTTCGGTAGATTAATGTCCACGAGGATGACGTCCGGCGCCTGGCGGGGAATTTGAGTCACAGCTTCCTCGCCGTTGCGATAGCCACCGCGGCAGGTAAAACCGTCCGTGCTGGCGATCTGCGTCGCGAGGTTCTCGCGAATCCAGTCGTCATCTTCAATGATGGAAACTTTAATGGCCATGTCTAACCAGTGCGCAAGTATGGAGCACGCGGTGCTGGATTCCAAGCCCCCACGAACATGTGTAGCGGAATGATGGGGAAACATCGAACATCCAACATCCAACGGTGAATCCCGAACCCGATCCAATATCACCTCTACGTGGACCATTTTCCGCGGGCCTCCAAAGTCACCGTCGTGCCCATGCCGGGCGCGCTTTTGAAGGCAAAACGTCCCCGAATCCGTTGCAATCGTTGTTTCATATTGGCGAGCCCATCGCCCGCCGGGCCGGTGAGATTGGCCGGAATACCCTTGCCGTTGTCGGCAATGGTGATGGTCAACAGATTGGCGGCCACCGTCAGGCCCACGCGCACTTCCGTGGCCGCAGAGTGTTTGAGCACGTTGTTGAACGCTTCTTTCACGGCCATAAACAGGTTGTGGCGTTCTTCGGTGGAAATGGGGTGATCGGGTAATTCCGCCGGCACGTCCAACCGGCAACGCACCTCGGTGTTTTGAAAATACTCGGTGGCGTACTGGAAAACGTAGTTGGCCAGGTTGTCGAGCGTGTCGTTGCGCGGGTTGATGGTCCAGACGATTTCGTCCATGGCGCGCGTGATTTCGCGCACGGTGCCGGAGATGTTCCCGATGTGCGTTTTGCTGCGGTCGGTGGGCGGCGTTTCCCGGTCCATTAACTCGGTGACCATCGCCACTTTGGTGAGGCGCGAGCCCACGTCGTCGTGCAAATCCGAGGCAATTTGAATGCGTAGTTCCTCGATTTCCCGCAACCGATCCACGCGGGCACGGTAGAAGACGATGAACAATCCGACGCAGGCGGCGACGGCGGCCGTCTTGAACCACCAGGTCTCCCAGTAATGCGGGAGCATCTGGATTGCGAGCGTTGCTCCTTCATTATTCCAGACGCCATCGTTGTTGCAGGCGATGGCCTGAAAACGATACCGCCCATGCGGGATATTGTTGTAGTAAGCGGAACGTTGCAATCCGGCTTCCTTCCATTCGGGATCATGTCCCTCGAGGCGGTACTTGAACCGCACCTTTTCGGGCACTTCCAGGCTGAGACCGGTGAAATGGATTTCCAGATCGCCCCGTCCGGGCCGGACGCGAAGTTGCGACACCGCGGAATTGGTCAGCGCACTGCCCCGCAGGAGATTGGTGCCCGAGCGCACTTCCTCAATCACAACCGGCGGCGGCCGATCATTCAGCTTGAGGTTGGATTCCAGCGCCACCACGCCACGGATCGTGGGAAACCAGAGGCGACCATCCCGACTTTTCCAACCCGCGGGTTTCGACACGCCATTGCACTGCACGCTGGCCATTCCATCCACGCGCCCGAAAACGGTACTGTGCAGCAGTTTGATTTCACCGCGGTCGATCGCCTCCAGTTCTTTGCGGCTCACGCGAAAAATGCCCCGGCGACAACTCATCCAGAAGTAACCGAAATCGTCTTCCAGAATCTCATACACTTCGTCACTGAACAGTCCCTGCCGGGTCGTGTAACTGGTGAAGCGCCCGTCGCGAAACCGGTTCAACCCGCCATTGCGAGTGCCAATCCACAACGTTCCCTGGGCGTCCTCATAGAGGGCGTTGATGGCGTGGGAAGACAGTCCGTCGCGAACCGTGAAGGTTTTGAACTTCGCATCCCGTGAAATATTTGCCACCGGAACTTCCGGCAGAGTAGACGTCGTGCTGATTTCACGGGGCGAGCCTTCCCAGCACGCCAGGCCGCCATCGGTGCCCACCCACACGCTGCCGTCGGCGCGCTCGCAAATCGCCATGACCGTATCTCCGGGCAATCCGTTGTTGGTCGTGTAGGTTTCAAACACATCTCCGCGAAAACGATTCAATCCCAGGCTGGAACCAATCCACATCATCCCGTTCCGGTCTTCATGGATGACGCGGATGGCCTTCAGCAGATTATTCGTGCCGGGGGAAAAATCGTTGGTGAGCCCCGGACCGAGACGATTGAGCACGCCGACAAAATCCATTCCCACCCAAAGACTGTCATCCCGTCCTTTTCCCAGGGACAGCACGACGTCGTAAGACAAGCCATTGCTGGTGGTAATTGCCGTGAACCTTCCATCGGACAGGCGATTCACGCCCCCACCCCACGTGCCAAACCACATCGCGCCCGAGGGGTCCTCCATCACCGATGTGACATTGTTGTGGCTCAGACCTTCTTCAATGGTGTACGTGGTGAGACGTGACGGGTTCAAGCGATACAATCCATCCCGGCCACCAAACCAGAGGCTGCCCTCGTGATCTTCGAAGATGGTGTAAACCAAATCGGCAAAGCCCCTCTGGTTAAGCGACCAGGGTATGAGTTCGCCATCCACGAAGCGCACCACCCCACCGTAAGTGCCCACCCAGAGCTGGCCGGCAGTGTCTTCGTGAAGCATCGTTATAATCTTGTCCGGCAAACCCTGCCCGGCTCCGTAGTTCATCAGAGGGGACACCGCTGAAGGGCGATCACCTGCGGGCGCCAGGCAAATCAAGCCATCCAGAGTTCCCAACCAAAGTTGTCCTTTGCGATCTGCCGTCACTGCCTTGAGCACATTAGTGACGATCCCCAGGCCGAAATTTGCCGGGTCTTCCTTCCCGGCGGTATTGACGCTGAATAAACCCGTCACGGTCGCCGCGCGAATCACGTCCTGGGGCGATTCATAAAGCGCCTTCACGGAGTTGTTCCTCAAACCCTGGCTTTGAGTGCAACGAGTGATCTTTCCATCCCGATAACGAGCCAAACCTTTGTCGCCCCCGATCCAAAGCGTTCCATCCTGACTCTCCAACAAACACTGGACCTGAGCACCGGGCAGGCCGTCGGCCTCTTTGAATTGAGAGAAGTCGCCATCCTTCAAGCGTGTGAGGCCATTGTTCTCGCAGGCGATCCAGAGGCTGCCGTCGCGGGTGAGACACAAGGCCACAATCCAGGCATGTTTCAGATACGGGGCACTTGGCTCGTCAACCAACGCAAAGCGGACTCCATCAAACCGCGCCAGGCCTTCGTGCGTGCCCACCCAGAGATAACCATCGGGAGTTTGAGCGAGGGACCAAACCGAATTCTGCGGAAGACCTTCGTCAGTTTGCCAGCTGCGCACATTGTATTTGACCGGCTCCCTTCCCACAGGTGATGCGCTGACGCGACGGCGAGACGGCGAAACGGCGACCGCGGCCGTGCCTCCGTTTCCCGGCTTCCCCCCCTCAACTGTTACTGGTCCCAAGTCACTTGCCCCCTCCACACGTGACGGGTTTGCGACCATTGCTCCGCACAACAGCAGGGGCAAAAGCGCAATTGGTTTAGCTCGCAAATACGTCATCGAACCTTTGGCAGAGTATCGCGGCGTGCTCATTCTGACAAAACCAATTACTGGAGTGAACTGGTGATTGGTGAACCGGTGGTTGGTGACTGAATGACGGGTGAAGGGTGACTGGTTGTGTCACCTTCCTGGGCCAATGTTTGTCACATGAACATGCGTCTGTTTTATGGCTCTCCCGCCATTAAATTGAAAGCGACCATTAAACACTGAACCGGAATGGACCTTGTCGTAAACCCCAAGAGTAACTCTCTGCTCCCGCAAACCACCGCAACCGACCAACGGACACTCTCCACGTGCGCGTCGCGCCCGGGCCGCGGTTTCACACTGATCGAACTCCTCGTCGTCATCGCGATAATCGCCATCCTGGCGGCCATGTTGTTGCCGGCGCTTGCGCGGGCCAAATGCAAGGCGCAACAAATCTCCTGCATCAACAACCTCAAACAGCTTTCGCTGGCCTGGTCGATGTATGCCCTGGACAACAATGATTACTGCGCCAGCAATGCCGTTACTTCGCAATTCGTCTTCAGCGCCAATCTGGGAAACTGGGTCACCGGCTGGTTGGATTGGAATCAAGGCTCGCCCACCGGCGCCAACACCAACGACAGTTATTTGCGCGACGGCGCCCTCGGACCGTACATGGCAAAGTCCCTGGGTTGTTACCGCTGTCCCGCAGACGTGTATGCCGGCGCCTCCGGCCAGCGCAATCGCACCGTGGCGATGAACAGTTATGTGGGCGACTACGTTGGCTTGATGGCCAATTTTGGAAATTCGGCGTATCGGGTGTTTAACAAGACAGCGAGTTTTACCGCGCCGGGCCCCTCAAAGACGTTCGTGTTTCTGGACGAATGCCCGGATTCCATCAACGACGGGCTGTTCCAGGTGAACATGACCACCAGGAGCTGGAGCGATGTCGTCGCTTCGCTTCATTGTGGAGGCGGAGGGCTGTCCTTTGCCGACGGACACGCGGAGATCCACAAATGGCAGGATGCAGCGACGCGACAACGTGTGACCAAGGCCGGCTGCCCCGCTTACGTGAATGGCAATCTCCGGACCGCGTCCCCCCGAGATTACGGCTATCTGCAAACCATCACCACGGCACTCAAATAACAGATTTCCCTAGAAACCCTAAACACCCCATCCGCTATGACAATCCAACGCTTGCATCGTTCTGCAAAAAGTCTCGTTGCCCTGATGATCCTTACGGCAATGAGCGCAACATCAACCAGGGCTGAGGATGTTTTCGTCAGCGCCTCATTAGGTACGGCGTCGGCCCAGAACACTCCCTGCCCGCCATCGTGCTATTCAGGGAGCGTCTCGGCCAGCGGTTCTTCGGCATTCTCCAGTGCGACGCCCCAGCCTCCGCAAGGCTCACGACGCTCCCGTTTCGGATTCGCTGACGGCTGCACCTGGAGTGTGCAGCCCGGCGAAGGCTATAGTTCCGACATCTTCGCCAACGCCGGCACGGCGCCTTTGCAAAGCCCCGGTGTTTACAAGATCTACGCCACGCTGCCCGCCAACACGAGTTGCTCCGCGAACCTCCTGGTGAACATGACTGCCACGGGTGGCGACCTGGCAGATCCCAGTGGCGCCGCCGCAACCGAAGTGCCCGTCACGGCATTTCGTTCAACCAACGCCATCCACACCTGGATTCATATTGGTTACATCACCAATACTCAACCCGACCCGACCCTGACCTTCACTTTCGTCAGCGCGGACCCCGCTCTGGCATCTGCCAACCGCTGGTACATGGACACCATCCGCTTCGAGAACATCGGTGACCCTTGTTTCAGCTCCGGCGCTACGCAAGTTGGCATTACCGGACCGTTGGCGGCGGGGGGAACCAACGTGACCGTGACCTCGGTAACCGCCGGCGCAACGAACGTGACGGTCTTTGCCAATGGCATCGAGATCGGCGCCACCAATTTCGCCGCAGGTTTTGCGGCCGGATCGGTGATCGTGCCCACCAGCGCGATGAACCAGGGTGATTCCATTACCGCGATCCAAACAAAGGGTGGTTGCACCAGCCAGGTCAGCTCGTCCGCGCTCGTCGGCGGCGGACCCAATGCGCAACTCCGCGCTTTTGTCACCTGTTGGAAGAATTCCACCAATACCGGCCCGGTCGGCGCGAATTCCAGCGCTCCAGCATCAGGCTTCTTTTATATGCTGGGAGCAACCGGTCTGCAGGCGGGCTTCGGCTCGGCGCCCGTTGGCGGCCGGGTGTTGCCTCCCGGCGCCTGCTGGCAACTCGTGAGTTTCCAGAATGGCGTCGACGACGCGATTGACTCGAACCAGGGGACGCATGTGACGAATACTGATGCCTTTTGCTCGCTGGAAGGCATGGTGTTTTCGATCGATTCCACCGACAACGGACCGTACGACATTTATATCGACCAGATCATGAACGGGGACACCGTCGTCGAAGATTTTGAGAGCTACGCAGACGGCTCAACCAATCTGTTTTCAGCGCCGGCCGTGGCCACCCTGCCCGTGCCTGGCGCGGTGTATTTCAGCGAACCCAATTCCAGCCGGATCAGCAGCAACTATGCGTTTGACGGGACGAAAGCTTGTCGCATCCAATGGCAATGGAAGGACGGCAGCAACATTCGCTGGGCGCACATTGTTGCCAATGCCACCACGGGCAAGCGCTTTCCTCAAATCGACACCAGCAAACCAATTACCGCGCGTGTCCTGATTCTGCCCGTCGGGATCTCCACCGCCCAGGTTTTCAATGGAACGGTCAGCAGCATTACCAACAGCACCTCGCCCGCCTATGCGACTACCACGAACACCTTTGGCGTCGCCGTCACCGGACCTGGGCCTTACACTTACCAGTGGAGCTGGAGTGGCGGCGGTTTGCCGAATCCGACCGACGGCCCCACCTACACCATCGATGGTTTCGGCGCGGGCGTCAGTGTGGCCGATAATGGCACGTACACGGTGGAAGTAAGCGACGGCACGTGCACGGAAACGCGTTCCATCGTCTTTACCGTCGCCGATCCGCTTCCGATTATCACGAATCAACCGGCCCAGACGACCATTGCCCATGTGGGTGAAAACGCTTCGTTCACCGTCGGAGCGGGCGCGCCAGTGGAGACGGGCCTGCCGTTGACTTATCAATGGCGGTTCAACGACATCGACATCCCGGACGCCACTGCGGCAAGCTTCACAACCAACAATGTCCAGATTGCTGATGCCGGCTATTACACCGTAGTTGTGGGTAACGTCTATGGCAGCGTCACCAGCAGAGTAGCGGTACTGGACGTGGTCCAACCGGCAGTTGTGGTCGGTACGGGCACGGGACTGCGCGGCAATTATTACAGCAGTTCATATTCGACCAATCCGTTCGCCGGACCGATAACGCTCAGCCGCATCGATCCCACGGTGGACTTCGACTGGCTGACCGGTTCTCCCGCGCCGGGGATTTCCGCCGACTTCTTTACGGTGCGCTGGTCAGGTCAGGTGCGCGCCCTGGACACGGACACTTACACGTTTTACGTGAGGTCCGATGACGGCCAGCGACTCTGGGTGAATGGACAGTTGCTCGTCAATGACTGGGCATTGCATGGCGCGACGGAGCAAAGCGGGAGCATCGCGCTGAACGCAAACCAACACTACGATCTCGTCATGGAGTATTTCGAGAACGGAGTTAACGCTTCCTCTCAGTTGAGTTGGTCCAGTGCCGGAGGCGGTGTGGTTAAGGGAATCATTCCAACCTCCCAATTGTATCCCGCTTCGGGAACCGTTACTGCGCCCACGCTCAACTTCAACCTGGAGAACGGAACCAACCTCGTCTTTAACTGGGGACCGGGAACCTACTCGTTGGTCTGGGCCACCAACGTCGCCGGGCCATATACCAACCGGATCAACGGCGTGGTCAGCCCACACACCATCGTCATTGGCTCCGAACCTCAGAAGTTCTTCCGGTTGCAAGCGCTCCAGTAAGTCTCAAGATCAAATCAGAAGCGCGCACGAGCCGGGCCTTATTCAGGCCCGGCTTTTTTTCGCGACTTCTCGGCCGTGATTGTAAGCGACATTTATCGCGGAATTAACCGACGCTGTCCGCACCTGAACATGCGTCTGTTCCGGGCCGACCTGGCCGGTATATTCGGCCAAACTGTGTAACCCCAGAATGGGTAAACTGCGCCTGGGTAAGGCCTGCCCCAAGTTGTTCATAATACCGACTCCAAGGTGGAATCGGGTGTCAAGTATGCACAGAACAACGCGGTCAAGGGACGGACGTTCGAAAGCCTGACGGCGCAGAACGCTTACCTGGCGGATTGGGCAAAGAACGTCGCCGACAAGCGTTTCCACGGCACCACGCGTCAGGCAGGCCATCGGAATCACTGTCGAGATCACCCGTGCGGACGATTTGCAGGCCGCTCAGGTTGTTGTAGCCGTAGGTGGTCTTTTTGGACTGGAGATAAACCGGGTGGTTGTTGTTCACGGCAACCCCGGCAAGGCGCACATATTGCTGGCCGAGTTCCCACTTATTGGACGTGGGTCCATAACCTTGCTGACTCGTGCCTTTGATCCCCCAATTGATCTCGTCACTCCAAACCTCGAACACGCCATTGTCATCGAGCGTCGTGGTATGACCGTAGGCAAGGATATCGTAATTGCCGCTGGGCAGATTGGTGAGCGTTACGGTGATGTTGCCCTGGTTTTGCGCGTAATTGTAGCCGCGGAACATTACGTCGGACAACACATTGCCCCATTGGCCAGCCCCGTTGAGCATGACCAAACCCGCAGAGCTGCTGGAGTTGTCCGACCATTTCAGGTTGGCCAGGCTGGCCGCGTTGACTCCGGGAAAGTTGTAGTGGTTCCACACGTCGCTGCTTCCGACCCCAATCACTGCCAACCCTGTTTTGTTGGAATGCGCCACAGCGATGTCGACATTGAGGAGTTTGTTAATGAGGGGTTGCTCGGAGGCAACTGCGCCGGCGGGCGCGATCTGCAAGCCGCTGAGAGTCGTGTACCCGGCGGCATCGGGGATCA
>DASUGI010000217.1:0-5852 GCA_036274115.1 Verrucomicrobiia bacterium
TCATTGAGTGCCATGAGTGTTTTCAAATCCGCTTCTTTATTCGCTAACTCACTGACTCATTCATTCACTAACTGTTTTTGAAAGCCACCCTCTACACGGGCAAGTTCCTGGCCTTGATTAAAGAAGGCCGTTGGGAATATGCCCATCGCATGAATGCCACCGGCGCGGCGATCATTGCGGCGGTGACTGAGGATCGAAAGCTTCTCCTCGTCGAGCAGTATCGAATCCCCGTGCATGCCCGCACGATCGAATTGCCTGCGGGTATCATCGGCGACGAACCAGGCAACGGTAACGAAGAGCACGCCGAAGCCGCTCGTCGGGAGTTGGAGGAAGAAACCGGCTATCGCGCTGAACACATGGAAGCACTGACGCACGGACCTGCATCAAGTGGGCTGACGTCTGAGACCGTCACGTTCTTTCTGGCGACCAAACTGTCGCGCGTGGGAAAGGGCGGGGGTGTGGCGCATGAAGACATTACGGTTCACGAAGTGCCGCTGAGCGAAGTCCACGACTGGCTGGAAAGGAAAGCGAAAGCCGGAGTCCTGATTGATCCCAAGGTTTACGCGGGATTGTATTTCATTCAACGCGTGAAGATTCCGTAATCCGGCAGGAACTGACCGATGCAAGCGCGTTGACAAATGCAACTTCAGCGCCAGGTGCAATCAAATGAGTGACACACTCATCGGTCACTTGCTGCTGAGAGCGATACGCACACGATTTCCTTGTCGTTCCGCGCATAGATCGATTGGTTTGCGAAGGCGGGATGCGACCAAACGACGAGACGGCCGGGATCGCGGTTAGTTGGGTCCAGCAAATGGGCGCGACTGATCTCCTCGTATTTCTCAGGTGTCAGCTTAGCAATGATGATGTCGCCCAATTCGTTGAACAGAATGCTGCGATTGCCGTTCTTCACTATGAACGCGTTTCCCCACCGCAGCGATCTTCCAGTGGTTGGTTCGAACGTTTCCCAAATACGCTCACCGGTGTCGGCTTTCAGACAGCGGAACTGGCCGTAGCTGCACGGGCTGTAAATGTATCCGTCCTGCAACAGTGGCGTCGCCATCACACTGTGTAGGCCGTCGGTATCCATCTCGCTGACCTTTTGGCTTTGCCAAACGACCGAGGGCTGGTCGGAGTCCAGGCGCAACATCAACGACCCGTTGTAAAAGGAAGTCAGGAACAGGTGCGCCCCGAATTGGCGCGGGCTGGGAATGGTCATGCCGGCCTTGACTGAAGGCTTCAGGGGATGCGACCAAAACACTTTGCCGGTATCTGGCTCGAGTCCATTCACGGCTTCCGGGTGCCACACGATGAGTTGCCGTTTGCCGGCGAATTCATAGATCATGGGCGGCGCATAACCGGGCTCCTTTGCGCTGAGCGCACGCCAGAGTTCCTTGCCAGTATCCTTGTCGAAGGCTACGGCAACACTCCCTTCGCCGCCGACGAGGCAGAGCAACTTCTTTCCATCGATGAGGGGATGACCGGCGAAGCCCCACAGTGGCGTCTTGATGTTGAAATCCTTTTTGAAATCGCGCGACCAGAGCACGGCGCCTTTCTCTGCGTCAAGGCATACCAGATTCCCCTCCGCACCCAGGGTGTAGACCTTGCCAGCGTGAACCGCGGGAGTAGCGCGTGGTCCGGACGCATAACTCACGGTGTAGGGGCAATCGTACTCGTGTTGCCAAAGAATTTTCCCGTCAGCCTCGTTGAGACAGAGCACGCGTTCGCTGCCGGGAATTTCGCCGCGGGCAAAGGGGTTCGCCGGATTGGTGACGCCCGCAGCTAATTGGCGGTCCATCACATAGACGCGGCCCCTGGCGACCGCCGGTCCGGTGTATCCGCCACCGATCGGCACGCGCCACCGAAGTTTGAGCCCCTCGGCCGGAAACTTTTCGACGATGCCCGTTTCGCGCCATGCCGCGTCGCGTTGCGGACCGAGCCATTGCGGCCAGTCATCCGCGCGAGCAACGGCGATCGCGAGGAAAAGAAATCCTGAACCCAGCAGAAGTCGCCGACCGAAAGCTCGCTCAAAATTTCGGGTGCGGGAAGTCAGCATGAGCGAGAGGCTTATCAGGCAGCAGGGATTCAGTCAACGGATCTCGGGGCGCGACCGGGCGCGACCACTCCGACGTCCGCTTTGAGGCGCTCAAGTGAGATTGTGAAAGCTTCGGTCGTTGACATAATGAACGCGTGCAATGGCGCATGACAGTCAGGTGTGAGGTGACTGAGACTTCCGTGTAACTTACAGTCGCCGCATCCGACCGATGCATACACGTTGAAAAAGGGCCAACGTTTGGGCCATGGGAGCCGTGCAACCGGCGCAACCAACCGAGGCTGCCGGACGAGCTTTGACGAAGCGCGCGTCGGAAGGTTTCGCCGCGCATCCGTTGCGCTGTGGGTTCATCGAAGCCCGAGGAAATCCACTGCTGCGTTTTCCAGGGATGGGTTTTCCGGATCAACTGTTCTAAATCCCAACGCCATTCCGCAATGCTTCCGAAAGCCGGGAATACTCCGATGAGCCGAAATGGATTGACCCGCGCCACGGGCAAGGTGGTCAGCCCCGAATTGACCGCATCCGGTGAATCACAAGCGCTGAGAGTCTTGATGACTTCGCCTCGACTGACGGGGGCATGTTCGACGCGGTTGGTAACGGAATACCAGTTGATCAGCGACAGGCTCGCGCCGAATTCGTTTACAGCGATCCATGTGCCCCCGTTTGATTCGGAGGGACACAGCACCTTGACGCCATTCTGACTGCGAACCTCAGGTGGTTGTCCCTTTTCCCGGGTAAGCTTCTCGTCGCGGTTCATGCCCAGGGCGTAACCGCGCTTGCGGGCGATGAATGTCACGGTGCACATATCAATCAGCCGTGGGATAGCTCGCGGCGAGTCGCGTGTAATTTCGCCATGCCTTCCAGACCGGAGCGACCTTTGTCGGCATAATCCCGCGAGCGCGATTGGCCGCGCCGATGGCGAAGACCAAGTCCCACTGACGGAAAAGTGTTCGATACGCGGACCAGAGCGAATTACTTGAATCGTAGATGTTGGTCGCTTCCGATGCCGCGCCGTTGAGTTCAATGATCTGGAAGTTTTTTCCGGCGCGCAGGTCAGCCTCGTTAGCGAAACGAACATCATAACGGCCAATGAAAAATCCAGTCAGCTTCCTGGAAATCTCATCGATGCGTGCTTCCAGTTCAGAGGTCTTCAGTCTCAAGCCATCGCGAAAGATGCAGCCTTGGGCATGATTGCCCGCCTCGACCAGTCTGAGTTCCTCACCATCCGCCAACACTTCATCGCACCGAGCCTTGAAACGCCGAAGATAGGTGTCACCGATCAGTGCGGCCCGAGCGTCTTGCTGGATCAATTCGGCGATAGTGCTTCGACCATCTCCCATCAGGGTGGGGAAGATCTTTTCGGTGATGGCAAAGATGCGTCCCCGTTGTTCGCTGGGGAAACGATAATAGAAAATCCCTGCCTCCCGTGGGCCGGGTGCGTAGCGTTGAATAATCAAAGGGGCGTCGGTTTGTTCAAGGTACGCTTGCGTTTGCGCGCGGGTGCGAATGAGTTTGATGCCGACGCCGCGTTGGCCGAGGTCTGGTTTGAGAATGAAGGGATATCCAAGTTTGAGTGCTTCAATCTGTCGGTCCAGCGAGGCCATGCGTTCCGATATGTCGCCCGATGCAATCAATCCTGATTCGGCCACAAACTCGGGACTGGTCGCAAAAAGCTCCTTAAGAATTGCCTGCTTCGATTCCCCCACCAGCCCGCCGGAGAACATTCCCGGGTTAGCCGCTGTGGGAAGTGTCAATCCCCGATACTTAATGGCCAACCAAACGCAGTAGATCGCCACCGGCAGGTAGAACATCCACGCCGGCCAGAATTCCCAATGGCGGAGGCGCGCGAGTTTTCGCCACTCGAACGTTGAGGCCGCGCGCCGCACGAGTTGAATTAACACGACTGTGCCCACGCCAGCGCCCACCAACAGAAAGCCTCCGTATTTGTATGTGTTGAACCACGCGAATACCTTGGCGCCGAAAAGCTCCGACGCCCGCAGGACAACAATGGTCCATGCGAACGAGGCAGTTCCGGTCACCCGAAGAAACCGGGGCAGCGGCAGGCGCAGGAAACCCGCTGCCAGATAAGTCGGCAAACGCGCCCCGGGCATGAGTCGGCTGAAGATGAGAATCGGTGTGCCGCGTTTCGTAAACCATTGCTCACTGCGACTCACCTTTGACGTGTGCTTTGCAAGACGCGACTGCTCAAACCAGCGCCGTCCTCCGACGCGGGCAATCGTGTAGAGTCCGACGTCGCCCAGCCAGATGCCGAGAAAGCACGAGAGAAACGCTGCTGGCCAGGAAATCTGACCCGAGGCCAGAAGTAATCCGGCGCCAATCGCCGCCACGTCTTCAAGGATGAAGGTCGCAAAGAAGAAACCAGCCGCCTTCCAGAGGGGCAGCCAATCCGCGGCGACCTGCGAAGTGAGGGGAATCGCTTCAGTCATAGCGAATGATTCAGGCCCTGACTTTCTGCCAGTCGGATTGATGCTTGAGTGTTGACGGCGCGACGCCGAAACCTGGTGGCATGCTGAGACCCATGACGCCCGCCATGAACCCGATCAATGCGTAATGATGCACGGCGTGCGCCACGGAATACATGATTTCCCGGCCCACCGTCGAAGGTGAGGCTTGTGAGCCGCTCGTGGAGTAACTGGTTTTGCAGGTCACGTTCAACGAGCGCCAGAGAAACACCGGATCAAGCCGCTCGAAACCGTCTCGCAATTCGCGCGTCGCGTTCAGCGCTGCGAAGCGATCACTCTCGACCAGTGTGCCGCGTTCGCGATGGTCGTAATCCAGGTCTCCATCCATTGCGACGTTCAGGAGACTGCGGAAATGATCGAGGCAGTGCCGATAATGGCCACCAATCGAAGCGTTGAATGCCACTGGCAGCTTGCGCGTGTAATCGGCGTCGCTCAACTGAGCCAACAGCGCCTCGCCTTGCGCGAGCGTCTCGACGGCGGACTGAATGAGTTCGTCTGAGTTGGGGGCAGGGGGATTCATAGTTGCGAGAGCTAAATTAGAAGTCCAACCGATGGAATCTGCCGGCGATGGATAAATACCGTTGCCAGACTGCAAACGAACACCGCGACCGCGAGGGCGAACAACAACCCGCCGTCATCTTTGACTACAATGCCGAGCCTCGTGAGATGACTTCCAATTGCTCCGACCATGATGCCGGCCGCCAGTAATCCGCCGAGTGCCGTTGTGCGCGGGAAAAGCAGCAGGACAGCCGCAAATAGTTCCGCGACGCCGCTCGCATAACGCCCCCATGGCTCCAGACCAATCTTCGTGAAGATGTAAACCGACTCCTCGGCCCCCGTGAATTTGAAGTAGAGCGTTTGCAGCAGAATAACGGCGGCCACGATTCGGCAAAACCAGCTCACAACGAGCAGCGGAGTGGCGATGGATTCCACGTTGCGAGGAGTAAACACGCAATCGCACCGCGTATGGGCTTCGGCGTTCATTTTCCCTTCCTTTCAACGAGGCCGGGCCAGTTGGCTTCAGCTTTGGTGAGATTGCCTTTCACATCTTTGTTGAAGTCGTCCCGAACGCCCTTGCTGTACTGCAGCAGCAATCGGCCATCCACGATCTGAAACGCATTCACATCGATTTCAACCAGCTTGTTGCGCGATACGCCATAGGCACAATACCCACCAAAGACCGGCTCGTATTTGGCCGGGTCCGCCTTGAATTGCTCGCGATGTTCGCGCGAAGCGAAGTAGTAGGTTGCGCCGTTGTGTCGAACCGCCAGTTCGGGCTTGCCCTTCACTGGTTTGTTGTCCGTGAAGAACGCCAC
>DASUGI010000218.1:0-35167 GCA_036274115.1 Verrucomicrobiia bacterium
GGCTGCGGCTGGTGCTTCGCACACAGCCGCGCTCCGGAGGTTGGACGCATGATTGTCGCCTTTGATTACGCGAGTCCGAGCGTGCTGGATTCCAGTCGCGATCATGCTTTGCTGGGGATTTCCGCCAATGCACGGCGGCCGGTGCGCTTTCATGGACGCATCACGCGGAATGTTCCGTTGTTGCGATTCACCCTTCGCGCGTTGGGCGAAGCCATCTGGTCCAACGACATTTGGGAGACGCAGGGAGATTTGATGAGGTGGATTCTCGATCCGGTCATCACGGTGCACCCGGACCGAGTATTCTTTGAAGCCTTCAGTCAGGACCAAAGTGTTTATGCAATGGTCATCGCCAATCCCGAAATGTTCGCGACCGACGGCGAAGTCGTGACGGGCACAACGAATGTGGATTTCACAGCGTGGCTGTGGGGCGCGTTAAATGAATTGCGATCAAGTCGGGAAACCTGGCTGCGAGTGGGCGCGGAGGGATTTGAGGTCAAAACCAAGGGCTCGGGCGGAAGGTTTGAGCAGAAGGTGGAACTGCCGGACACCTGGGTGCGTGGCTTCCTGCAAGTGACCGGTGCAATGGCGATGCCGGGCACGCGACTGACGGTGCGCCCGGCGGACTTGCTTTCGGCAATCCGATTTCTGCGATACACCAAAGCGAAAGTGTCACCGCGAGCCCTGCGTTACGAGTTTACGCCCGGAGAGGATGCGCGCATCGTGCTCGAACCGTGGGAGGAAACCATTCGATTGCGCGGTGCGGAACACAATTACACTGAGCCGAAGGTCACGCGAACCTGGGGACGTCGCCGGCTGAATCTGATTGAGCCACTCCTGCCATTTGCGACGAGTGTGGATATTTATCTCAAGGGGCGTGGCCTGCCGAGTTTCTATGTGGTGAAGATGCCGGACCTGACCTTTGTGCTCGGGCTATCGGGCTGGAGCAGTCAATCGTGGACGGATTCGGGCAGTTTCGATTTGTTGAGCGACACGACGAGCGCCGGTGAAGATTTGATCGCGCCTGTGCATCAAGTGTTGAGCAATTCATTCCACGCGACTCCAAAACAAATTGCCGCCACGCTCAATCAAACACCCGAAGCCGTCTGGCGGGCCTGTGAACGGTTGTGCCGGCAAGGGCGCGCCATTTTTGATGTTGAGTCGCGCGGCTTCCGACATCGCGAGTTGTTCGAGCAACCGATTGACGAGGCGAAATTCTTTCCGCCGGATGAACGTACCGAGCGGGCGAATGCCTTGCTCGCGAAGAATGCCGTGCCGTTCGTGCGATGCGAGCCCGCGGAAAATCGCAAAGTGCGCCGACTCCGGAATCCTGCCACCGGTGAGATGATGGAACGGGAAGTGATTTATCGCGACTGGCGGGTCAGTGGCACGGTCGGATCGGAGAAGACGGAGATTGTGGTGGGCGATCCCGCGAGGATTATTTTCGGCACGTGCAGTTGCGCGTTCTTTCAGGAGAATCTTTTGGGCAAAGGGCCGTGCGAGCACATGATCGCTTTGTTCAAGGCGAGTGCGGATGAAAGGAAGGATTTGCCGACTTCGACAGCAGCGGCGGAAGGAACGAGGGTCCAGTCCAGGAAGGCAATCGAGGACGAGGAGGAGAACGACGACGAGGACGAAAGCAACGACGAAGAAGATTTTGACGGGAATGAGTCGGATGAGAACAATGAAGCCAGATAAGGCCCGGCGGTTGGGGATTAGCCATGAGTGCCGCGGTGTTTCGCCGCGGAGGAGACATGCTAGCCATACATCGCCAGGGTTCCCATCGTACGCAACGACGGGAGTCCCTGAGTCCAGAGCCTCGAAAGTAATCCGTCGCCGGGTCTTATCTGGTTTCCGCCGCTTCACCCGACAACCAGCATCCAGCAATTGGGCGTTGGATGTTCGATGTTGGAGGTTGGATGTTTTCCCAATCTCCACTGGAGGCCGCGCATGAGCCTTGGCGGTTGGATCAAATCCCTGTTCGGCATTGCGCCCAAGCGCGACGTCTCGCGATTGGATTCAAGCGCCACGGGCCAGTCACTGGATCTGGATGTTATCGAAGAGCAAGTGAGTCCTTCCGGCGGGCCGCTCAAGGAACATCATCATCGGCGGGCGTTGCGGGACAAACGGCTTTGGCCGAAGTCCAGGTCGCCAGCGCGGGTGCTGGGGTTGACCAGGAAAAAGAAGGTGATGTCGGTTGAGGAGGGCGAACGGTTGTTTGGGGGCACGATGCGGACGCGCAATCGCAACTTGCGCGACTTGCTGACAGACGAGGAGCAGTTGAAGCGCTATGGCCTGCCGATTTGGAAGAACGAGGAAGACATCGCTCAAGCGCTCGGAATATCGCTGAGGGAGCTCTGGTTTTTCGCCATTCATCGCGAACGAGAACGCCAAGCGCATTATGTCACGTTTGCCATCCCAAAGCGTTCCGGTGGCAAGCGCCTCATCATGGCGCCGAAGCGACGACTTAAAATGATCCAGCGAAAATTGCTGGAGTTGCTTGTGGAGAAACTGCCCGTGAGCGAGCAGGCGCATGCATTCCGGAAAGGCCGCAATATCCGGACCGGAGCGGAAGCGCACGTGGGCAAGCCGGCCGTTCTGAAATTCGATTTGAAGGATTTTTTCCCGTCGGTCACAGCGGCCCGCGTGCGTGGCATGTTGATTGGTTATGGCTACAGTTTCCCGGTGGCAACGGCGCTGGCCGTGCTGATGACTGAGGCGCAGCGTCAACCGGTGGAGGTTGAGGGCGAGGTGTTTCAGGTGCCAGTCGGCGTTCGGCATTGTGTTCAGGGTGCGCCAACGAGTCCGGGCGTTTGCAATGCGCTGGTGTTGCGACTGGATCGCAGGCTGGTGGGGTTGGCCCGGAAGCGAGGGTTGGCTTATACGCGTTACGCGGATGATTTGACGTTCTCCGGCAGTTTGAATCGTGACCAGGCGAACAACCTGCGAATGATCATCAACCGGATTATCGAGGAGGAGGGATTCCAGGTGAACGCGGAGAAAACGCGATTGATGGGACGCGGCGCGCGTCAGTCCGTCACCGGTGTGGTGGTGAATCAGGTGCTGGGACTCTCCCGGCAGGAACGACGGCGTCTGCGCGCGATGGCGCATCGACTTCAGCACAATGGCGACGCGCAGAGCGCGGAACAGCGAAAGTTGGAAGGCAAGCTGGCGTACCTGGCGATGCTGAACGCAGAGCAGGCAAACAAGATTCGTTCTCTCACGAATTGAGATTCCGCGAGCGAAAGCGGCGTGGCGCTTCGACTCCCGCCGCAGTCCAGGGCACGGGCAAGCGTTTCGGCGTTACCTGGCAGACACTTCGAAGTCGTCCAGATAGAAAACGGTGGGTGAGTTGGCGTTGCTGGTGAAACCGAGCCACGTGAGCGTGGTGAATTTTAGGCTGTTAAACGGGAGCTCTTTGAATTCGTGCGGCGACTGTCCGGCGACTGTAACTTTGAGTGACCATTTCTTTGGCCCGGATTGATCAAGGGCTGCGGCAATTTCAAACCGAATCCACTGTGCCGTTGGAAGGTCAAGCACTGCGTGGCCATCCACGTGCAATTTGCCCTCGCGAATGAAGAACTGTGGGCCGGTTTCGTACTTTGCCAGGCTCCAGTCGCGCCACTCGAACGTGATGTTGTCTCTGGGTTCGAGCCGCAGCGAAAAGTGGTTTTGCACCCTGCCCTGAGTGAATCGCACTCGCTCAGCAAGATGCGGCTTCCAAAGCTCGGACAAGCCAGGGGCATCGGTGAACTTGAGGCTGTGTTTGCCGGTGGCGGCCGTTTCGTCGGTGATCAGGATGGAATCACCTTTGTTGTCCACATAAAGTTCGGGACCGTGCGGCGGTTGACCGACGGCATCGGATTCAAAGTTACGGCGGATGGATGAGGGGGGCGGCGGTGGAGCGACTTCCAGTGCTGAATAAGTTGCCTGCTTCGCCTTCGCGATCCAGGCGCGGCTGCCATAGACGCCGGCTTGCGTGTAATCGACGGGTTTGAAACCGAGTTGAAGCGCCGGGGAGTTGCGTTTGAGGCGGAAGTCGCCTTTGGCCGCGTTCACAAAAAGCGGGTCGGCGACGATGCTGCCTGGTTCGCGTTTTTGACCGGCCCACGCTGGAGGCGTGTTCGAATTGTTCGTGGCTGGTGCGGAGACGGTCGTGCGTTGCCACTCTGACAGCGATTTGTCCGTGAACAAGACCTGATCATTGCCAACGTTCCAATACAGATTGCTGCGCGTGAGTTGGCGGTTTTGTTCCCACGGGCCGGCCAGAGCGGGACTGCGGTTGGTCCAATAGACGATGTTGTTCTCAAACGTAAACGAAAGGTGGTCTTCGACGCGCGTGACCTGCAACTGATGCTCGCGGCTGTTCACGAGAACATTGTTGCGCAAAATGTTTTCGCGTCCGTAATGCTGGTGGAAGCTGCCGGTCTTGGTGTTGTAAACGAGGTTGTTTTCCAGAACGATGCCCGTGCTGCCTTCGTCGGTGTAGAGTCCCCAACCGCCGTAAGAATAGGCGTAGATGTCGTGGAAGACATTGTTCCGAATCCTCGTGCCCTCCGACGGACCGAGTGTGTAGATGCCGCCCATGTCACTCAACAATCCCTGGCCGAGGTGATGCACGTGATTGAACGCGATGTCGTTTCGCTTGCAGTTGCTCTCGCTGTAACCCCAGCGCCAGCCTACGCTGATGCCGGTATAGAACAGGTCGGCAATTTCGTTGTGAGTGATTCGGTTGTCGGGGCTGAACCCAATCCACACTCCCACCGCGGAGGGGAAGATGTATCCCCCATGGCGGATGATATTGTTGTCCACGGTGACGTGGCTGGTCTCGGTTGCGGCGCTGGCGGGCGGAGACATTTCCCCAATGCGGACGCCACCGGCTCCAAAGTCGTGAAGATAACAATGACGAATCGTCACATCGCGACAGCCTTGCCGGAACCAAATCACATATTTGCCAATGTGTGCGATTTCGCAGTCTTCAATCGTAATGTTCCGTGCGCCGTCCGCTTGAACGACGGCATCAATCGAGGCGGCGGCTTGTGAAGGTTCAAAACCCGTCGGTGGGGTGAGCCATTGGCTGTGTTGAAACGTGAGACCCTTGAAGGTGATGTGTTCGACGAACTGGTTTGCTGCGGGGTTGCCATTGATGACGATGAATTTTTCTGCGACGGGCGCGACGACGTTGGCTTTGGTCATGTCCTCTCCGGGGAGCGGCAGATAAAACAGAGTTCCGTCGCGGTCGAGAAACCATTCGCCGGGCTGGTCCAGAAAGCGTTTTGCGTTTTCAAAAATGCAGCGGGAATCGTCGCGCTTCCAGGGATTCCACGGTTTCATGCCTTCGCCGCTGGTGATCAGCGAGTCGTTTGCCGCATCGACCTGGTCAATGAAGCGGCGCGTGGCATCCCAGTTGTGATACACGATGAGGTTGACGTCCTGGAGTTCGTTGGTGTTGAGACCGGCAATGGATTCGAAGTCAGCCCCGCGCAGGCGGATGGTCTGGCGGGCTTCCCTGGGCCGGCGACCTCCGTTGCCGGTGAGTTTTTCCTCGCGGACATCCTGCAGGTAGAACCAGAATTTATTCGGCGTGCGGGCGCGTTGGGCGCGGCGACCATTGATCCAGAGCTGCTCGAAATACCATTGGCCCGAAGCCACAGTGGACAAGTGAGTTTTCCAAACGCCGTTCGCGCCACGCTGCCAACCGGAAAGCCTCCGGCCGCCGCTGAAGATGGGAGTCGCGCCGCGTGCGGCTTCGTAGCTAATCGGAGACCGCGCCGTCCCGCTGTCTTCGGGTGAGAATTCGACCGCGGAAGTAACGGTGTAGAAGCCATTCGCCACGAGAACGCGCAGGGGTTCATTGGTGGCACCCTGGGCTTTCAATTGTCGGATGCGATCGCGAGCGCCCGTCAGCGTGGCGAGGGGACCGTCGGTGCGCGCCGCATTGGGGCGGGCCCTCTGCCCCGACCACGTGTCATCACCATCAGGTGCGATTCTGAGTTCGATTGCCGCAGTGAGGTGGGTGACGAGTAATAGTCCGGTGCCTACTCGCGCGAGGGTGGCGGCCAGAAGCCCGGATCCCGCGTGCAACGAGCGATGCGATCTATTGTCGCAATCGGTAGAACGTTGCCGGGTGGTTGGCATCGATGACGATGTTCGTAGCGTGAAGGTTCGCGGTGCCGGGCAAATCAATCCAGTTGGTGCTGAGCCCAACGGACAGTTCGTTCGTTTGCATCTGGAGCGTCCAGTTCTGGCCGGCGGGCCAGGTGAGGCTGAGAATGTTGCCGCTGATGCTATTGGTGATCGTGACGGGTCCGGGGAGCGGCGGGATCAGTAAACTGCCGGTGCCGGTGATGAAGGGGGAACTGTTGCCACTATTATAAATGCCCGGGAACAGGGTCACGCCGGTCAGGACGATCGCCGCCACGCGATTCGTTCCTGTGAAGTCCAGTTTCAGACTCGCACCGCCGGCCACGGTTATCGTTGAGTTCGAGTGAAAGGTTGGCTGGGTGACGGCGAGTGTTCCGGCGTTGATGGTGGTGTTGCCGGTGTAGGTGTTCGCACCGGACAGGGTCAACGTTCCCACGCCGGTTTTGATCAGGTTGCCGGGCCCGGCAGAGGAGTCGGCGATGGGCCCGGTAACGGTCATTTGGCAGGGAATGCCGTTGTTTACCGCAGCCACCGCGGCGTTTTTAACGTCGCTCCGATTGCCGATAAAGAACGTCACATCGCCGCTGATATCAATTTCACGGGCTGAGTTGACCACGGCGGCGATGGCCACGGGCGGATTTGTTCCATCGCTGGCGGCGCCATGTTCGACCGCCAGCGTGCTGCGATTGAGCACGAGTTTATTGAGGGGACTCCCGAGGTTGGCATCCCGAGAAATGCTCAGGGTGAAATTGGTGTTCACCACGACGGCCTGGGCCACTCCACCGAACGTGTTCGAGCCGCCCAAACCCAGCTTGCCGGCGTTTAGTGAGGGATTGCCGGCGGTTTCATCCCCCTGAAGTGTCAATCCACCGAAACTGAGCACGTTGTTTATATTGAGAATCGGGCCATTGCGAAAGATGGCGTAACCGGCGCCCGCCTCGCGAACCGCGCCGCCACTGCCGATATAACTGCGGGAGTTGAAAACGCCATCCTGATTGCTGAGGAGTCGCGCACCTTGATCCTGAGTGAGAATCGAATCCCCAAATTGAGGGCCGGGGCCGGTTTTGGTCAATCCGCCATGCAGGTAAAGGCCGCCGCCGAACGCATTGTTGAAATTGAGGTTGTTAAGGAACAAGGTTCCGTCGCCCGTTTTCATCAGACGACTGGCCACGAGAACGGGATCGCCGCCAACGATGCCGAGAATCCGGCCGCGCAAGTCCAGAGTCGCGCCGTTGGTGACGCTGATAATCGCGGAAACGGTGTTACCATCCGGCTGGATCACGTTGCCGCGGTTGCCGAGCAGAATCTGGCGTTCGGTGAAAAGGCCGCGGGTGCATTCCAGCGTGGCGCCGTTACTGATGATCAAGGAGCCGGCCGGGAAACCGAGGCAGTTGTCGGCCAAAATGTTCAACTGCCCGCCGTTGAGAATTGTTTCACCGGTATAGTCGTTGGCGCTGTTGATCGTGAGTGTTCCAGGACCACTTTTGATCAGCGAACCCGGGCCGGTGATGAAGCCCGGAGTGTTGATGGTCATCCGGCCCAGGACACCGTTGTTCAGCGCGGCCGTGAGAACGTTTTTGGGATCGCTCTGATTCATCACGTTAATGACACTATTGCCGGTTAGTTCGATGCGCCGCGTGGTGACAACATCGGCGGCAACTGCTACGGGCGCATTCGTGCCATCGCTGGAGGCACCGTGTTGTACTTCCAGAATGCCGGAGTTCAGGACGAGCCGATTGGCGATATGCCCGAGGTTTGCGTCCTGACTGATGGCCAGGGTGAAATTGGTGTTCACCACGACGGCTTGACCGACGGCGCCAAAAGTATTCGTGCCACCCAAGCCCACTTTGCCCGCATTGAGTGCGGGGTCGCCCGCCGTCTCGTCTCCTTGAAAGGTCAGGCCGCCGAAGCTGAGCAAATCGTCAACATTCCGGATCGGGCCATTTCGATGCACGGTGTAACCCAGACCCGACTCCCGGGTCGCATTGCCGCTGCCGATAAAGCACGGCGCGTTGAAGACACCATCCTGGTTGCTGATGAGGCCAGCTCCGTTATCGAGGGTTAAAACGGAATCGGCAAATTGGGGACCGGGTGCCGTCCTGGTCAACCCACCGTGCAAGTAAAGGCCACCGCTGAAGCTGTTGTTAAAGTTCAAGTTGTTTAAGAACAACAAACCGCCGCCGGCTTTCATCAGTCGTGCCGTGCCGTTGTCATTTACGCCCAATATCCGTGAACGCACGTCTGCTATGACCCCGGCAGCGACGTCGATTATCGCAGAGACGGGCAAGCCATCACTTTGGGGTGAGCTCTCCGGCAGACCGAGGTGCAACTGCCGAGTGGATGAAAGGATCAGGCTGGCCGTGATGCCCAAGGTGGCGCCGTTGTTGATTGAGATCAGGCCGGTAGAAACACCGAGGTTGCTATCGGCTGCGATGTTCAACCTGCCTGCGTTTATGAACGTGCCGCCGGCATAGGAATTCTCGCCCTCAAGCGTAAGCGTACCGCCTCCATTCTTGATCAAGCCACCGGTGCCGGCGTCGTCAACGTCCTGGCTTTGAAGCAGAGGTTGCTTAATGGAGATGTCCAAGCCCGCGGTGTCGATAATGGCACCAGCATCCCGCACGTAGGCACTGGACAACCCGTGCATGAAACTGAAGTTGTTCATCACGGGCTGCAGCGTGCCACCATTAAAGTTGAACACGCTGTGATAGTTCGGGTCGCTTGCAGCGACTGCAGTGTGGATCGAAGGCGTTCTCAAGGTGCCGCCGTTGAGGTTATACGTGCCGCCCGCACCGGGATTGCGCTGAAGAAGCAGGCCACCGCTCGCGGGCAGCGCCGTGAAAGTGCCGCCGGACTGGTTCACGGTACCACTGCCCCACCCTCCCACGACCACGGCGGAGTTGGCAACGAGCGTGCCCCCGCTCAGGTTATAGATGCCGACACCGTTGGTGGAATCCGGGTTGCGTCCTCCGATGACGAAGTCGCCGAGGCCGGTCGCTGTGAGAATGATTGTGCCGCCCGACTGGTTGAGGGTGCCATGGGCCGACGAACCGGTGGCAGCGGCCGCGCCGACGAAGAGCTTGTCAGCTGTGAGAGTGGCGCTGTTGGTGATATTGAGCGTGCCAACGGCCGTCCCGAGTTCTCCGATAGTAAGCGCGCTTGACACTGCGTACGTGACGGAATCTTTCAAGGTCAATGTGCCATTATCTGCATCATCCACTCCGATGCTTTGGTAGTTGGCAGTGGCGACGGAGCCTTCCGAATCGACGATCAGTGCGCCGGACTTCACCAGAATGCTGCCCGAAAGAACATTGGTGCCGGTCAACGTCATCGTTCCGTTTCCAGTCTTGGTCAAAGTCCCGGGGCCGGTCAGATTTCCCGTGTAAGTGGTAGTGTCATGATTGCCGCCGGTCGTTAACGAGCCGTTTTGAATGAACACGTTGCCACCGCCAGCCAGCGAGCCAATGGCTTCTCCGTTGGTGATGACCAGCGAAGCGGTGTCAGCAAGAAACACAGCACTGGAATCACCGATGGCAGCGCCACCAAATACGCTTAGAACGCCGGAACTGACCGTTGTGGGGCCGGTGTAGTCGTTGCTCGTTCCGATTCGTAACGTGCCCATGCCTTTGTTGGTCAAGCCCGTCGGACCGCTCAAGCTTCCCGAGCCAATGAAGGTGTAAGTGCTGGCGGTTTCAACCGTCGCGCCCGAGGGCGTTAGCAAACCGCTCAAGGTGATTATGCGGTTGGTCGAAGCGTCGTCGAATCGAACAAAGTCGCCGATGCGGTAAAGATCCCCGTTGGTTTGCGCCACCGTGTTCGACCAGTTTTGTATAGTCAAATCCCATGTGGTGGAATCAGAAAGGCCGCTCCAGATCAAGGGTCGCGGCGGATCCTTGACGATGGTGAAATAGTCTTCAATTGCGCCGGTTTCGCGCAGAAATACAGCATCCAGACGATTGCTGTAAATCTCCAGGACCAGCGAACCTAATTGGGCCTGGTCCGTGAACATCACGGGGTGGTGGCCTATTTGTCCTTCGAGGCAACAGCCGCTTCCGGCGACAACATAGACGGTGCCACGGTTCGCCAGCGGACCCGTCGTTGTTTTTGTATACGGCCCAGTTTGGTCTTCGCGGCCACTACCGGGATTCAGAACCATTTGGGGACTCAGATTTGTTGAAGCACCATAGTGCCCGTTCAGCAAATACGAACGTTCGTAAACATGACTGTGTCCAGCGACCACGAGGTCGACCCCGCCGGCTTCCAGGATGGGAACAATGTTCTGGCGCATCTCGGTCATCTGAATTTCCCCAGGATTGTCACTATTGTGGGAGCCTCTGGAATAGGGCGCATGGTGGAAGTACGCGATGACCCATTGTTTTGAATTGCTCGCCAGGTCGACCCGAAGCCAATTCGCCATCGCTCCGTCGGCCGCGCGGCTTTGGGTCGTCGAATCCAGGCAGATGAAGTGAATATTTCCGTGATCAAATGAATAATACTCCTCCCTTCCCGAAGCCACGCCGCCCGCCTCGGCATTCGTTGGAAAAGTGAAGATGTCGAGATAAGGGAATCGTTGTCCCGGAGGGGCGCCGTAGCTGTCGTGATTCCCGATGGAGGGCATCACCGGTACGTGGCGCAACAGGCTGTCGAAAACCCAAAAGAAATTGGTTTGAAATTCGTCGTCGGTTCCTCCCCAGTAGGCATTGTCTCCCAGGGTCAACCAAAAATCGGTTTGCCGATCTCCCGCGTACTGCAAGTACGAATCACGCACGGCCAGTTCTCCATAGACATAATTGGTTCGGTCATCCTCGTAGCCCATGCTAAGTCCCCCGAAGTCCCCCAGGACCCAGACTCTGGTAGGTGACGGTTGGCCCGGCGGAGGGCTGGTGACAAATTTGCAGGTGGGGCCAGACGCTAAGGTCTGCGTTGTTGACCCAACGGAATAAAAATATCTTGTAGCGGGATCGAGACCCTGAAGGCGGACGATGTGCTCGTTGGTGGCAGCAGAATTTGTTACGGAGAATGAAAGATTGTTCGTCTCCAGACCGTATAGAACTATGCTGTCGGTCGGTACGTCAGTGCGCCAGCGGATAATGATGCTGTCCGAAGTCGGGATCTGAAGATACGGCCCACGAAGCAGTTCCGCGGCAGGTGCCGAACCGACCCAATGCCCTATTGTGAATAAAACACAACAAATCCAAGCGCAATTGGTCGGAATTTTCATCTTAACCAATCGAATTTGGTGCGGAGCAAAACACCATATTGTGCTTTCGAGGTTCAAAGCTACTATTTCAGGAAGACCCGTGCCAACACAAATTCTATTCCCGCCGACCTTTTGGCCGTTTTGTGCATTGGGGTGGCCAATTTGTGCATTGATCACGGGAACAACCCAAGGAACAGTGCATCCTAAACTCGAGCGAGTTCATCCCAAGCAATCACACGATCATCGAGTTTTATGCTCGAAAGACGTTGCCCTGATGCGATTGTGCGAGTGGTTTGCTGGCCCGTTGGTGCAGCGGCTTTCTCGGCATCCCGTGCTAACGTGCTTCGGCTCAAATCAGGCGTTCGACCTCGACCAATCGAACCCTCTACGGTGCGTACGTCGCCGATGCGTGACTGTGCATGATGCAAGATGTCAAACCTGAACGTGTCGTGAATTTTTGTGTCTTTCATTGACTACAAAGCCGCGCCAAAACCATAAACTCAACCCATGAAAACTGACTCATCTGGTCTGCCAAAAATCGGCGGGCTTGTTGTTCATTCAATCCTCAAGACTGAACGCCGCAAGAATCACTTTGCCATCGCTTTTGTTCAGACGCTGTTCCAGAGAAAGGTTTGCTTACTCGTGGCTGTGATCTGTGGTTATTGCGCAACGAATACGGCTTCGGCTCAAACCATTTTCACCAACCCTATTACGGGGACGAACCCAAATACCTCGAATCCCTATACAACGGGCCAAACTGTTGATGTCAACATTACCGTCTCGGGGATTGGTCGCGGTCCGGGAATAGTTAGCGCCAATGCCAACGACCGCTATAGCGCCAGTGGTTGGAATTCCAGTTTTGACGCGGACGATTACTTTGAATGGACCCTGACACCGAACTCGGGCTACAAAATCAATTTCGTGAGCTTCGTTTACACCGGGCAAGCCTCCGGTACTGGGCCCACCGGTTTCGCATTCCGGGCAAGCGTGGATGGTTTCACAGCCAACATAGGCACACCCGCGGCTGCAGCGACCACAATTAGCCTTGCAGATTCCGCCTATCAGAACATTACCGAGGCAATAACTTTTCGCTTGTACGGCTTTGGCGCGTCGCAGTCAGGTGGCACATTCAGTGTGAATAACTTCACTTTCAACGGGACGGTGGTTTCAACTTGCATCATTCCCACCGCCTTCAATGTGACTGGTGGTGGTTCTTATTGTTCGGGCGGTGCTGGTGTGCCGATTGGCTTGGACAATTCCGAGCCCGGAGTCAACTACCAGCTGTTCCGTTCGAGCGGGACAATCGCCGTGGGTGCATTTGTCGAGGGAACCGGAAGTGCAATTTCTTTTGGCAACCAGTCCGAGGAGGACACCTACACCGTGGTGGCAACCAACACCACGGGCAATTGCACCGCGAACATGATCGGAAGCGCAGTCGTGACGGTTACTTCGCCCGTGACACCGTCGGTCACTGTTTCGGCCAATCCCGGTACGACGACGTGTGCTGGTAACCCGGTAATTTTTACCGCCACGCCCGTTAACGGCGGTAGTTCGCCTACCTACGTCTGGAAAACCAACGGCGTGCAGGACACTTCCGTTCCCGTTGACAGTGCTTCCTACACCAACAGCAACCTGGCGGATGGCGAAACGATTGACTGTCAGATGACGTCCAGCCTTACGTGCGTCACCACTCCCACCGCTGATGCGCCGCAACTTACCATGACCATCACCACGTCTGTGACTCCTTCGGTGAGCGTTGCCGCAAATCAGGGGACGACCATTTGCGCGGGCAGCCCGGTCATATTTACAGCCACACCCATCAACGGGGGCAGTTCACCGGTTTACGTGTGGAAGACCAACGGCGTAGCGGATACCTCCGTGCCCGCCACCAGCGCGACCTACACCAATAGTTCGTTAGGCAACGGGGACACCATTGATTGCCAATTGATTTCCAACGACCCCTGTGCATCACCGGCAACCGCGGACGCCTTGCAGATCTCGATGACCGTAAATGCCACGGTGACCCCTTCGGTGACCATCGAGGCAAATCCGGGCTCTACGATTTGCCCAGATTCATCCGTGACGTTTACGGCCACGCCGGTCAATGGCGGCGTCGCACCGACCTATCAATGGAGAACGAACGGAGTGCCGGTCACGGATGCCACGAGTTCAACCTGGATGACTTCCACTCTGCAGAATGGCGATGTGGTCACGGTCGTGGTTACGCCATCAGGGGAGATTTGCGTTTCGCCTTTAACCGCCGTCTCCGAGGGAATCACGATGACAGTCAATCCCAGGCCGACGGCCATCGTCAGCGGCACGACCGCCATCTGCGAAGGTTCATCGGCGGACCTCACCGCTACGCTTACCGGTAATCAGCCCTGGAGCATCACCTGGTCCGACGGCGTGACGGAAAGCGGCATCACCACCAGCCCGCATACGCGCAGCGTCAGTCCGGAGACGAATACCACCTACACGATCACCGCGGTTTCCGATGCGAATTGCAGTTTCACCGGGACGGGCAGCGCAGTGATCACGGTCAACTCATTTGAGCTGGCTTTCACGGCGCTCAGTGAAAACATGGGCACTCCGAGTTCAACCACTTTGGTGAACGACTACACCGGGTGGCAAAGCGAGCCGCCCATTACCTTCTCCAGCACTTCATCGGTTCAGACGGATGTCCGGACCACGACAGCCTCCACGGGTTATCCCGGTGCGAGCGGTGGCGGGAATGTATTCTTTGGGACTGCTGGCGGCGCGGACCGGGATTTCATCATTGGTGGCATCAACACGATGGGATTGACGGCGTCTCAACTGCAGTTTGGTCTGTTGGCGACTGGTAGCGACCCATTTGTTGTGGAAGTCAGTTCGGACGGAATCAATTGGACAGCGTTGACTGTTCCGCAGCCGGGTTCACTAAATACGTGGACGCTTACAACTGCCAGTGGAACGATACCTGCCGTGCCGAATCTGAGAATCAAGTTTTCAAAGAATTCCGCCACGGCGCAGTATCGCCTGGACGATGTCAAACTGATCGACGTTGTTGATTCGGTCACAATTACTGCGAGCGGACCCACCACCTTCTGCGACGGTGGATCGGTGACACTAACCGCCAGCGGCGGCGGCGTTTCTTACCTGTGGTCAACGAGTGAGACGACTCCCTCCATCACGGTGAATTCCTCTGGCACATACTCAGTAACGGTGTTCGATGCGAATGGCTGCTCGTCAACGGCCGATCAAACGGTGACCGTGAGTTCCTTGCCAGCGGTAAGCGTGAATTCAGCGACCATCTGTGCCGGAGCTTCTGCCACGTTGACCGCTACCACGGATGCCAGCAACCCGAGCTACCTCTGGAGTCCAGGCGGCGAAACCACCGCATCAATCCTGGTTTCGCCCGAGGTAACCACAGTTTATTCGGTGATTGTTACCGATGGCACGACCGGCTGTGCCAGCGCTGCCACCAACACCGTAACGGTCAATCCGCTACCAGTTGTGGCGATAACCCCAACGGCGACCAACGCCGAATGCGGCAGCACGTTTACGCTTACCGCCGACGTGTCCGGGGATGGGCCATTGATCTATCAATGGTACGACAACCTGACCAATGCCATCCCCAACGAAACCAACATCACGCTGACGTTGAGTGATGTTGACGCCACCGTCGCGGGCCACTACAGCATCGTTGTTAACGGTCCATTTTGCAGCGCATCCGCTCTGGCAACGGTGAGCGTGACGGACACACTGGGGCCGGTAATCACCGTACTGGGACCAAATCCAGCGACGAACGAATGTCACGCGGCCTACCTTGATGCGGGCGCGGCAGCAAGTGACGCCTGTGCTGGCGTTGTCGCTGTTTCCACCAACAGTACCGTGGATGTAAATGTGCCGGGCATTTACACCGTCACCTACACGTCAGACGATGGGAACGGAAATACCAATACCGCGACGCGCACCGTTTACGTTCAGGACTCAATTGCGCCGTTGATCACATATTACTTCACCAACCTCACCTTGAGCGCGAATGGCAGTTGTCAGGCATTGATGCCCGACGTGACCGGCCCTGATTACGTTCTGGCGGAAGATCTTTGCGGCGAAATAACAATTACGCAAACGCCCACAAACGATGCGTTGTTGAACCTGGGTCCAAACGAAGTAGTCCTCATCGTTACGGACAGTGCGGGCAATACGGCGTATGCGACGAACACCATCAACGTTGTGGACCTGACGCCACCAGCGCTGGTTCTCAATGGCGACAATCCATTGACCGTGGAATGTCATAGCCCGTTTGCAGATCCCGGCGCCAGTGCCAGTGACAATTGCAGCGGGCTTTTGGCGGTCACCACCAACGGCGTGGTAGATGCCAATGTTCCAGGAAGTTATGTCATTGAATACCGCGCCGCGGACGCTGCGGGCAACTCGGTCACGAATACACGCGTCGTCAACGTCGTTGACACCGTGCCGCCCGTGATTGTGTGCGGAACCAACAAGGCGGTGGAATGCGGGGTGGTGTGGAGCTTTGACGAACCGACGGCGGAGGATGCCTGCGCAGGGGTAAACGTGATTGTAGCGATCGTGGATACGGTCACCAACGGGAACGTGCTCACCCGCACCTGGGCGATAAGCGATCCGGCGGGGAACACCAACACGTGCAGTCAAAGTGTGGCGGTGGCCGAAGCAACCGGAGTGGTCGTCGTGCCTTTAGGCGCGAATCCGGCGACCAATGAATGCCATACGACTTACAGCGACCCTGGAGCCTTAGCGACGACTTGTGATGGGAGCGTCGCCGTTTCAACAAACGGCACTGTGGATGTGAACACGCCGGGCGTGTACACCATCACTTACACCGCCGACGACGGGGACGGCCACACGAACAGCGCCACGCGCACGGTTTATGTCGTGGATACCACGGCGCCGCTGATTACGTTTTACTTTACCAACCTCACCTTAAACGCGGATGCCAGTTGCGAGGCGGTGATGCCCGACGTTACGGACACGAACTATATTCTGGCAGAAGATCTTTGCAGTGGTGAGGTTACGATTACACAATCGCCGACCAACGGGGCTGCATTGGTCCTCGGCACGAACGAAGTGGTCCTGGCGGTCGCGGATTCCGCAGGCAACACAGCATATTCGACCAACACCATTGTGGTGGTCGACGCGACCGGTCCGGTGGTCACCATCAACGGAGACAATCCTTTGACTCTCGAATGCCACGCGGACTTCGTGGATCCGGGTGCCATTGCGAGCGACGGTTGTAGCGGCGTTTTGGCGGTGAACACCAACGGCGTGGTCGACTCGAATGTTCCGGGAAGCTACGCCATAGAGTACACGGCGACCGACTCAGCCGGGAACTCAACGACCAATACCCGAATCGTCAACGTCGTGGACGCCACTGCTCCAGTGGTGACGGTATTGGGCGACAATCCCGCAACCAACGAGTGTCACGCCGTCTACGTTGATGCTGGCGCCACCGCCAGTGATGCGTGTGCCGGCAGTGTGGCGGTTTCAACGAACCACACTGTGGATGCGAACACGCCGGGTGTCTACACCATCACGTACACAGCCGACGACGGAAATGGAAATACCAACAGTGCCACCCGCACGGTGTACGTCGTAGATACCGTGCCCCCACAAATTGTGCTTTGTGCGACCAACCGCACCATGGAAGTCGTGGACAATTGTTTGCTCGCACTGCCGGATTTCACTGGAGAGCTGTCGGTGACGGATTCATGCAGCGAGGTGTTCATCGTTCAAAATCCGACACCTGGCACTTTGGTCGGCGTTGGACAACTTCTCGTGACTTTTACCGCCAGCGACGCGGCCTTAAACAGCTCGACGTGCAGTTTATTGCTCAACGTTACGCCGCCAGCCGGCGCGAATACGAACCTCAGCATTTCCGAATTCATGGCCAAAAACACGGTGGTGATCACTGATGATTTTGGCGTTTACTCCGATTGGATCGAGATTCACAACGCGGGAAGTTGTGCGGTGAATCTGGCTGGTTGGTCGCTCACGGACGATTCAGGATCTTTGGCCAAATGGCAGTTTCCCGCCACCAACATCGGTCCGGGACAATTCATGGTGGTTTGGGCATCAGACCGGAACTTGAGCATCCCCGGTGCTCCCTTGCACACGAATTTCAAATTGTCTGATGAAGGGGAGTACCTGGCCCTGGTTCAACCAAATGGGACTCCCATCTCACAATTCTCTCCGGTATTCCCGCCTCAGTTGCCGGATGTGTCCTACGGCCTGCCGTCGGACCGAACAACCAACACCTTCCTGGCAGCGGCGACGCCGGGCGCCGCCAACAGTGTGGCAACAAACTTCATGGGCTCCACCAATGTCATCATTTCCGAATTCATGGCCAAAAATACCTTCACGCTTGCGGATGAAGATGGCGACTACTCAGACTGGATTGAAATTTATAATGCCGGCGATTCCGCGGTGGATCTTAATGGTTGGTCGCTCACGGATAACCCGGCTCAGTTAACCAAATGGCGTTTTCCGGCTACCAATATCGCGGCGGGTCAATTCGTGTTGGTTTGGGCTTCGGACAAAAACCGCCGCGTCCCGGGTGCGCCGCTTCATACCAACTTCAAGATGTCCGACGAAGGCGAGTATCTGGCATTGGTCCAGCCCGATGGCATTACCATCGCCACCGAGTTCTCTCCCACCTTCCCGCCCCAGTTCCCCGATGTGTCCTTTGGTTCGCCATCAGGCGGTGGCACCTACCAATTTCTCGCCTCGTCCACACCGGGATCGGCCAACAGCTCCGGAACCAACTTCATCGTCGCAGATTTGGAGTTCAATCCGGGGAGAGGTTGGTATAAGCACGGAGTTTCGGTCACAATCGGAACCGCTACGCCGGACGTTTCCATCTATTGGACCACGGATGGTTCCGTGCCCAGTCCGACCAACGGATCGTTATACACCGGCCCCCTGCTCTTTTCCGACACCACGGTATTGCGGGCGGCAGCCTATCGTCCCGGCTATTTGCCAACGGTCGCCACGCACAGCTACGTTTTCCCGAGACAGGTTACCAACCAAACCGGTGCGGGTTTTCCCAGCACCTGGGGAATTTCCTACGCCGGGGTGAGGCCGGCTTATTACACCTGCAACTCCAATCTGGTGAACGACCCCCGCTGGGGCAGCCGAATGTCCACCGCATTGCGCACTTTGCCAACGTTGAGCGTGGTCATGAACCAGGACGATATGTTTGGCACCAACGGAATCTACTCGAACCCCTTCGGCGACGGAGTGGAATGGGAACGTCCTTGTTCGGTTGAGTACTTCCGGCCGGACGGGGAAAACTACTTTGGACCGGAACCGGGTTTGGGCTTTCAAATCAACTGCGGTATTCGCATCCAGGGCTCTTCCAGCCGTGACCCGACCTTTACTCCAAAACACAACCTGCGTCTGCTGTTCAAGCAGATATACGATGCCACACCGATGATCTATGATCTGTATCCAGGCTCGCCGGTACAGGAGTTTAAAACGCTGGTGTTGCATGCGTCGTCCGGAGACCACTGGTTTGGGGTGGGGGCAACCGCACAAATGCACCGCGACCAGTGGGTGGCGGATACTCAGGAGGAGATCGGCGACTTTGGCACGCATGGAGTCTATGTGCATCTGTACATCAACGGTCTTTACTGGGGCGTATACAATGTCGGCGAGCGGCCCGATGTTGACTATGCGGTGAGTTACTTCGGCGGCAACAAATCGGACTACGACATTTTCAATGGCGAGGAACTGAAAGACGGCACTACCAACGCGCTGAATGAAATGCTAACCATCGCGCGAGCCGGCATCACCAACGATGTCGCCTGGTCCAATATCTGCCATTATCTGGATGTCCCATCATTCATCAACTATCTGTTGATAAACTGGTACACGATTAACCACGACTTCACGGGTCATAACTACTGGTTGAACGGAAGTGTCAGTCATGGAATGCCATTCCATTTCATCACCTGGGACGCGGAATCCACCTTCGACGTCTTCAGGACAGTGCCCTTGGACTATCCGATCATCGACGCGACTGAGAATGGCTTCGCCCCCGTGTGCGTGCTCTACGCGTCCTTGCGCCAACACCCCGAATTCCGCCGGCTCGTCGGAGATCACGCGCAGCGATTACTTTTCAACCAGGGGGCGCTCACGCCGCAGCGTTCCGCGGACCGCTGGATGAAGCGCGCGCGGGAGCTTGATACTGCCATTATTGCCGAGTCCGTGCGGTGGGGCATCACCAACTGGTGGGCGACGGCTTATTGGGGCTGGGATTGGAAATTGAACACTCGAGACACCTGGATCACCGAGCAAACCTATTTAATGACAAACTGGTTTCCGAACCGGACGGGTATTCTCATTGACCAGCTGCGCACAGCGGGATTGTATCCGACCCTGGACGCGCCGGTGTTTACTCCCCACGGCGGTATCATCATCACCTCACTGCCGGTGACGCTCTCCCCGCCGGCTACGGCCATCCTCTATTACACGACGAATGGAACGGATCCGCGCCTGCCGGATGGCAGTGTCTCGCCCGGCGCCTTTGCTTTGCCGGCGGAGCAGGCGATCACTTTGACGGAGAACACCCTTTTGCGCGCGCGGGCCTTCGTCGATGACACTTGGAGTGCGCTGACTGAGGCGTCTTATATTCGGGCAGACGAAGTTAATCTTCGCATGAACAGTATCGTGCGAAGGAGTGATAACAATGTTGAAGTGAATCTGGAGGCATGGCCTGGAGCTGCCTATACCTTGCGCGCGACCACCAATGTGAATGCAGATCCTACTACCTGGGAAGCCATCGCTACGATAATTCCGTTTCCGGATGGGACTTCCACATTTGTAGATACGACGGCCACCAATAATCCCGCCCGGTTCTATCGACTGACTTGGCCCTGACAGATAGAAGCGAGGAAGACAAAATCGACCGGATCCAACCCGAAACGTGAGTCGCCACGTCCGGTTGCGCGAAATGGAAGCGCGCCCCGTGCCGCAGCGAGGCCCGGCTCGGGCCTGTGCTGGCGACCGTCTTACGACTCCCAGCCGGGAATTACTTGCGTTCATCACGAGCGCATCACTCCACGCTTCCTTGGTGTGAATGTGTTTCAGGACGAACTTTTGCAACTCGGCGGTGTCGACGGTGAGCACGAAGCTCTTGGTCTCATTGCCCTTTGGCGCGCTCGTCTGCGTGACTATTGCGTGGCGAAGGGCCTTGGGTTGTTTCTCGAGCAGACGACCGAGCCACTCATAGTCGAGCGGGCGCAGTTCCAGCGTCGGCTGTAAGCGATCCACTCGAAGCAAAAGATGGCATGGCGCTGAGTAGTCACTGTGCTCGCGGACCAGGCAATCCATAAACGTGTAATCCTTCAGTTTGAAAGGCGCGCATCAAACTCGGTCTTCTCGTTCTTCTCGCTCACCGTCATTCGGTAGGCCTGCTCGTTGATCTTCTCTTCTGACTTGCCCGGCTCGACCCACACCCCGAGCAAAGCGGGGTCGAACCGCACGTCTTCGGCGTTGTAGTAGGGATAAACGGACAGGGTGACGCAGCCCGTCAACAGGACGAGCGCCCATCCGGTGGTCAGGCAAATGATTCGTTTCATGTTGTTTGTTGTTCCAATGTTCGTGGCCGCTCTCGCCATCCATCATGGAATCAAAGCGGGAACCAGCACCAAATCGGATCAAAAAAATCTTCATCGAATTTTGCGGTCCCAGGGTGCGGGGGCTATCCAAGTGGATAGTATTGAGGGCCACCGGTTTTCAAATGCGGCAATATAAGATAAAGTCTGGCCTCACTCTGAATACTAAACTGTTTCCCGGCATTATTGCGTGAAGCAGTGCGCATTGCGCGTGATGCAGTGCAGGCAGGGTAGATTTTGCAGAGACAATAGACCAAAATCCAATACGAGTATGAAGTCGAGGTTGAAATGGACGTGCCTGCTGGCTTGCCTGGTTGCGACCGGTAGCAGCGCAGTGGCTCAAAGCAGTTTGACGCTGGTCTGGGCCGATGAGTTTACCCAGGCCGACGGGAGTCTGCCGGATGCCACAAAGTGGGTTCACGATATCGGGGCAACCGGCTGGGGCAACAACGAGTGGCAGTATTACTCGACGACCAACGCTTCGATCACCAATAACATGCTGGTAATTGAAGCCAGGAAGATCATCAACGGCGCCAACACGAACTACACGTCGGCGCGGTTGAAGACACAGGGCAAAGCGTCCTGGACTTACGGCCGGATGGAAGCGCGCATCAGGATCCCGCGCGGACAGGGAATCTGGCCGGCCTTCTGGACGCTGGGAACCAACATCACCACGCCCGGCAATGGTTGGCCCAACTGCGGTGAGATCGACATCCTCGAGAACATCGGGCGCGAGCCCACCATTGTTCACGGAACGATTCATGGACCGGGTTATTCGGGCGGCAACGCCATCGGCGGACCGTATTCGTTGCCGGGCAATCCAGCCTTCGCGGATGACTTCCATGTTTACGCGGTGGAGTGGACGACCAATCAGATAAAATGGTTCGTGGACAATCAGCAGTATTTCTCCGTCACACCCGCCAGCCTTCCCGGCGGAGCGACCTGGGTGTTCACCAAACCGCAGTTCCTGATTCTCAACGTGGCGGTGGGTGGCAACTGGCCGGGTTATCCGGACGCCACGACTGTCTTTCCACAACGCATGCTGGTGGATTACGTGCGCGTCTACAGCATCTCGAACGCGCCAGTCCTGCCGCCGACCAATTCAGGTGTGCTCCTCAACGGAAACTTTGAAACCGGCCAACTGGCGCCGTGGGTCGGCAAGGCGTTTGGTAACGCCAATCCGTCGGGCGGAGTGGTGGTGAGCACCAACGGCCTGGTGTGGGATCCCACCATTAACGCGAACAACAACCAGGGCATTCGCAACCCGGCCTTCGGCGCATACTCGGTCAAAGCCTACGGGAACTTCGACGGCGGGCCGAACACCCCGGGTTTTTTTCAAGATGTCGACGCCGTGCCGGGTTCGCTCTGGAGAGCGACCATCCAGGCGCGCACGCAAAACACCGATTACATTCGGCCCGACAACAAGGCCGTGGTTGAAGTGTCGTTTCTCGACGGGGTCGACAACGTGCTGGCCAGGTATGCGTCGCAGGTTTTCAACACGAACATGCCCATCAATACCTGGATCAACCTGGACGTCACAAACCGAATTCTGCCGACGGTGGGAACCACCAATCGATTGCAAGCGCCACCGGGCACGGTGAAGGCGCGCTTCGAGGTGACCTATTTCCAGAACCTGTACGAAGTAGGCTCCATCTACTTCGACGATGCCAGGCTGGAAGAAATTGTTTTTGTTCCCCCGTTTCTAACAGCTTCGCTCGTCGGGCCGGGAGCCATTCAAATTTCGTTCACCACGCGACCGGGCGTAAGCTACCGCATCGTCTATAAGAATTCGCTGAATGACACGGTTTGGAATTCCATTGAAACCCTCGCAGGAGATGGCACGGTCAAGCACGTCACGTATCCCACCTCCGGCACTGCCCGCTTCTTCGCGATCCAACTGCTTTGAATTTCCTTCAAGGCTGGTCCTGCTCCCCTGTCAGTCGCTCGTTCCCTCGATTAGATAAGCCGCGTCTTCTGAGTTCGAAGAAGCCCAAACTTCCCGCCGATACGAGTGACTTCGAGGGCGACCAAAGTCGCATACCGCCCCGGAACTCCGCATGCTAATCTTTCCCGGAACGTGACTGAGAAACAGATCCATCTCCTTCGAGAAAGCTTTGCGCTGATCCAACCCAAAGCGGTCGCGGCCGGGTTGACGTTTTATCGAAACCTCTTTGCGCTCGATCCGTCATTGCGCGCAATGTTTCAGTCCAGCATTGAACTTCAGAGCCGCAAGCTGATGGAGGCGCTCAGCTATACCATTGCCACCCTGGAGAATCCCAAAGCGCTCGTGCCCATGCTCGAAGCCATGGGTCGCCGCCACGTTTCGTACGGCACGCGCGACGAACATTATGCCACCGTCCTGACGGCACTTTTGGGAGCCCTTGAGGAAACCCTCGGAGCCGCCTATACGCCGGAAACGCGGAAGGCATGGACCGCAGCCCTCGGCTTCGTCGCTGACACCATGAAACGCGGCGCCGCCGAGACGCAAGCGTTGCGACAAGAGATGATCGAGAAGTGACTTTCTTGGTGCCGCTGTAAACAAGGAGACTACCGCTTACGGAACTGTGTCCGAAGGAGAGATTCCCAGCCGCATCGCCCGGGTGGTTACTTCGCTCAGAGCTGCATCGTCCCGCACCCGATAAGTGCGCCAACCGCCCGCCTCATTGACGACCACTGGTGCGTTGGTCAGCTCCGCCCACTCCAGGAAGTCCGCGCTGCCATAAGTACGGAAACGCAGCAGATTCGCGACAGCCGCCCTGGTGTCGAACTCGTAGGCCATGAAAGTCTGATTGCCCAACAGCTCTGGCACAACGCGGGCTGGACCGGGGTCATCCGAGAGGCTCGCGTCGGTGCCGAACAACAATTCCAACGCGTTTGGCCAGCCGTCAAAGTCCGGGTCGGCTCCAAATCCGATCAACGCTGGATTCGCATGACCAGCGAAGAGCCCGCCCGGCTGACTCAGGGTCACGCGCACGACTTCGTCATTGTTCTCCAAAACGTTTCCGATTTGGATGACGACATTGATGGCGGCAGCTCTCGCGGGTAAGCCGTTATCCTGAGCCCGAACCGTCAGATCGTAGCGGGAGCGGGTTTCGTAATTGAGCGAACCTTGCACGGTGATCACGCCGCTCGTTGGATGGATGCCAAAGGCGCTCCCCACATTCCCACCGGTAATCGCGAAGGCGATTGGATTCATTTCAGGATCGGTGGCGGCCATCGTTCCCACCAACGTGCTGACCGGCGCATTCTCCAACACGGTGAACGTTGGGGATGCGTTGATAAACGCTGGCGGTTGATTCGGACTGACCGGGATGAACGGCATCAGATACTGACCCGCAATCACGTTTGTTCCCGGCAGGCCCGGACCCTGCCACGCCACCGCAAGGTTGTCACCGCCGTTGCCTTCCTTCTGCAAGGCCTGGATGTAATACATCACTCCGGCTTCCAGCGTTACCGGCATTGACCGCTGGCTGGGGAACTTGGTCCACTCGCGCGGATCGGTCCACACGGGCACGCTGGCGATGATTTCCGCATTTGCGGGTTCGTGATTGCGGCTCAGCCAAAGCTCACTGTTGTCGTCCGAAGCAATCCAAAACGTGTAATCGCCTGACGTCGGCGGAATCAAATAGCCGAACATTCGCGTGCCGTAAAAGTCACCGAAAGTCGGCGGTCCTTCGAAAACGTTGGTGAAGGACGTTCCATCGGGATAGTGCGGAAACGCTAACAGATTCGTGAGGCTTGAAAGGCTGCTGCCCGAAATGTTTGTCCAGTAATAGCGGGCGATACTCCCCAGGGCTGGCGCGCTAAATTGCACGCTTTGCAACGCGGTCGAGTTTGTGAAGGTTCCGCTCGCCACCGGGTCGCCCCAATGGATGCCATCGTCGCTCCAGTGAAAACGCCAGTCCTTGATGCGGCCATTGATGTTGTTCTGTCGCGGCAGGTAGGTGAAACCTCCAATCGGTTGCGGACTCCCCAGATCCACAATCAATTCGTGCGGGTGCGCTGGCACGGGCGAGCCGGACCACTTGGTATGCCAGAACGTGCTGGTTGATCCGTCAATGGCCCGTGTCGCCGGCGCCGTCTCGGCGCTGACTTCCTCACTGTCCGCCGTAACCACCCAACCACTCCGATCCAGCAACGTCCCGTTGGTGTGATAGACGTTGAACTCCGCGATCGTGGTCCACACGTCACCGTTAACGGACGAATCCGACACGAGCTTCACGTAGCGGTGCACCCAGAAGTTCGCTCCGGCGATCGTCGTAACGGCGCCGCCGACTGTCCACGTGATGGTCTGGGAATCACTGCCGCCGCGTGAATCCAGCACCGACAGATGAACGGTGTAAAGGCCCGGCGCCGAGGGCGCACCCGAAATCACGCCCGTATCCGGATCGAGCGCCAACCCGGCCGGCAACCCCAGGGCGTGATACGACAGCGGGTCACCATTCGGATCAGAGGCTGACACGGTCAACGATGTTGCCTGGAACAGCGGTGTGATCTGATTTATGAGCGTGGCGAGCACGGGCGGTGAATTCGGCGAACTTGTGGGCGCCGTCAGTTCCAGATCGTCGATTTGGTTCAAGTAAGCCACCAGTTGGTCGATCTCGCTTTCACTGAGGGAAAACAGATAACCATGTTTGCCCGCAATGTTCCGGGTCACGAGAACGTCCCGCAATGTGGCCGCTGAACCGTCGTGCAGGTAGGGCGCGGTCTTCCACAGGCCACGCAACGTGGGCGTGTCCAGGCCATCGAGTTCCGCCCCGAGGCGTTGGCCGGACGAAGGCAACAGCGTGCCGACATCGTGTCGCGCCAACGAGGCGCTGTCGGAAAAAGCCGTTCCACTGTGGCAGGCGGCGCAATTCTGCTGGCGGAAAATTTCCCGGCCCAGAATCGCGTCGGGTGTTAGCTGGCCATTTGGCTGCCGATGCGGGCTTTTGCTGGCGTTCGTCAACGAGCCTACGTAGGCGGCCAGCGCGTCGAGGTCGCTGCTGAATCCTGCCTTTGATTGGCCAAGCGGTTGCGCGACCGTCCCCGAATTGAAGTCTTTGTCACTCATTAAACCCGTTCCCCCGCCCAGGGTCCGGATTTGTCCCTCGAAATCATGAACCTCGTCGAAGTTCGCCGTCCAATGCACCGGGCCGTGCCCAACGCCTCGCCCGTTAAGATCAATTGTGTTGCGCAGCCCTTCCCCAAAGCCGGTGAAATCCCAGACGCGTCCGTCCTGTCCGCCATCAAGGTGGCAACTGGCGCAGCTCATGTAACTGTCCGAGGAAAGCCGGGTGTCTTCCGAGTCGTAGAAGAGCTGCTTGCCCCGCAACACTGCCGGCGGCAGCGCCTCGCTCGCGACCGTGCTCACCGTCGCCAGCAACGGTGTCGTGCCACAAATCGAGCCGCACGCTGCGGTACTGCTGAACACGGTCACACTGCGGCTCATGAAATTATGGACGAATAGCCGTTTGCCGTCGGCGCTTAACGTCAATCCGTCTGGCGCCATGCCCCCGGAACCAAACGTAAAGGCATCCTGCACGCGTGAAGTGTACGCATCCACCACCCAGATCGTCGCCGAGCCGTTGGCGGTAAAGAACACCTGGTTGCCGAGCGGGCTGAACGCAACGCTGGTGGCAAAGTCGCTGTTATCCAGATCCAGGCGGCGCGACGGTGTTTCGGTGCGTGTTGCCAGATCAATGCTGGACGCCATGCTGCGCATCGTGTGCTCAAACGTCAGGTGCTGTCCGTTCCGCAGAATGCCGCGATGAATGTTGTCCTTCTTCGCCGGCACAAAGACGTGACTGTAATCCGGCGAGATCGCCAAGGGTCCAAGATAGTTTGGCAAACCACTTCCGCTCGTCTGCGTATCGGGATCCGTGACGAGCGCCAGCGAAACCACGTTGGAAACCGCAAACGTCCCGAGATCGATCACGGTCACCTTTCCGGCGTCGTCCGGCGAAATGAATCGGCCCACCCACAACGTGCCCTGAATTGGATCGAGCGCCAGCCCGCGCGGCCAGGGTCCGACGTCTACCGTACGCAATATCACTCCCGTCGTCGCGTCGAGTTCCACTACCCGGCCCAACGCCTCGAGCGCAACATATGCCCTCGACGTGGCTACATTCACCACGATGCCGTGCGGAGCGCAAGCATACGGCAACGCGTGATTGGTTATGACTCCGCCAGTGGCCCGATTGATGACCGAGATCGTCGCAGCCTTTTTATTGACCACCCAAAGCGCGTTCCCCGGGCCGAGTGCGAGCGCTTTCGGGTCCTGACCAACGAGGGTTTCAGAAATCTTGAAGTAATTCGTCGCGTTGATGGCCGTCACCGTGTTGTTGTCCGGATTGACGTTCCAAACCCTGGCATTCGCCGCGTCATAGACAATCGTGGAACTGTTCACGGGCCGCTCGGCCGGGAGGACACGATGAATCACCTGCGCGGCCGTGGCTTTGTAAACGGTCGTTTGACCAACGATGCGGGTGTGAGCCGTCACAACGAAGTTGCCCGCATTCGTGTAGGTGTGCGTGGCATTTGTTGCGGAACTGAATGCCGTAACGGGCGAGCCATCGCCAAATTCCCACGCGTGTTCGAGCGTGAATTCAGTCGGATTGTTTACCGCGAGACTGAGATCAACCGTTGAACCGACCAATGACGGCACATCGGGGACGACATCGGTGGAATAAGTCAGCACTGACGGTCCCGTGGCAAATTGGAGGACGACCGTCTCGTTCGTGATGGCATTACCCGCGTAATCCCGCACGCCGTTCGCCGCGAGAATCACTTCATAAGTCCGATTCGTCTCCAATGGCGCTGCGGGCACAAAGTTCACAATGCCTTGCAAGGCACTATAACTGCCCGCCAACGCCGGCCCGCCAATCGCGCGCACGATCAACGAAGTCGTACTGAGCGACATGGGATCAATAAAATCCGTAAAACAAAGCCCAACGCGCGATTTGACGTGGACGTTCGTCGCGCCGTTGGCGGGTGACGTGAAAGTGACGGCGGGTGGGCGACTGTCCTTCTGGAAGTCATGAATCCCGATCATCAACTTGCGCGTGTTGGCGTGATCAGTAGTGACCGCCACCAGATTGCCCAGCGGGGTGCCGAAGGCGTGGTCGTCTACCAATCCCGAATCCACGCGCGCGACGAAGGTGGCCGTGTCGTTCGTGAGCAGCCATTTGGTCGAGCCGGGATAGTGACCCACGAAAAGGTATTCGTCCTGCCCAAAAACATACTCCGGCCGGTCCAGAATGCTTAACGCCGCGCCCGAGGCCAGTGTGGTCGTGATGACGTTGGCCGGGTCGGTGAAATCATGTCGTTGGAGCGGGTTGCCACCACCATAGAAGCTCGAACCGTAAACGAAGCCTTGATAACCCAGCGCGCCGCCGAAATTCCCGACCTGCTGCGGATTGCCCGGATCGCCGATGTCGAGAATCAACGCCTGAAACGTCGACTCCACGGCCGATGTGCTGAGGATAAGCAGATTCCCGATGGCCACGCCGGCACGCACCGTGAGATTCGCGAGCTCGGAACGCGTGAGATGTTTGAGGCGAATGGGATTGTTGAAATTCCCAGTGTCGATGACTTCCAATCCCCCGGAACCCGTCGGCGCGAAGACAAATCGCGAACCCTGCCAGGCCGGTGCAAACGAATATATATCGTAATTGGAAGGCGCCGAGCCATTCGGGAAAACGAATCGGCAAACAATCATCGGACGCGTGTTTGGGTCTGCGTCGTAAACATTGCTCACGTCGAGGATCGAGAAGCCACCACTGCCGGGGCTGCGCTCCGAACAAAGCACGTAATTGCCGGAAACCGAAATGTGATGGGCCTCGGCAAAGTCACCCACGTAATTGGTCAGGCCCGCCGTGTGATAGATGGCAGGAAAGTCCCTTGAATCAAACACCGGTTGAGGATTGGCAAGGTTGCTGATGTCATAGAACGCAATGGCTCCCGCGCCCAGGCCGCCACCGTGATCCGCACCCATGGGCACCATCAGATAGCCGCGATGCATCGCCACGCCGCTGATGGCTTTGCCGGTGTTGTTGGTCAAGAGCATCTGACCTTGCCAGGCTTGCGGATAATCCAGATTCGGGAAGCCTGGTCCATCAGCGGCATTGGAAACCAGGTTGCTTGCCATTACGGCGAACAACACGGCCACGATCCTGACGCGGCGACACAAACCCGTCAGGTATTCAGGTGAGTCAGGGAGCATGCTTTGACGCGCACTTTAGCAGGAATTCGCGCATCAATCCAGTGACCAATTTGGGGGCAGCTTCTTCAACGATGAGCGAACAAGGCCTGTCGGCGAAAGCGGTTGCGCGCGGCGTTTTGAATTTGAAGTGTGGAGTTCCGCGTTTACGCGGCTTTCGAATCACGCGGAACTCCGAGCGAATCAGGGCACTGCCTTCACCCAGGCAGCCTGAACTGGATGGAGCGTGCGCATTGACCTCCCCGAACCCGGAAGTCTAGAGTTTGTGCAGCCAGACCCACAATGAACCGCGATTCCTCCCATAAACTCGACAACGCGCCCTCGCTCGAGGCCACCCGCGAGGTCTTGCGTCGCGAGCTGAATCGCACCACCGCAGCGATGGGAGTCATTCTTCTGGCAGTTATCGGGCTGGCGCTGGCAGCAATCCTGGCTGGCGTGAAAGCGACGCGGAATTTGACTCGTGCCGAGCAGGCGGAGTCGGCCAGCCGGGAGCGGCTTTGGCATTCTTACCTGGCGCAGGCGCGCGCCGTGCGTTTGACGCCGGATGCGGGACGTCGTCAGGCGGTGCTCGACGTGATCAGCAATGCGGCATCCATTCGCGTCACTTCGGCCTTACGCACTGAAGCCATCGCAGCCTTGGCGCTCTCCGATTTGCAAACGGACATTCCGGTGAAACCCATCCCGAGGGGCACAGAGCAAATCGAAATGGATTCTGTTTTGGAACGTTACGCCTACGGAGACTCCACCGGCACGGTGTATGTCGCCCGGCTCACGGACGGCGAAGTGCTGCAAACCTTGCGCGCCCACGAATTCGGACCGGGCACGCGGCTCGGCGTGCGGAGTGTGGCGTTTAGTCCACAGGGCGACAAACTGGCAGCGCGCTTCGCAGGCGGCGCCATGGTCATCTGGGACATTGCGTCCGGCCGGGCGCTCGTTACTTCCGGCGTCAATGCCACCAATGTTCTCGTGGCGGGAATGTCCTTCTGGCCGGACCGAGACGTGATCAGTTTTGGCGACGCGGACGCACAAGGCCAGATCACTGTTTACGATTTTGCAGCTCAACAAAAGGCTTATTCCGCGCTTCGCGTCGGCGCGCGCACGTTTCGTTTCCGTCCCGGTACGATGCAAGTCGCCGTGGCCGCTGACAATCGCATTGAACTGTTCGATTACCCTGCGGAAACCAAGGTGCAGACGCTCGACGTCGCCACCCGCATTTTCACGATGACCTGGTCGCCGGACGCCAACCATCTCGCCGTGTCCACGGAAGATGGCGATATCTATCTGTGGGATTTGGCTCGCGGGAATCATCGGGTGCTCCGCGCCCACAGTGAACCGTGCATCCGGCTGGCGTTCAGTCCCGATGGTGAACTGTTGCTCAGCGGATCACGGGACGGCACGTCGCGCCTTTGGGACGTTGAAGTCGGCCAGACCCTGGCAGTCGCGACCGAGGGGCTCGGTCATGTATTTGGGAACGATGGCGAACGGATTGGTTTTTGGAAGCCGGCGGTTGGATTCGGCACCTGGCGACTGACGCGCAGCGAAACCTACAGTCAACTCGTTTGCCCCAAAGCCCAGGGCGCATTCCTCTCGCTGGACCTCTCGCCCGAGGGCCGCTGGTGCGTCGCCACGCAGAGCAAAGGTATTCGGATTTGGAATTTGGAGCATGACGCTCGCGAAACTTTTATCCCTGTGGACGACTTGCTGTCGGTGCGTTTGTCCGCAGACGAATCCAGCTTGTACGTCTGCCGCCGCTCGCGCCTCGAACGCTGGCCGTTCCATCCGAATGATTCCGATAAACTGACGGATACCAATTCCGCTACAACCATTGCACTGCCCGACAACCTTGGGGCGCGGGCCATTACGTTGAGTCTCGACGGTCGGCGCGCAGTGGTGGAATTGTCGGACTTGCGTTTGGCCGTTCTGGATTTAACCGGAACGCAGCCGCCGGTTTTCCTGAAGGAAAAATGCCGCTTTGCAAGCCTGCGCACGCCGGCCAGCCCCACGGGCGCGGGCCGCTTTGCCATTAGTCCCGAGGGCAAATGGGTTGCGACTGGATTCGCCGTTGGTCGCGTGGATCAACCCATGATCTGGGACGCTGACACCGGAGACCTCGTCAAGGAACTGCCCTTTGGGACTGCCGTGGTGGGCTTCAGCGCAGATGGCCAATGGCTGGGAACAGCTGGCGTAGCTTCGTTCGGAATCTGGTCCGTGGGCGACTGGAAACAGGTCAACACTTTCAAGCGGGACGAGCCAGCTTTGACGCATGGTTCAATGGCGTTCACTCGCGACGGCAGCGAAGTCGCCGTCACTCGCACCCGCCAGCAAGCGCAACTCCGTAATGCGTTCACGGACGCCAGCTATGCGGATTTTACTGCGCCGCAACTTCAGAGCGTCACCAGCCTGCGCATGTCGCTCGACGGTTCCGTGCTCGTCACGGCGAGCGCGGCGGACAAGTTGCAGGTTTGGCATCTCAAAACGGCACGACAGAAACTGGCCGGCATCGGACTCGACTGGAATCCTGCCCTGGAAAAGCAACCCATCACGGGTGCGGTCGCCACCGCGCCGATGAGCCCGACGCAAATCACGCTGCTCGTGAGTATCGTGGGATGCGGACTGGTCGCCGTGTTTGCCCTCGCCACTCTGCAACGTCATCGCCGGACAATCGCTGGTTATCTCGCCGCCGAATCTCGCGCCATGGAGCGCCATCGCGAATTGGAGGTGGCCAAAACCGAATTGATGCACAGCCAGAAGATGCAGGCACTCGGGACGCTGGCCGCGGGCATTGCGCATGATTTCAACAATCTGCTCTCGGTCATCCGCATGTCGAACAAGCTCATTGGCCGCGAAACCAAACAGTGGCCCGACGTGCAGGAACACGTGGGCGACATCGAGCAGGCCGTGCTCCAGGGCAAGCATGTGGTCGGCTCGATGCTCGGTTACTCGCGCAACGATGCGGACACGGGCGAGCCGAGCGACGTGAGCGCCGTGGTGGAAGAGGCGGTGTCTCTGTTGAGCAAAGAGTTTCTCAGCGGCATTGCCCTCACGCTCGAACTGGACCGTGAAGCACCGCGCGTCGCCGTTGGCCGTGGACAACTCGAGCAGATTCTGTTGAACCTGATTGTCAACGCGAGTGAGGCCATGCAAGGGCACGGCAAGCTGAAGATCAGCGTTCACGTGCGGCCCACCTTGCCGAACCGTCACTTTGTAATTCGTCCCGACATCGGTCCAAGCTGCGTGGAACTGAGCGTCACGGATTCCGGGCCGGGCATCACTCCGGAAATTCGTGAGCGTATGTTTGAACCCTTTTTCACCACCAAGCGCAGCGCCTCCAAGGCGGGAACCGGTTTGGGTTTGTCGTTGGTCTATTCGATTGCCGAACGCGATCGACTCGGGCTGAGCGTCGAAAGTGAGCCGGGCAAAGGCGCGGTGTTCAGCCTGTTCCTGCCCACCGCCCCTGTGCGCCAGATGCACAGTGTGCGAAATCCCGACCCGCCCTATGCTGTCGCTGAAAATGACGGAAACTGAAGCAACCATGGCCTCGATTCTCATTGTCGAAGATGATCCGAAGCAACTTAAGCTCTACGGCAAAGCGCTGCGTGGCTACAGCCTCACTTGCGTCTCCACTGCGAGCGCCGCGCTGAACGCACTGGCCGAGACGAAGCCGGACCTCATCATTCTCGACAACATCCTTGAAGAGGGCGAAAAGGGATTGGAATTCCTTCCGCGTCTCAAGGCCGTGGCGGCTCATGTGCCCATCATCATGATTTCCGGCACGCTGCGCATTCGCGAAAAACTTGCAGCACTGCAAGGCCCGCGCTCCGCGCATTACATTTTGGAAAAGCCCGTGGACCTGGATGAACTCGACCGCACCGTGGAAATTGCCCTTACCGAATGCGGACTGGGTGAAACCGTTGCCGCCCTGCAATCTCTTGAGCGCGCTGAAAAGATCGAATCCTCCGAGCCCGACCGCCGTTTCACCGAGCGCCTCGCGCGCCAGCACGAATTGATCAAGCGATTGCGCGGCGACAAAGAGCGGCCCAACATCTCTGCTTTGTCCCGCGACTTCAATGTTTCCCGCAAGACCATCATCCGCGATTTGCAGGATCTGATTCGGCGCGGCCAGTTGCCCGAGGAGATTTATCCGGAGTGGAAACAGGAAGTATCCGCCGACGGCGAAGATTGATCTTGGTTCTATCCAGACCGCAAACCTGAGAGCCCGGCGCTTGCCGGGCCTTTTTATCTCTCTCGCCCCTGTGCGTCACTTGCACAGGGGTGTGCGCGGCTCACACAGTTACGCGCAAGCGCCAGGTGCAATAAAACAGGCGCATGCAAACAAACCGACCAACTCGTCGCTTCAACAAATTACTCGCGGGCGTTTGCCTGCTGATTCATTCCCTCTTCGCCTCCGCGGGCACTCACACCTGGACGGGCGGAGCCAGCTTTGAATACTGGAGCGCGTCCGGCAACTGGTCGGGCGGCGCTCCGACAGCCGACGAAGCCGCGCCCGTCGTGCTGATTTTTCCAGCGAACTTCAGCGGTCCGTTCACCAACAACATCCCCAACTTGAAAGCGGACGAAATCCGCCTGCTCGGCTCCGGCCAGGTGGTGCGCGGGGCCAATGGCGTGAGCCTGACTCTGCGCGGCGGCAACACCAGCACCAACGTTTACAGCGCGGGCATCAATTACTTCGACGAGACGTTGCCACTCGTGTTGGAAGGAACCAATCGCGTTGTAGCCCCGGTGCTGTTCACGTTCCAGAGTCAGATCAGCGGCAGTGGCGGATTGGAAATGAACGGCACGATCATCCTCGATGGCGATTCGGCAAACACGTTCACGGGCGCCACCACCGTCAAATCCGGAAATCTCACGCTCAACAAGGAAGTCGTTCCGGTCAGCGAACCGCTGGGTCTGGTCTCGATATATGGCCCCCTCATCATCGAAGGCGGTCGCGTGACGCACAGTGCCGACAATGGCATTGCCAATACCGCAACCGTGACAATTCATCCCGGTGCAACACTTGATCTCAATGGCTATAACGACACCATCGGTGCATTGGCCCTTCTCGGCGGCAGTGTGGAAACCGACGCGGGTCTGCTGACGCTTGGTGGCAACGTGACGGCCACAGGGAACGCGACCATTAGCGGGAAGCTTTCGTTAGGCGGCCTGACGCGCACTTTTGATGTCGCACTCTCCCGGACACTCACCGTATCGGCCACCATCAGCAGCGGGCCGGGGTTCAACAACGCCGGGTTGTGGAAGAACGGCGCCGGCAGATTGATTCTCTCGGGTGCGAACAGTTTCCCAGGCAATCTCTCGGTAAACGCCGGCGAACTGGAGGCGCGACACAATTCAGCGTTCGGCTTCGACCTGTTCGGCACTTCGGTCGCCAACGGCGCGAAGCTTACACTGGGCGATGGCCTGATCATCAGCAGTGAACCGCTAAATCTAAGCGGCGTTTTGCAAACCACCGGAGTCGCCAGCTGGAACGGAAACATCACCATCAGCGGCGATGTCGGAATTGGCTCGGTCAGTTCGGAAAACGAACTCACGCTTCTGGGTGCGATCAGCGGTCCGGGGAGCGCGTATTTCAGCGGTCAGGGCTTGATCATCCTCGATGGCGATTCGAGCAATACCTACGCGGGCGACACATTCAGCAGCGCCACGCAACTGCGCCTTAACAAACATAATGGGGCCATTGCCATCCCCGGAAATCTCACGATTGGCGGCTGGATCGGCGTGAACAATTCCCGGCTTGTTTATGCCGTCGAACCTGGCCAGATCGCGTCCAGTGCGGTAGTCACGATTAATCCCACGGGAAGACTCCTCCTCAATAATGGCAATCAAACCATCAGCGAACTCATCCTGACCGGGGGCGAAATGGATTCGGCCAACGCCACCGTTCTGCTCAATGGCAATGTCACCGCCCATGCCTCGGACCAGGTTGCGCGCATTGCCGGAAAACTTTCGCTCAATGGCGGACAACGCACCTTT
>DASUGI010000219.1:0-5064 GCA_036274115.1 Verrucomicrobiia bacterium
AAACTCGCGCCTTATCCCCATCTGCTCGTGATGCGTCCGGGAAGCGCCGAAACGCAGCAGACCTTTTCCACCTACTATCTCGTCGCTCCGTGGAAGTTCGGTTTGGACCGCGAAGCCATTGCGCCCCTTAATGGTCAATGCGTTTCACTGAAGGGAACGCTGATCTATCGCGGCGACCAGACAATGGTCGAAGTTGAGCCGGGGTCAATAGCAGCAATGGATACGGTGATGGCCTCTCCACTGCCGCAGGTGATGCCGCTCGGCAGGCAAACCCTCATTGGCGAGATCGTGGACAGTAAGTGTTTCCTCGGCGTCATGAATCCTGGTCAGCTCACGCCGCATCGCGCTTGCGCCATCCGGTGTATCAGCGGCGGCGTGCCTCCAGTCTTGCTGGTGCGACAAAAGGGCGGCTCACCGATTTACCTGTTACTCGTGTCCGCTGCCGGCAAACCGGTGAACCAGAAAGTTCTCGATCTCGTCGCCGAACCGGTTCAGATCACGGGTGAAGTCGAACGTCAGGGAGAACTGTTGATCTTGCGCGCCGATCCCGAAACCTATCGCCCCAGGTAGCATCGCTCCGACTCCAAGTTTCCGGATGGAGTTGTTGCTGATTGCCGACAGTTAGTTACGGAACGAGGGAAAAACTTTTTGCGTTTATGGAATCATCCCTTGTCGCGACTTGCCAGGACGGTTTAAGGTTTGTGTGGTGTCTGAACTTCCGATATCGACCGAGGCAAAGCAGCTGATTGCCAGGAGCATTTACTCCATCGAGCAATTGGAGGTCTTTCTCCTTCTGGGGAAGGACGCCCAACGTCTGTACACGCCCGCTGAAATCTTCCGCGTTATCAAGACCAACGAGGCTTCGATCACGCGATGTCTGGAATTGTTTGTTCGCGACGGACTGGCCACGGCTCAATCCGATGGCCGTTTTCAGTTCGCTGCTGATGCCAGGTTGCTTGAGGTTGCGTCGGAACTGGCACAGGCCTATCGTGAGCGGTCGGTGGCGGTGATCGGAATGATTTACAACAAACCGGATCAACAGATGCGAAGCTTTGCGAACGCATTCCGATTCAGAAAGGAGAGCTAAATGCCCGAACTCGTCTATGCCCTCTGTGGATTGACCAGCATCGTTTGTGCGGCGTTGCTATGGCGACAGTACCGGAAACTGGGCGGCCGCCTTTTATTCTGGAGCGCCGGATGTTTCATTTGCCTCGCGTTGTCGAATGTGGTGCTGTGCATCGACCTGATCCTCATACCGCAGGGGCCGGACCTGTCGGTGGTTCGGAGTTTGATTACTTTAGGAGGCGTACTCATGCTTTTAGGCGCTTTGATTTGGGAAAGCGTTACCTGATATGAATCTCGGCCAATTTCTAAATGGAGCCACCCTGGTGGGTTGCTGGGCCATCGCGCTCTTTTTCCTGCGTTTCTGGGTCAAAACGCACGATCGGCTCTTTATTCACTTCGCCTTTGCTTTCCTGCTGTTGGGAGTTGAGCGCATTGCCCTGCTACTGCCGAATGAGGAAAGTGAGTACAAGTCCTATGTCTATCTCATCCGGCTCGCCGCGTTTGTTGTGATCGCCTTTGCGATCTTCCAAAAGAATCGGTCCATTCGAAAACCGGATAAGACTTGAGATCATCTCCAGGCGGGTTTCGGCGACCACGCCACGATGCTCCGGGCCTTGCAACCGGGCGAGTTGTTGATTCCGCGAGCTGATCCCACGAACCTATCGGCGAGTGAAATGAGATGGTGGCGATAGTTGTGCCGCGACCGCGCCGGCGGAGCGCAAGGTCGCCGGGAGTTCTCCCGCGAACTCGCGGGAAAGTTGTTCGGGATTGATCTGGAGTTCCTGGCAGGCGTGGATATAGGAAGCGGCGGACCAGGCTTGAAAACATTTGCCCATGGGTTTGCCGGTGCGGGCGTGCATCCATTCGTTGAATTCCCATTCCTGGTTTTTTCCCAGCCGGTTCAGTTGCGCGAGTTTGAGTAATTCGCGGCAGGCCACTTCGTGCAGGCCCAGCCGGTGGATGAACCGCACCCACATGCCGCCGATGAACGGCCAGATGCCACCGTTGTGATAATGGCCGGGCAGGTTGAGCAAATTAACGGTGTAATACGGCCGCCAATCGGGATCACCCGCCTGCACGGGCGGATACAGGTTGCCAACCGGCCACGGATCATTGACGCCAACGCCCCACATGAATTTAAACGCCACGCGGGCGCGGTCGATATCAAGCACGTTGCCCAGAAAAGCGAGGATGTTGCCCAGAACGTCGCAGCGCCAACTGAAACTGAACGGCGTGATCTCGGCCAGCAGGTAGCTGGAATCGCCGAGGGAAAATTGGCGGTCCGCAAACGTGACGGCCACCGGGGTCTCGCGCATTTTGGTGGAGGGCCAGAACGCGGAAAGGATTTTGCCGCGAATGAACTGCGACCACCGGAGATAATCCGCCGCGCGCTCGAAGTCTTTTTGGAACTCCAGCAACCGCCCAAAGCAGATGTTGGCGCGGTACCACAGCACTTCATCGTAAAGGACGTGATAGCTGCGGCCGAAAAGATCCGTCCAATCGCCCGCCTCGGGGATTTCGAGCAGTCCGTCGTTATTGCTGTCCAGGGCGCTGAGCCAGTTCATGACGCGTTGCAGCCGTTCTGCGTATTCACTCAAAAATTCCAGGTCCTGGGTTTTATTGACGTATTGATAAAAAGCAATGATGGCCCAAAGCCCGCCATCAACCGAACAGATCCCGCCCACGCCGCTGTAATCCGGTGTGCCGGTGTCAATCCGCACATTCGCGGGAACGAGGCCATTGGGTGAAACATGGTCGAAGATGGTGCGCAACGTCTGCTTCTGGGTGGCGCGGATCACGGGATCATCCAGTTGGATGGTGCCCATGATGGTGATGGCGCCGTCCCGCGCCCAGACGCTGCGATAGTTCACATCCGTGCCCGTCACCTCGTTGTCATCCAGCGAGCAGGCGGAAAAGCCCATGGGGGTGATGTTTTTTTTCAGCGCGACCAACGCCTGATTGTAACCGGTGCCAATGAGTTGCCGTTCCTCGGATGTGAGCGATCCCAGGGCGGCTTCGGCAAAGAGCATCCGCAACGTCGGGTCCATTTCCGCAACCTGGATCGTGGAGGTCGCGAAGGAAGGAGGCCCGGGTACGATTCCAAAATTTCGAAGCCCTTCAATGACGCCGTCAGCCATCACCTCGCTGGCGCTGAAGGTGGGCAGGTGGACGACGGCTTCGTAGAGTTCCGGCAGCGCGTTCTCCACGACGATGCCCCGCACGCCGGGCAGGAGGAACATGCTGCTGTCATTGCCACTGTCGCCGGCGACGAGAACTTCCGTCAGAGGCCAGGAGTTTTGTTCGCAGAGCCATCGGAGCGCACTGCCTTTGTCCGTCTTTTGCGGGAGAATATCAAGGTCGCGCAGGCTGGAGTAAACGACGTTCACTTCCAGCCCGGCATCGGCCAATAGTTGTTTCAGTTGTTCGATGGTTTCTCCGGTCGCTTGCGAGAGATACCAGCTCGATTTGTAGGGGTGAAGAAACTGCGGCGGCTGGCGCGTGATTCCGGGAAAGGCGAGCAAAATGGTTTCGATTTTCTGCAAATCCCACCCTTTGCTGAAGCGCCGGTTGTATTCACTCAGCGCCCGCTTTTGCCGGCCGTCATAAATTTGTGTGCCGACGCCTCCGATGATGAAATCCGGCCAGGGCAGAGATTTGGTGGCCAGCAGGTCAATCACATCCTGCACCAACCGACCGGAGGCATAGCACAACAGCGGTCGGCGCGCGGCGGGCAATGATTCCCAGATGGTTTTAAAACGCAGCGTCGCTTCGGGATTGCCGAGCAACGTGCCATCCAGGTCGGAGCAGAAGAGTTTAATCGGCGTCATTCCAGGGTTCGTCCCATTCGGTGTCATGCAACGCGAAACTTTCGGACGCACGGTGTTCGACCAATGCGATTAATTGCTGAGCAACCCCCGTCCATGTGAACAGGCTTCGCGCTTTGTGCGCGCCCATCCGCGCCATACGCGACCGGAGCCGGGGATGTTTCAACACCTTGAGAATCATGATACCGAGATCCTCGCGGTCAAACGGATCGGCATACAGCGCGTGCCGGCCAAAGGTGACGGCGCGATACAGGCCGCCGTGAACGGTCACAATCGTCGGTGTGCCACAAGCCATCGCCTCGATGGCCGTCATGCCAAAGGGTTCGTACCGGCTGGACAACACGAAGACATCGCCGGCGCGATAATAATCCGCCAATTGCTCGTCCGGAATGAAGCTGCCGAAACGCACCCGCTCGTCCAGGCCCAGTTCCGTCACCAGGGCTTTGAGTTCTCCCAGAATGGTTTCTTCCAGGGGAGTCAGGTTCGTCCCGCCAGCCGCCAGATAGAGGGTTGCATCCGGAGCGCGTTGCACCACCAATTGAAAGGCCTGGATCAGCAAATCATATCCCTTGTTGCGCGCCAATCGGCCAATGGCCATGACAGTGGGTCCATTGAAACCAAGCTTCTGCCGTAACGCCTGCTTCGTGGATTCCCCCACGGGGAAAAAGCGGTTGTCGTCATAGCCGGGCGGAATCATGCAGCACAATTCCTTGGGCACTTCGTAATCTTCCAGCAACAGTTTCATCTGGTGCGGCGTCGTCGCCAACACCGTCTTGGCGGACGTATACAGGAGCCGTTCGTGATGAATGCGCTGGGTGAAGTTGTATTGCTTCTCAAACTTGGCCGTGTCGCCGGGATAATCATTCTCCATCTGGCGCTTCTTCCAGATCCCGAGGGAATGCGGGGTGTGAAGGTGCGGCGCGTCAATCACTTCACTGAGATGCTGCGCGGCAACGCCGGCGTCCCAATAATGACTGTTGATGAATTCATACTTCAACTTGTACCGCTTGATGAAGCGCAGGGCGTTCTCGCTCCATGCGGGCATTTTTTCGTAGAGATATTCTTTGGGAATGAAATTGCTCCCGCCGCAACGGGCGCGAATGATACGCACCTGTTCGGCCACGGGCTCAATTTCCGGCTGGTCCTCGAAGCGTCGCGTCCAGATGTCCACCTC
>DASUGI010000220.1:0-10688 GCA_036274115.1 Verrucomicrobiia bacterium
AATTGCGAAACTCGGCAAAGCGGTACTCCGGCAGATACTGCCGTAAATACTGTTCCCATTGAGGTGTGGTTTCCTGCAGGCAAACGATGTCCGCATCCGAACTGCGGATGGCTTCAATGGCGAGGTCGGGTCGCGCGCCACCCCAGTTCACATTGTAAGTGAGCACGCGCAGATGCGGCCCGGTCGGTGTTGGGGCGACGCGTGTCGTGCTGCAACCACAGAGCAGGACGAGCAACAATGCTGACACGTAGAATTGTCTCAGGCGCTGCATCCCGGCGTGACCATAGCGCGAGCTGAATCGGCCCGCAACACTGCGCCAAGGCGGTCGGGGCGACTGAGCGCGAGGGGCCAATATTCCGCGGTAGCGCCGATTTCCAAATCTGCTGTATCGCCGAATTCTATTCGGCGGGGCGTCAATTCTACCAGGCATGTTCGAGTCGTGGTGGAGCAACGGATTGCAAATCCGTCCCGCAGGCGCGGGAGCAGAATGCAAGGCTGCGCTACTGTCGCACCGCAACGCTACAAAATGTATTCGGCCACAAAATCGTGCCCGTCGGCATCGCGGGTGACCTTGAATCCGGCTTTCTTGCTCACGATTTGCATGGCGAAGTTATCGGCCAGGATGTCGGCGGTGAGCGCGTCGAGCTTTTCATCCCGCGCCACCTGCACCAGGCGCTTGAGCAATTCCGTGCCCAGACCCTGTTTTTGCCAGGCGTCACTGACGAGCATGGCAAACTCCGCCGTGTTCAATCCGCGCTCCTTGCTCAAGCGGCCCACGCCGAGAATTTCCGGCTCCCCGGTTTTGCTGTTCTGATGCTCGACGACGAGGGCAATTTCGCGGTCGTAATCGTTGAAACAAATTCGCGTGAGCCGTTCGTGTGCGATGCGTTGATCCAGTTTCAACTGGCTGAAGTAGCGATGATACACGCTCTCTTCCGACAACGTCTTGTGGAACGCCACGAGCAACGGCTCGTCCTCCGGACGGATCGGACGAATGAGCACCGGCGTGCCGTTCTTCATTTTCCATTCGGAGACGTAGTGCGTGGGATACGGACGAATGGCGAGTTTGGGCAACTTGTTTTCCTCCGTGCTCGCTTCGTGCAGAATTACCCGCGCGTCCAGGGCCACCAGGTCGTCAGCGGACGCGAACAGCGGGTTGATGTCGATTTCCTTGATCCAGCGCTGTTCGGCCACGAGTTGGCTGAAGCCCACCATGAGTTTTTCCAGCGCGGCGAGGTCCACGGACTTACGGCCCCGGACGCCTTTGAGCGCGTGATAAATTTTTGTGGTTTCCATCATGCGCCGCGCGAGCGTGGTGTTGAGCGGCGGTAACGCGAGCGCTTTGTCTTTGAACACCTCGACGAGTTGCCCGCCCATGCCGAACAGCAACACCGGTCCAAACTGCGGATCGATGCTGCTGCCGAGGATGATTTCGTAACCCTCGCTGAGCTTGATCATCTTCTGGACGGTGACGCCCTGGAAATGTTGTGCGCCGGCCTTTTCAGTGCAGGCGGTTTTAATGGCGTTGAAGGCGCGTTTCACCTCCGCTTCATCCTTCAAATTCAACAGCACGCCACCGACGTCGGTTTTGTGCGTGATGGTTTCGGAAAAAAGTTTTAGCACTACCGGGAAACCAATTTCCTTTGCCAGTGTGATGGCTTCGGCTTCGGTGTTGGCGACTTTCGTGGCGACGGTAGGAATGCTGTAGCAAGCGAGCAGGTCCTTGGACTCGGCCTCGGTCAGAATCGTGCGTCCCGACTTCTTGACCGACTCAAGCAATGCGTTGGCTTTGGCTCGGCCAGACGCGAGGTCGTCCGCGCTCGCGGAGGGCACGGGCGTTTCGTAGAGGGCGCGCAGGTTGTCGGCATACTTCCACATCTGACTGAACACACGCGCGGCGGTGTCAGGGTAGGGGAAGGTCGGAATGCCCGCGCGATTCAAGACCGCTTCGCCTTCGGCCACGTCTTTGCCGCCCATCCAACTCGCCAGAACCGGTTTGCCGGCGATATGACCAAATGCCTTGAGTTTTTCGGCGGTGCCGGTGCAATCGGTCATCGCTTGTGGTGTGAGAATTACGAGCAAACCGTCGCTGTTCGGGTCGCGGCCCGCGATTTCCAGCGTCTTCGCGTAAACCTCAGCGCTGGCATCGCCCAGCACATCGATGGGATTGTTGTGCGACCAGGCGGCAGGGAGAATCTTGTTTAATTCTTCAATCGTGCCCTGGGACACTTCCGCCAAGGCGCCGCCACCCGTGATGAGCGCGTCGGTGGCCAACACGCCCGGGCCACCGGCATTCGTGATCATCGTCATGCGATTGCCTTTGGGCCGCGGCTGTCGCCCCAGCACTTCCGACATGTAGAACAAATCGGAAATGTTATTGACGCGCAGCACGCCACAGCGCTTGAAGGCCGCATCCAACACATCGTCGCTGCCGGTGAGCGAACCAGTGTGCGACGCGGCGGCTTTGGCGGCGCCCTCGGTGCGGCCGGGTTTGATGACGATGATGGGTTTGGTGAGCGCCACTTCGCGGGCGGCGGAAAGAAACGCGCGCGCATCGCCAATCGTTTCCATGTAGATGACGATGCTCTTGGTGTTCGGATCGTCGCCGAGATAATAAATCAGGTCGCCCCAGCCGACATCGAGCATCGAGCCGATGGAAATGAACGCGCTGAAACCGACGTGCTCCTTGAGACTCCAATCGAGCACCGCCGTGCACAGCGCGCCGCTTTGACTAAGGAAGCCGACATTGCCGGGATTGGCGATGGCGGTGGCGAAAGTCGCGTTCAAGCCCTTGTGCGGCACCATTACCCCAAGACAATTCGGGCCGACGAGGCGCATGCCGGCTTGCCGTGCGTCGGCCAGAATTTGTTGTTCCAGCTTCACGCCTTCGGGTCCGGTTTCCTTAAAGCCTGCCGAAATAATCACCGCACCCGGCACGCCGGCTTTGATGCAGTCCTGGATGATCCCTGGAACAGTTTTGGCGGGCGTGCAAATGACGGCGAGATCGACTTTGTCCGGGACTGATGCGATGTCCGGATAGGCTTTCACCGCCAGCACGGAAGCGCGCTTGGGATTGACGGGATACACCACGCCGTTGAAACCGCCGCGCCCGAGATTTTGAAACAACGTGCGCCCGACACTGCCGGGATTTTCCGTCGCGCCGATCACGGCGACGGTTTTGGGCGAAAAGATGGAGTCCAACGGATGCCGATGCGCGCGCAGAACATCGTGGGCGTGATCGGGACGCTGGGGATTGGAGGCGGTTTGCATAGTGGACAGTTTGTTCCGGTCAACAGTTGAGTCAGCGGCGAAAGTTGTCATAGGTCAATGGCCCACGGCGGTTGCCGCAGTTCCACTGCAAGGTTCGTGCGTTTCGCCGTCCGTGGCTCACCAGAGTTTGGCGAGGGATACGCGGATTTTGGCGGATTACCCCGCTGCATGGGCGGAAGGATGGGCGGGCCACGCTGGTTGCGCAACGGGAAATGCAACGCCTCGCGATGCTCCTCCTCGTCGTCGTTCTCGTCCTCGTCCTCGCAATCGGGTCAGGGAATCGAGGACGAGGACGAGAACGGGGACGAGGACGATTTGCGGGAGCTTTGCCGTTGCGTTGGCAGCCTTGCCTGTTACCGTCGGCCCGGAGAAACGCTATGGAGCACCCGCTGCTTTACGAAATCAACACGCGCTGCTGGTTGCGTGAGTTGTCCGAGAAACACCACCGCACGATCACGCTCGCGGAAATTCCCGAAGAGGAATTCACCCGCTGGCTGCGGCTGGGATTTACCCACATCTGGCTGATGGGCGTGTGGACGACCGGTGAGGGTGCGCGAGAGATTGCCTTGAACGTGCCGGACCTCCGTTGCGCTTACGATGAAGTGTTGCCGGGTTGGACGGAGGCGGATGTGGCGGGCTCGCCGTATTCGATTGCGGACTACTCAGTGCCGAAAGCCCTGGGCGGGGATGAAGGGCTGAAGCACTTCAGGGCAAAGTTGAAGCTGCACGGACTGAAACTCATTCTGGATTTCGTGCCGAACCATCTCGGCGTGGATCATCCGTGGGTGCGCGAGCGGCCGGAAATGTTCGTGCAAAGCCCGGTTGCAGTGGATGGAACATTCGGCGTACCGACTTCGGCAGGCGAGCGTTGGATTGCGCATGGCAAGGACCCTTATTTTCCGGGTTGGACGGATACGGCGCAGGTGGATTATCGCCGCCCGGGCGCGCGTCAGGCCATGCAGGAACTCTTGTTGTCCATCGCAGCGAAGTGCGATGGCGTGCGTTGCGATATGGCGATGTTGCTGTTGAATGAAGTGATGGCGCGGACGTGGGCGCATTTGCCGTCGCCGGAGCCACCGCTGGCGAGTGAATTCTGGTCGGACGCGATTCCCGTCGTGAAAGCGGCGCAACCGGGTTTTCTCTTCATGGCGGAAGTGTATTGGGGGTTGGAAGGCAAGCTGCAGTCGCTCGGGTTCGATTACACCTATGACAAAGCGCTCTACGATGATTTGATCTGGCGCAACGCTGGAGAGGCGCAACGCAAGTTGCTGACGCACTCGGCGGAGTACGTGGCGCGCAGCGTTCATTTTCTGGAGAACCACGACGAGCATCGTGTGGCTGAAAAACTGTCGCCGGCGGAGAATCGCGCGGCGGCGTTGGTGATTTTGGGTTTGCCGGGGATGCGCTTTCTGCACGAGGGCCAGCTTACCGGCGCAAAGCTGAAGCTCCCGGTGCAGTTGGGAAGAAGACAAATTGAAGCCCCGCAGCCGGAAGTTCAGGAAGCGTATGAAAAACTTCTGACGACATTGAAGCGCTCAGCGGTGGGGCAGGGTGTGGGACGCATCCTGGCTCCGGGCGCCGCCTGGGAAGGAAATCCCACGTCACAGAATTTCATCGTGGTGCAATGGCAGTCGAAAGCGCCGAGGTTTGACCTGGTGGTCGTGAACCTCGCGCCGCATCGCAGCCAATGCTACGTGCCGTTGGATGTGCCGGAACTCGCCGAGCATCACTGGACGATGACGGACTTGTTGGGCACGGAGCGTTATGAGCGCGTCGGCAGCGATATTGCGGAATATGGCCTTTACCTCGACCTTCCGCCACACGGCGCACAGGTGTTTCACTTCGAGCCGAAGGGATAAAGGGGCTTAGGAGACCCCGCAGGTAAACTTATTTCGAAGGAGCGACTTTCGGGTTTTCTAGCGGAACTCCTAAATCGAGTGGCTTATCCCAAAGTTTTACTACGTCAAATTGAAGCATCTCAACTTTCCCCTTCTCGCAGTCAACTTCGACACGTATCCACTCGGACCTTGGCTCCTGCGGATTTGGGTAAATCCATTCGATCTCAACCCGCGGAATTGTCGGCAAACCTTTGATGTTTTTAGGATGCCAGATGCGAGGCTCTGCATTGATGTGAACGTTGGTGGAGTAGTCGAGTTTCGATACTGTTTGACGGGCGAGTTCGATTGCTTGCTCATCTGTCAATTTCCGCTCACCGGCATAGCTTCTCACTCGGAATGGCAATTTATCGCTGTCAAAAAAGCGCCGTGGAGAACCAAAGTAAGTGACGCCGTTCATGCGATAGACGAATTCCCAGTCGTTGGTAAGGCATAATTGAACGTAGGGCACGCCGCCGATGGTTTCGCAGTAAAACCGTTTCACGTGATTCGTGGTTATCGGCAGCGGAAGATCGAGGTTCAACTTGCGCACCCATTCCTCGACGGCTTGGAAGACGTGCGGCACCAAGCGATAGGCGTATTCGCGGTCTGTGATCTGGCCCAATTCGTTTTGACGAATCCAAAGTTGTTGCAACGGGTGTGTCGGGTCCAGTGGGGCAGGTTTTACATTCAGCTTCGGCCCCGGACGCTTCAATGCGACAATCCCGGAGAAGCGAATTGCCTCCACGCGTTTCTTCTCCGCATTTACCTCAACCCGGGTGGTAACCATGCCGCTCCGCGGGTCCATCCATTGAATGCGGTAACGGGGGATGACATTGGTGCTGTAGTTGGAAGTTTGCAAAGGTGGAATTTCAGGCTCCAAATTCGCCAGCACGTCTTCCAATGAATAGCCAAGTTTGCGGATGGTTGCCCGGGCCAGTTCAATCGCTTGCGGCTTTGTCATGTTGACTGCTCCGAAGTAGTTGGGAATATCGCGAACATCCGCCAATCCAAAATAGCGGCCTGGACCCCCGTACAGCGTCACACGCCCGTCATAGAAACCAAAGACGGTTCGATCCTTTAGTAACAACTCTCCGCCCACTTGATCGATTGTGCCTCCAGCCAGATGATTTGGTGTGAACCGCTCTACTTGATTCTTCTTGGGAATCGCCACGCCGAGTTTCCGGGCGAATGTCTCGAAATGGGGAAATACTGAATTCAACACTGCGTTCGAGTAGATCGGGTCCAAAATGTTGATGTATTCGCCGCAACAGAGGAAATCTATTTTGAAATGATTCGAATTTCCTTCGGCCTTTGCTGGCAGGCCAAAGCCCAACAGGCACAGGATCGCAACCAACTGGATGCGCGCTCTTTTCATCCTGACTATGGCTGTTGCATGGGCCACTGGTTCCTATGGTTAAACTCGTCAAACTTCAATTCGTTGTATCCGTAGATGCGAATAATGCGGTTGTAGGTCCCGGGACTTATCCACCCGGAACTCTGTCGCGCATTGGCAAGGGCGTCGTCCAGCTCTCGTGTTTGCCAATTATATGACCACTCAGTCATCCATTCACTTCTGAAAAGGGCGTATCTTTGATAGCCACCCCATTCTCCTGACGGAGTGGTGGGATGACTCAGGAAAAATTGGCGGAAAAGGCAGAGCTTGCGCCTACATACATTAGCGATGTGGAGCGAGGCCGGGAAAATATTTCTGTAGATGCCTTGCAGCGAATTGCAACATCGCTTGGTGTTGAATTGCGGGACCTCGTCAGCAAGGGGCGGTAGTCGTATCAAGTCACTGCTGGAGCCGTCAGGGGAATCATCGTTAGCGGAAAGAGTGCCTTGGCTTTATTCCCCTGACAATCATTCCTCTGCCATTTCCCACGTTGCCAGGCGAGAACGGTTTTGAGCGGGGATTAGGTTTGAGGGCATTTTGCTCGTCGCGCAGAAGCCTTTCTATTGCCCTATTTCCAAAATGTTTTATTGCGCCCGGTGGACGTTCCGGTAAACAATAACTAAATTTTATCGAGCCGGCTGGCTCGGTAGAGAACAGAATAGATGAGAACCGGAAACGACGAGCATAATTCCAACGATCAGTTGCAACTTGGCCCGCCCGCAAAGCAAGGTCTTTACGATCCCCAATTCGAGCACGACGCCTGCGGTCTGGGTTTTGTCGTGAACATCAAGGGGCGCAAGGCGCACCAACTCGTTTCCGACGCGCTCCAGATTCTGGTGAACCTCGATCATCGCGGCGCGTGCGGTTGCGAGGCGAACACGGGTGACGGCGCGGGCATTCTCTTGCAGGTGCCGCACGAGTTTCTTTTTGCCGAATGTGCGAAGCTCGGTTTCAAACTTCCGGAGCCTGGCCAATACGGCGTGGGCATGATCTTCCTTCCGAAGAACTCCGCCGAGCGCGATGCGGTCAAGACTGAGATTGCGAGAATTATTTCTGCGGAAGGCCAGACGTTGATTGGCTGGCGCGATGTGCCGACGGATAATTCGTCGCTCGGCAAATCAGCGGTCGCCGCCGAGCCGCACATGGCGCAGGTGTTCATTGGCCGCAGTGCGAACCTGAAAGACGAAGCGGCGTTCGAGCGCAAGCTTTACGTGATTCGCAAAGTCGCGGAGCAAACCATTCGTTACGGCGACAAAATTCCTGGTGGCAAATGGTTTTACGTTTCGAGCCTGTCGAGCCGCACGATTGTTTACAAAGGCATGCTGATGCCCGAGCAGGTCGCGAAGTATTATCCCGACCTGCGCGACCCAACGATGACCACCGCGCTGGCGCTTGTTCACTCGCGGTTCTCGACGAACACCTTTCCGAGTTGGGATCGCGCGCACCCGAATCGTTACATCGCCCACAACGGCGAGATCAACACGCTGCGGGGCAACGTGAATTGGATGAAGGCGTCCCAATCGAACTTTGTTTCGGACCTGTTCGGCGACGACATCAAGAAAGTCATTCCGGTCATCAACACGGACAACAGCGACTCGGCGCAGTTCGATAATTGCGTGGAGTTGCTCACGCTGGCGGGCCGCGAATTGCCGCATGCGATGATGATGATGATTCCTGAGCCCTGGGAGAATCATGAGAGCATGGACCCGGCGCGGCGGGCATTCTACGAATATCACTCCTGCCTCATCGAACCGTGGGATGGCCCGGCCTCCATGGCTTTCACTGATGGCAAGATGATTGGTGCGTGTCTGGACCGAAATGGACTTCGCCCTTCGCGCTTCTATGTGACCAAGGATGATTTGGTGATCATGGCGTCGGAAGCGGGCGTGCTGCCAATTGCGCCCGAACGCGTGGCGTCGAAAGGTCGTTTGCAACCGGGCCGCATGTTCCTGGTGGACACCGAGCAGGGCCGCATCATTGCGGACGAGGAACTCAAGAGCCGTTACGCCTCGGCGCATCCGTATCAAAAGTGGCTGGACGAGCATCACGTCTTGTTGAAAGACCTGCCCGTGCCGAGCGAGCACACCGAGCCGTCGCATCGCAAGGTGCTACAGATGCAGCAGGCGTTTGGTTACACATTTGAAGATTTACGATTCCTGGTTGGACCGATGGCCAAGGAGGGCGCGCAGCCGTTGGGTTCGATGGGAACGGACACGCCGTTGGCGGTTCTCTCAGAGAAACCGCAGCTGCTCTACAATTATTTCAAGCAACTCTTCGCGCAGGTGACGAATCCGCCGATTGATCCGATCCGCGAGGAAATCGTCACCTCGACGGAGACCATGGCCGGGGCGCGCGGCAATCTGCTGAAGCCCGTGCCGGAGAGTTGTGCGCTCATCAAACTGGAGCATCCGATTCTCACCGATGAACAACTGGACAAGTTGAAGTTCATCAGCCGTCCCGGCTTCAAGTCGGTGACGCTGCCGATTCTGTTCAAGGCCGCCGATGGTGTGAAAGGTCTGGAGACGGCGCTGAACAACTTATTCGCCGCGGCGGACCAGGCCATCAAAGACAAGGCGAACATCATCATCATTTCAGACCGGGGCGTGGATGAAGAGAATGCGCCCATCCCGGCGCTGCTCGCGTCGGCGGGGTTGCATCATCATCTCATTCGCGCCGGCACGCGGGGTCGCATCGGTCTGGTGCTCGAGTCCGGTGAGCCTCGCGAGGTGCATCATTTCGCGTTGCTGATTGGCTATGGTTGCAGTGCGATCAATCCGTATCTCGCTTACGAGACGATTGACGACCTGATCAAGGAAGGATTGCTCAAGGACACCGACCACAAAACGGCGGTCAAGAAGTTCATCAAGGCGGCGATCAAGGGTGTCGTGAAAACGATGGCCAAGATGGGCATTTCGACCATTCAAAGTTATCGCGGCGCGCAAATCTTTGAAGCCGTTGGTCTGAACGGCGAAGTTGTGGACAAATATTTCACCTGGACCGCGTCACGCATTCAGGGTGTGGGTCTGGATGTGATTGCCGAGGAAGCGGTGGCGCGTCATCGTCGCGCGTTTCCGCCCGTGCCGGTCAATCCCGAACTCGAAGCGGGCGGCCAGTATCAATGGCGCGACGGCGGCGAACAGCATCTGTTCAATCCGCAAACGATTCACAAACTCCAGATCGCCTGCCGCCTTAACAGCGAGAAGGTTTACCGCGAATACGCGGACTTGCTGAACGATCGCGCAAAGATTCTTTGCACGTTGCGCGGCTTGCTGGACTTCCAGTTCGCCGAGAATCCGATTCCGCTCGAAGAAGTGGAGCCAGTCGAAGAAATCGTGAAACGGTTCAAGACCGGCGCGATGAGCTACGGCTCGATCTCGAAGGAAGCGCACGAGGCGTTGGCCATTGCGATGAATCGACTCGGCGGTCGCAGCAATACCGGCGAAGGCGGCGAAGATCCGGAACGCTACATCCCGTTGCCGAATGGTGATTCGAAGAACTCCGCCATCAAGCAGGTCGCGAGTGGCCGCTTCGGTGTGACGAGTCATTATCTTGTCAATGCGAAGGAGCTTCAGATCAAAATGGCTCAGGGCGCGAAACCCGGTGAAGGCGGCGAGTTGCCCGGCAAAAAGGTTTATCCGTGGGTCGCCAAGACGCGTGGCACGACGGCGGGTGTGGGGCTCATCTCGCCACCGCCACATCATGATATTTATTCCATCGAGGATCTCGCCGAGTTGATTCACGATTTGAAGAACTCGAATCGCAACGCGCGCGTTAGCGTGAAGCTCGTTAGCGAAGTTGGCGTCGGCACGATTGCCGCGGGCGTTTCCAAGGCGCACGCTGACGTGGTGCTGATTTCCGGTCACGACGGCGGCACAGGCGCATCACCGCTCTCGTCCATCAAACACGCGGGTGGTCCGTGGGAACTCGGTTTGGCCGAGACGCACCAGACCCTCGTGTTGAACAATCTGCGCAGCCGCATCTATGTCGAGACGGACGGTCAGTTGAAGACCGGTCGCGACGTGGCGATTGCCGCGTTGCTCGGCGCGGAGGAATTTGGTTTTGCGACCGCGCCGCTTGTGATTCTTGGCTGCATCATGATGCGCGTTTGTCATCTGAATACGTGTCCGGTCGGAGTCGCTACGCAAGAT
>DASUGI010000221.1:0-8744 GCA_036274115.1 Verrucomicrobiia bacterium
CACGATCCGCGATTCAAGGACATTCGCAAAGAGGTCATCGGCTTTCTGCTGGGCCAGGGCGGACGCGCGAAGGCGGCGGTCACCCGCAAGTTGGTCCTGCCAGACATCGAGCCCGAGGACTTGAATGTGCCGCGCGGATTGGGTGCGGCGCATGCGCGACGCAAACACGAAGAGAAACGCGAAACGGTGGAGGTGTCATGAGCGATTACGTCGAGCTTTCCAATCTGACGAAAGTCTATCCCACTCCCAAAGGTCCGGCGGTGATCGTAAAGGATTTCAACCTGCGCATCCGCAAGAGCGAATTTGTCACGCTGATTGGCCATTCGGGTTGCGGCAAGTCCACTGTGCTCTCGATGCTTGCGGGACTGAACGACATCAGCAGCGGGGGAATCGTCCTCGCCGGCAAGGAACTTTCCGGTGCCGGCCCGGATCGCGGCGTGGTGTTTCAATCGCCTTCGCTGCTCCCCTGGCTGACGGCTTTTGAAAACGTCATGCTCGGCGTGGACCAGGTGTTTTTCACGGCCCGCAAGCAGGAACGCCACGAGATTGCCGAGTACTACCTGACCGTGGTGGGCCTGGGCGACTCGATGCACAAGCGTCCGCGCGAACTCTCGCAGGGCATGCGACAACGCGTCGGCATCGCGCGGGCGTTTGCGCTCAAGCCCAAGATGCTGCTGCTCGACGAGCCCTTCGGAATGCTCGACGCGCTCACCCGCATTGAGCTGCAACAGGTGCTGCTCGAAGTGTGGGGGCGCACGCAGTTGACGGCGCTCATGGTCACGCACGATGTGGACGAGGCCATTTTCCTTTCCGATCGCGTGGTGATGATGACCAACGGTCCGGCGGCTGAGGTCGGTGACATTCTCGAAGTGAAGTTTCCGCGTCCGCGCAACCGCGCCGCGTTGCTGGAGGACACCGAGTATTACCGGTGTCGCGAGCATTTGATTTCGTTCCTGGAGGAACGCGCCCATCACAAGCCGATGGCCCAGGCTGCCTGACTTACCCCACGTGATTACCGTTGTTGAAACCACTCCCGCCGCCGAGCCAAAGGCCGCTGGAAAACGGCGCGGGTTGTTTCGACGGCAGCGGACCAGCACGCGCGAAACACTGGTCATTGCCGGCAACGGCATGGTCAGCCACAAACTCTGCGAGAACCTGCTGGCGCGCGAGGGCGCTGGCCGCTTTCGCATCGTTGTGTTCGGCGAAGAGAGTCGTCCGGCCTACGACCGGGTCCATCTCACGCAATTCTTCGGCGGGCGCACGGCGAATCAGTTAACCCTCGCGCCGAGGGAATGGTATTCGGACAACGGTATCGAACTGCGGCTGGGCGATCCCGTCGTCCGCATTGATCGTGAACGCAAACTCGTTCACGCCGCCAGTGGTGCTGAAGTGCCGTACGACAAGCTGGTGCTGGCCACCGGTTCGCGGGCGTTTGTTCCTCCCATTCCCGGGCACGACCTGCCCGGCGTCTTCGTGTATCGCACACTGGATGACCTGGAAAAAATCCGGGTGCATGCGGCGAACTGCCGGCGCGCGGCTGTCCTGGGTGGCGGTTTGCTCGGGCTCGAAGCGGCCAAAGCGTTGCATGACCTGGGGCTGCAAACGTGGATTGTGGAGCGCGGCACGACTTTGCTGGCGCGTCAGCTCGCGCCCGACGGTGGCGACCTGCTTCGCGCTCACGTGGAAAAACTCGGGCTGCACGTCTGCACCCGGCGTGAGATCGAACGCATCGAGCCCTTGCGCGAAGACCGTTTGCTCCAGTTCAACACCGGCGAATGCCTGCGCGTGCAACTGGTCGTCGTCGCCGCCGGCATACGTCCCCGGGATGAATTGGCGGCTGCCTGTGGTTTGACCATCGCCCCGCGCGGCGGGGTGCAGGTGAACGATGCGCTGCAAACGTCCGACCCCAGCGTTTACGCGATCGGCGAATGTGCCAGTCACAACAACGTCTGCTATGGACTCGCCGCGCCGGGTTACAAGATGGCCGATCTGCTCGCGGACAATCTGCTCGGCAAACGCCGCCGCTTCACGGGCAGTGATCAATCCACCCGGCTCAAGCTGGCCGGGATCGAAGTGGCCACGCTGGGCGAGTTCCAGGCTGAAGGCAGCACGCTGCGCTGGCAAAGCAAGGAAGGGTTTCGCCAGCTCGTCCTCGAAAACGGACGGCTCATCGGCGCCACCACAATCGGTCCATGGAACGAGTCCACGCGCGTTCAGGAACTCATCGAACGCCGCGCTCGCGTCTGGCGCTGGCAGCAGGAACGGTTTGTCCGGATCGGAAGGATTTGGAGGAGCGAAGCGGCGTTGCCGGTTGGGCAATGGCCGGAGTCGGCGCTCATTTGCAATTGTGTGGGTGTCCGCCGCGGTCAATTGACCGCCGCTTGTGCGGAAGGTTGCGCCACGGTCGAGCAACTCGCCCGTCGCACCGGCGCTTCGACGGTCTGCGGTTCGTGCAAACCGTTGCTCGCGGCGCTGGTGGATGCGCCGGCAGCGTCGGTGCGCCAATCCGGCTTGAAGACGCTGGCCGTTGCTTGCGCGGCCGCGTTGGTGCTCGCGTTGGCGATTTTCTGGATGCCGCCCATTGCGTTTGCCGATTCGGTGCAATCGGGTTGGCACAAAATCGACGTGCTCTGGCGCGAATCGGTTTGGAAACAAACCACGGGTTTCACGCTGGTGGGCCTCGCGTTGGTCAGTCTGCTGTTGTCCCTGCGCAAGCGCATCAAGCGTTTTACGTTTGGTGAATTTGGCCACTGGCGGGCCGTGCACGCGACGCTCGGTCTGTTGACGCTCGTGGTGCTGGTGTCGCACACGGGTTTTCGCCTGGGCCAGAATTTCAATTTTGTCCTGATGACCAATTTTCTGGCGCTGGCATTGGTGGGCGCGCTCGCTGGCGGCGTCACGGTTCTGGAGCGGCGACTGCAACCCGCGGCGGCGAAACGATTGCGCGCCTTTTGGACCGGCACGCACATCGCCATGGCGTGGCCCCTGCCGGTGCTGATCCTGTTTCACGTTTTGATGGCGTATTACTTTTGATGGCTCTGAAGAAGCATTGGCTTTGGCTCGCCTGGATGGCGGCGACCGCAAGTATGGCTGGATTGCTGACCTATAAACTACTTGGCCCGGACCGGCGAAATCTGTTGCCGGGCGAAACCTCCGCCGGCCATTACCAGATCGAACTGGCCTGCAACGCCTGTCACACGCCATGGATGGGCGTCAAGGAGGACGCGTGCTACGGTTGCCACGCTGAGGAGTTGAAAGCGGCCAACGATTCTCATCCGAAAAACAAATTTATCGATCCGCGCAATGCCGACCGCTTGAAACTCGTCAGTGCCGACAATTGCGTGGCCTGCCATCGCGAACACGTTCCGCATCAAACGCGCGCCATGGGCGTCACGATGCCCGACGACTACTGCTATCACTGTCATCAACAGACGCTGACGGACCGGCCCAGCCACAAGAATTTCAAGTTCGACTCCTGCGCCACTGCGGGCTGTCATAACTTCCACGACAACACCGCGCTTTACGAAAGTTTCCTGCTCAAACACGCGGACGAGCCGCCGACGAAGGACTCGGCTTCATTGCCCCGGCGCGACTTGCTGGCCTACCTGAGCGAGTTTCAATCGTGGAAGCCACGCGACGCGATTGACCTTCAACAGCATGACGCACCGGCGACGGCCGTGTCGAATTCCACGGTGCTGCACGATTGGGCGACCACGGCGCATGCGCGGGCGGGTGTGAATTGCACGGGCTGCCATACGGTGGAAGACAAAACCACAAAGACGAAACGCTGGTCCGACAAACTCGATCACACCGCCTGCCGTTCGTGCCACGAAAGCGAAGTCCAGGGTTTTCTTACGGGCAAGCACGGGATGCGACTCGCGCAGAACCTGTCGCCCATGACGCCGGGGTTGGCCCGCCTGCCCATGAAGCCGGAGGCGGCGCATCGGGAACTGAGTTGCACGAGCTGCCACAGTGCGCATGCCTTCGACGCGCGCACTGCCGCGGTTGATTCCTGTCTCGCCTGCCACAATGACGAGCACAGTCTCGCTTTCAAGAGCTCGAAACACTCGCAACTCTGGCAGAACGAATTGAACGGTGACGCCGCGCCCGGCACCGGCGTGAGTTGTGCCACGTGCCATCTGCCGCGTGAGGTTCATCAATCCGGCAATGACACCCGCGTGCTGGTGCAACACAACCAGAATTACAATTTGCGCCCGAACGAAAAGATGCTCCGCAGCGTGTGCCTGAACTGCCACGGACTGGCGTTCAGCATTGATGCCCTCGCTGATGCCGCGCTGGTGCGCTCCAATTTCATCGGCCGACCGGCCGGTCATGTCGAAAGCATTGACCTGGCCTTGCGGCGGCAGATGGAACTCCAGAAACGAAAATGAACCCTGAAATCAAATCCCTATGAAAATCCCGAACCCAAAAGGAGCCGTCATGGCGGTGGTCATCACCGCGGTGGTCGTGCTGATATTCGTTGCCGGTTGCAGCAAGCCTCAAGCAGTGGCGACCGCCGGCTTTTCGCCCAAACAAATGGCGGACGGTTTGTTCACCGTGATGTCGTCCGACCGCGCGGTTTACACCAAACAAGTGGTCAATCGCCTGCAAAACGATGAGAAGGTCATCAAGGCCAGTGAGCACTGGAAGGATGAAAAAGCCCTGCCGCTGCCGGCGCAGATGTTTCGCATGGGGGCGGAAACGGTCGCCGAAAAGAACCCCGGCTTCACCTACGCCTTGTTGTCCCTGTGGCCAATCAACAAGCAGAACGCTCCCAAGACCGATGCGGAAAAGGTGGCATTGAAATTCGTGGCCGACAGCAAAGGGGCGACGAACTACTACACGGAGGAAACGTTGGGCGGGAAGAAGTATTTCACGGCGGTTTATGCGGATGTGGCGGTTTCGCCCGCTTGCGTGAAGTGCCACAACGATCACGACGATTCGCCACGGAACGATTTCGTGCTGGATGACGTCATGGGCGGCGTGGTGATCCGGTTGCCGATAGATTGATCTGAATCAAAGAACCCCGACGGAAAGGAATTTATCATGACCTCAAAACAAGTTGAACTCGTGCAAACCACCTGGGAGAAATGCGTGCCCATCGCCGATCAGGCGGCCACGCTGTTTTACGGCAAACTCTTTGAGTTGGATCCGAATTTGAAGCCGCTCTTCAAATCGGATATGAAAGAGCAGGGCCGCAAGTTGATGACGATGATCACGGTCGCCGTGCGCGGCCTGGGCGATCTCGACAAGCTCGTGCCGGCGGTGCGAGACCTCGGGCGACGCCACGTTGGCTACGGCGTGAAGGACGAACATTACGCCACGGTGGGCAGTGCTCTGCTCTGGACCCTGGAACAAGGGCTGGGCAGCGCCTTTACACCCGAAGTCAAAGATGCCTGGGCCACCACTTACACTGTGCTCGCGGATACCATGAAGAACGCTTCCGCTCAGCCCGCCCAGCCGTGATTCTGCAACCCATGCTCAAACCCTAAACACGAATCGGACTATCTTGATGAAAATAACAACCCTTCCCCGCCTCAGAAGCCTGACGGGTGGCGCCCTGGTTCTTGCAATTACTGCATCAGTGTTTGCACAGGAAAAAGCCGCCACGCCGACCTCAACTCCAATCACGACCGACCATGCGACATCGGCCAAACCTGCGCCGGCCGAGCCCGGCGCGCTGGACAAATTTTTCAACGGCAAAATCCCGGAAGCGTTCACCAAAGGGAAATTCAACCTGAACATGCGCTTCCGTTACGAGTTTGTTGACCAGAGCAATCTCCCGGAGGACTCCAACGCGGCCACGTTGCGAACACGCTTTGGTTTCACCACCGCGCCGGTTTACGGTTTCCAGGCGATGATCGAAGGCGAGAACGTCGTCGCCCTCAATGATTACGACGATTACAACGCCGCCGGTTCCAATGGCCAACCGAATCGACCGGTGGTCGCTGATCCCGAAACGACCGAAGTCAATCAGGCATGGCTGGGTTACACTTACACAAATTTGCTTTCCGCCAAGTTGGGCCGGCAACGCATCGCGCTGGATAATCACCGTTTCATCGGCGACGTCGGTTGGCGGCAGAACGACCAGACGTTCGACGCCGTCGGGCTGGGCGTGAGTCCGGTCAAGGATCTCTCGCTTTACTACAGCTACATCTGGGACGTGAACCGCGTGTTTGGTGATGTGCCCGGTTTGCCGGCGGCAAACACGGATTTCGACTCATCCTCACACGTCATCAACGCGTCCTACGGCGGATGGAAGTATGGGAAGTTCGTGGCGTATTCCTACCTGCTCGATTTACAGAATGAGGCCGGGCCAAACAACTCCTGCGCCAGCTACGGACTGTCTTTTGCCGGCAGCGCACCGGTCAGCGAGAAAGTGAAGCTCGAATATCGGGCGGAAGGCGCGTGGCAAACGGATTACGGGGACAGCACGCTGAATTACGACGCGCCCTACTGTCACTTCATGCTGGGCGCGGATATCAAGCCGGTCGCCTTCGGGGCGGGCTATGAGTTGCTGGGCAGTGACAACAATGTGGGCTTCAAGACGCCGCTCGCGACGCTGCATGCCTTCGATGGTTGGGCCGACGCGTTTCTCAACACGCCCAACGCCGGGTTGCAGGACCTTTATGCCTACGTGCAAGTCACGTTGCCGAAACAGATTCCGGTGCGTTTTATTTATCACAAATTTGATGCGGCCACCGGCGGCGGAAACTTCGGGCATGAGTTCGACGTCGTCATCTCCAAGAAGTTCGGCAAGAACTGGAACGCACTCGTCAAGTACGCCTACTACCTTGGCGACGATGCCGCGCCTCCGGCTTTGGCCCTGCCGGATGTGGACATCCAGAAATTCTGGGCGCAGCTCGAGTTCAACTTCTGAAACGGTAAGCAGCCCGTGACCTGATCGCGTTCCGCAAGCGAGTTTCAGGCAGGCGGCGCAAAACCAACAACGGCAAACGTGAGTTTCCGGTCATCGCCGGTCAGCAGGCGCGGTTCAAACCTGCCTGCGCCGGCGATGGTTTGCGACGCGCGGCGTTCGGCGCAGTCTGGCCATTCTGCGCAAAAGGCAACATCACTTCGGGCTGGCATGTGACGCAAGCGGGCTGTTTGCGGCGTTTTGGAAAACGAGACGGGCGGAATTGGCGGATTGCTTAGAGCCGCGGTGCTAGCCGGTAAGACTTGTCCTACAAATTCCATTCATCGTTTTTCGAAAAACAATTCAGCTTGTTCAACGTTCCGATTGGTTCTCTGGCACTTGGGGTGCAATGGGAGCGGGCAGATGAATGTTGAGGTTTCATTTTGGAGGGCCGGACATCTGCCAACGCTGCTTGGCGCGTTCCTTTGCTTTTTTGTCTGCTCCATGTGCTGGTTGTTGATTGGTGGGCTCGGGAGTTCGATTGCGGCGGAACTGAAGCTGACTTCCATGCAAAAAGGTTTGCTCACGGCTGTGCCGCTGCTCGGCGGCGGATTGTTGCGATTGCCATTCGGGTGGTTGTCGGACGCCATTGGCGCAAAGAAAACGGGTTCGCTTGTGCTTGCCCTTACGGCGTTGCCGGTCGTGCTGGGTTGGTTGTGGGCAAATTCTTTTGCGAGTTTGCTGGTCGTTGGTTTTCTCCTGGGGATTGCCGGAGCTGCGTTCGTTGTTGCGCTACCGATGGCAAGTCGTTGGTATCCGTCCAAGTTCCAGGGTTTCGCCATGGGGCTGGCCGGGCTTGGATTAACCGGAACGCTGGTGGCTACCTTCTTTGGTCCGCGCCTGGCGGAAAAATTTGGCTGGCAACAAGTGTTTGGCCTCTCGTTGATTCCGCTCGCGGGTATCGCGGTTTTGTTTTTGGTGTTCGCCAAGGACGCGCCAGTCGCGCCGAAGAAGCAAAGCCTTGGCGATTTTTGTGCCGTGTTACGCGAGCGCGACATGATTCTGTTCAGTCTGTTCTACGGAATCACGTTTGGCGGCTTTGTTGGGTTCGCGAGCTTCCTGGCGATTCTGCTGGGTGATCAATACGGTCTCACTAAAGTCCACGCTGGCGAGCTTGCGGCATTGGGGGTGATGGCCGGGAGTCTGGTCCGGCCGGTCGGCGGCTTGCTCGCAGATAAATTCGGCGGCATCCGCATGTTGAACGTTCTCTTCGGCCTGGTTGCCCTGCTGGCTATGGGAGTGGCGCAACTGCCGTCCTTGCCAATCGCGGTCAGCTTGTTCGTGTTGGCGATGGCTTGCCTCGGCTTTGGCAATGGCTCGGTCTTCCAACTTTTGCCGCATCGATACGGCACGCGAGTCGGTGTGGCTACGGGCATTCTTGGTGCCGCGGGCAGCTTCGGAGGGTTCTTTCTGCCGACACTGCTGGGTTGGTTGAGGCAGAGCACCGGCAGTTACGCCAGCGGCCTCGCTGCACTGGCGGGACTTGCGGTTGTCGCCCTGGTGATGCTTTCCGTGGTGCAGGGAGACTGGGTTGGAAACTGGATAGGTAAACATGGGCGTGTGAAGGAAACCCCGGTGGCCTGACGCGCGATGACGAAGCTGCCTCCAACTTCGCGACCGCCAAGCGAAAAGCCCCGGACGTTGATTGACGATCTGCTCGCGGAGCAACAGGAACTGACGGCGGTCGAGAAATTCTCTCGGGCCCACGATCAACACGCGGTCCGCGGCGAACTTTATCGCGACCTGCTCCCCGCCACGCCGCCAGCGCCCGGCCAGCAATATGCGTTCGAAGTGGACCTCGACAAATGCACCGGTTGCAAGGCGTGTG
>DASUGI010000222.1:0-16820 GCA_036274115.1 Verrucomicrobiia bacterium
TCACCATCGACACGGCGCAAATCTGGTTTCACACCGCGCGCCGTCAATACATCATCATCGATGCGCCCGGACACAAGGAGTTTCTGAAAAACATGGTGACGGGTGCCGCGCAAGCCGAGGCGGCGTTGCTGTTGATTGACGCGCACGAAGGCGTTCAGGAGAACTCCCGTCGCCACGGTTATTTGCTTCACTTGCTGGGCGTGCGACAAATTGCCGTGCTGGTGAACAAACTCGACCTCGAAAACTACAACGAAGCGCGCTTTCAACAAATCGCAACCGAGTATCGGGCCTGGCTCAAAGCCATCGGTCTCGAACCCAACGTCTTCATTCCCATCTCGGCACGCGACGGCGACAACCTTGCGGCCCGCAGCGCCAACATGCCGTGGTATCAAGGCCCGACGGTGATCGAGGCTCTTGATGCATTCACGGCGGTCGAACGCCCCGAGGGTCAGCCACTCCGGTTTCCGATTCAGGATGTTTATCGTTTCGACGCCCGCCGCATTCTCGCGGGCCGAATTGAATCCGGCACCCTCAAGGTGGGAGACCGGCTCGTGTTTTCGCCCACTGATAAAACCAGCACGGTGGAGTCCATTGAACGCTGGAATGCACCCGCTTCAGAAACGGCCTCCGCCGGCGAATCAATCGGCATCACGCTCACGGAACAAATCTTTGTAGCGCGTGGCACGGTGGCCGCCCATGAAAACGCTCTGCCCTACGAGCTTTCCCGCTTTAAAGCGCGTTTGTTCTGGCTCGGCAAAAGGCCGTTCACAAAAGGCCGCAGCTACAAGATCAGGCTCGCCACGCAGGAAGTGGAATGCTTCATCGAATCGTTGGACAAAGTCATCGATGCCTCGTCACTCGCGATGGTTTCGCGCCAGGAGAACGAAATGTTCGTGGGTCGCCACGAAGTGGCGGAACTGACGCTGCACACGAAAAAGCCCCTGGCCTTCGATACGCATGCCGACATTGCGCCGCTCGGGCGCTTCGTTATCGTGGATGATTTTGATGTGGCGGGTGGAGGCATAATCGTAGGAGACAATTACCCGCGCCGCACTCACGACAGCAGCACGAAGAGCGAAAACATTTTTTGGAGCCGAGGCAAAGTGACGCCACAGCAGCGCGAAGCCCGCCATGGTCACCCCGGCTACATTGTCTGGCTCACGGGCCTCTCCAGTTCCGGCAAATCCACCATCGCGACGGAACTGGAACGGGAGTTGTTCTACATGGGGCGCTCCGTCTATGTGCTCGACGGCGACAACATCCGGCATGGACTTGGTTCGGACCTTGGTTTTTCTCCGAAGGACCGCACCGAAAACATTCGTCGCGTGGGCGAAGTAGCCAAGCTCTTTGCCGATGCGGGCGTCATCTGTATCACCGCGTTCATTTCACCGTATCGCGCCGATCGCGACATGGTGCGCAAGATCATGCCCGCGGGACGGTTCATCGAAGTGTTCGTCAACGCGCCGCTGGAAGTTTGCGAGAAGCGCGACCCCAAAGGCCTTTACGCAAAGGCGCGGGCCAAAGAGATCAAGGAATTCACCGGCATCAGCGCACCCTACGAAGCGCCGTTGCACCCGGAAATCGAACTGCGCACGGACCAATTGACCGTGCCTGAGTCCGTCGCGCGGGTGCTTGAGTATCTCCAGCTTCAGGACGACGCGAGTATTTCGATTTAGGGAATGTTCAACGTGAAAGCCAATGGCGGCACCACGCACGATTGCGGTTGCCGAAAGTCATTTCCGATTCGGATGTTGAAGCGGGCTGAAGCCCGCGCTCCGGAGCGCGGCATTGATGCCGCTTCACCACTCGCCCTCTCCAAGGCTCGAACCCGGTCCGGAAATCTCCACTGGCAATCGCTCTAGTCGGTGAGCACAGAAACCATCATTCGCATTCTGACCATCAGCGCTCTGGCAGGGCTGCTCGGTGCGGTGGGATTGCGGTTGACGCTGGGAGAAGTCACGCAAGCGCTTAGGCGCTGCCGGTTCGTCGTTATCCTCATCGCAAACTTCGTCGTCGTGCCAGCCTTGACGGTGGGCCTCGCGCGGGTGTTTGGCCTGGCTCGCGACATCAGCATCGCGATGATCCTGCTTGGCACGGCTCCGTTTGCGCCGGTAGTTCCCGTTTTTGCACGCATGGCGCGATCCGACCTGGCCCTGGCGGCCGGACTGACCTCGGTCTATCCCCTGCTCTCCGCTTTCCTGACCCCGCTCGCCTGCGTTGTGGCGCTCCGAGCCGTGCCGGAAGCGGGCGCAATTCAGTTCAATCTGCTCGGGGTCCTCGTGACATTGGTAGCCACCATCACCTTGCCGCTGGCCGTCGGCGTGTTCATCATTCATCGCTGGCCAACGCTCGGACGACGACTATTGCGCCCAGTCGAGGTCGCCTCAGAAGCCATTGGCGCGCTATCGCTCACGTTCGTGACGTTCACGGAGTTCAGCTCCATTCTGCAAACCGGCTGGCGACCGTTGTTGGCGATGGTGTTGATTGCCGAAGTGTCGTTGATCCTGGGCTACGTGCTCGGAGGTCCAGGCGCTGCGGCCCGGCAGGTGGTTGCTTTCGGCACGAGCAATCGCAATATTGCGCTCGCCTTGCTGATGGCGATTCAGAGCTTCGCCGGCACACCGGTGGTTTCTGGAGTGGTAGCGAATGGATTAGCCCTGATCCTGCTGGGACTTCTGCATGTGGCTTGGTGGCGATTTGCTTCCCCGCAAGCCGCCGAGAATCCGACTTCAACTCCGTAGCCGCCGACGTAAGGAAGCGGATCAAACCCGTTTCAAAAGCCCGCCCCGTTACCTCGGCGGCTAGCAGTCACCGCGCACGATTAGTGAGCACCATCTTGCCGATGTCGGAGACGACGTCCCACGCGGGACCGGGAAATTTGTGCATCTGCACCAGGACGTCTTCAAAAGCGCTCAAAAACCAGCGCACGTCCTCCTCACTGATGACCAGTGGCGGCAGGAGCTTGATGACGTCAATGTGATGTCCGGCGACCTGCGTAATGATGTGATGCTTATCCAACAACGGGATGATTGCCGCCTGCGGGAACAGGCTCTTGTCCATCGTGTGCATCACAGACCACGCGGCTTTCAAGGTGAGCGATTTGGGCGAACCGAACTCGATGCCCATCATCAACCCGCGCCAGCGGATTTCTTTGAGGAACTCGAAACGCGGCATCATCGCCTTGACGCCCTCGCCAATGAGATTGCCCATCTTCTCGGCGCGTTGAATGAGGTTCTCGCGGTCCAACACATCCAGTGCGGCGAGGCCAGCCGCCATGGCAAAGCTGCCCTGGCTAAACGTGGAGCTGTGCACCACCGAGCGGTTCATGCTCGAAAAGACTTTCTCGTGAATCCACTTCTTGCAGAGCACCGCGCCCACCGGAACGAATCCGCCAGAAAGAGTCTTGGCCAGCACCACAATATCCGGATCAACATCACCGTCGTGTTCGATGGCCAGGAAACGGCCCGTGCGACCCATTCCAGCCTGCACTTCATCATCGATAAACAGTGCACCGTACTTACGGCATAGCGCCGCGGCCTCACGCAGGTAGCCAGGTGAAGGAATATTCACGCCCTTGCCCTGAACCGGCTCGACTACAAACGCGGCGACATCTTTCTTCCTCAACTCCTGTTCGAGCGCTTCGAGATCATTGAACGCGATCTTCCGGCAGTCAGTGAGGAACGGCGCAAAACCTTCGCGAAAACTCTCATCGCCATTGAGCGAGAGCGATCCGTAGGTGAGTCCGTGAAACGCCTTTGAGCAATGAATGATCGCGGGCCTTCCCGTGGCGCAACGCGCGTACTTGATCGCGGTCTCGACGCCTTCCGCGCCGGAGTTGGTGAAGAACACCATGTCGAGCTGGTTCGGCATGCGCTTCTTGAGTTGTTCGGCCAGCAAGCCGGACAACAGTGGCGCTTCCATCTTGACCAGGCTCGGGTAATTCAAATCCATGAAGTCCTTGAGCACGCGAATGACTTCCGGATGATTGCGGCCCAGGCCAAACACGCCATAGCCCGAAAGCAGGTCGAGATACTTCGTGCCTTCCGTGTCCCAGAGATAAGGGCCTTCTGCGCGAACGTAGCAGCGGTCGAAGCCAATGGTCTTGAGCGTGCGCACATTCGCCGGGTTGATGTGCGCGGATTGCAATTCGTAATTGCGGCCGGCGTGTTCCTCGATGAGCGCGCGAATATCAAGACCGGGCCTGGCGGTCGTGGCTGGTTTCGCTGGTTCTTCGGTGTCGAGCACGGTTGACATGCGAGCTTAGGTTAGGTCAGTTCGTCCCGAGCGCAAAGCAAATTCAAGGTGCATACGTTCTGTGAAGACACCGGGGCGCCGGCAGTTTGTCCCCAAGAAGGGACAGCGCGACAATAGCCCGGCGTTTTAACGCGTTTTAACGTCGGGACACACCCAACACGAGCGAGTCCCGAAGAGACGCGAAGCGCCCCTCAGCCGTCTCTTCGGGACTTGTTGCCTTGACCGCCTCCAACCCGGCATTGAAATGCCGGGCTATTCTCGGTTGTTCCTACGCAACAAAGGCGTTCCCTCGACTTATTGCATTCGGCCAGATGCGATCACCGTTCCAACTTGTAGTAGTCAAGCACCTCACCCAACTCCGCTTGAATCCATTCTTTCGAGAGGCCGAATTCTTCGAGCGTGTATTCGTGCTGGCTTTTGAATTCACCCTGCCGCCGCGTGGCTTCGTTCAGGCGCGTGCGCATCCGGGCGCTGACCGGCCAACCGAAATGCTTGTAGGCCCGCTCAATCGCGTCTCCGGGATCACGCACCAGTTCCCGATAATCAATGCAGTGATAGCGCGCCGGGTCAATCTTCGTGCGGAAACGGAACAGGTGTTTATACCACTCCACGGCCAGTTGTCCGTAAGCCTTCGAAACCGGACCGTCCTTGGCGATGTCCGGCGAATGCGCTTTCCATACGGGTACAAAGAGACTGACGTGCGAGGCCACGGACTTGTAGGGATGACGGATGATGGTGATGAAGCGTGCGTCGGGAAACGCCTCCATCAGCGACTCGACGGTGCCGGAGGATTGCGTGGCTTTGGACAACAGCGTTCGCGTCGGACCGTTGGCGAAGAGGTGGCGCTGGAGACAGCTGCGGTAGTAATCCATCAAGCGATGCCGCTGCTCGCGCGGCAGTGCGTCGGGAAAGCCGGCTTCCCAAAGTTCGTTGACGTAGGGAAACAGCAGATAGATCGCTTCGGACTCGAACGCGTAAAGGAACAAGGCGTCGTCCTCCTCCGGTTGATTGAGGCGCATCTTGTGCATAGTGTCCCAGCCGCCAAACCATTTTCTCTCGCACCAACCGAGCAGGTGTTCCACCGGATGGCCGAACAGACCGTCCAGTTCGATCAAAGCGTCAAACAGGCGTTGAAAGCAAACGGAGGGGAAGATCGTTTGATACATCTTGAGATGCACGAAGCGGTCGTCGTCCAGGCTGAAGAGATTCTGCACCAGCGTCGTGCCGCTGCGCGGCGGGGCAATGATGAACACCGGTTGCTTGACGGGCTGCTTTTTGAAATCGGGAAAGAAGAGATGGTCCAGCGCCCGGCCGAGCAAGACAAAGCCGAGGAACAACAGAAACAAGCCGCTGAAGAAAATCACATACGCCCAGCGCCGAAGGCTGAATGGCTGTTCCAAAAGTGCGAGTCTCAGGGCCCGCCCAAACATTCGCCAGTTGAAGAACATTTCAGCGCGCCTCTCGCATGGCTGTGGGCGTGTTGAACTTCGTTCGCCGACTGGTTTGGAAACTATTTCTATCTGTCCGCCGCGTCATCGCTGGAAAATTCAAACCGACGGCTGGTTAAACCGTCGGTCCGTGCGGGGCAGAATGAACTAATGTTGCTGCGAAATCAATTCCAGCTTGCGACGGATGGGTCAGATCTCCTGCCAGGAAGTGATGTAGAAATAAGTGGGCTGTTTTTTCGCGAGCGCTTCGTCGTAATGAAACTTGTAATTCCCGCGAGCGTTGACTTCGCCAACAATGACAGCGCCCACGAAGTCCAGAATGTCGGTGCCGCCCCCGGACAACTTGAGTGTCGTATTGGGGGCGTAAATCGTGCCGAGAAACCCGCCGTTGCCGGAGATGCTGATTTCCGTCACGGCATCCAGGCAGGTCAGGCTAAGATCGGCCGCCTTGCCACCCTTATTGAAAACGCCCTTGCCCGTCAGGCTAACCGCGCCGCGTTTCAGATAGAGCTCCAGCGTGGCGTTGGTCGCAATCTGAATGGCGCGTTCGTCAGCGCCGCTGATGTCTTTATCCACCACCAAACGCGCTTTACCGGAAACATACAGAGTCTCGCCGCTCTTCAGCTGCAGGGTGGATAAATAGTAGTCTCCATCCGTAAGGACATACGTGTAATTCGTACCATTCACAGAGCCCGCTGCTGGCGTGGTCCCTCCTTGGTAAGGAATGGTCGCGGATTCGAAGCTCAGATTCATGTCCGCCGCGTAAACACCGGGCTGAATCCCTTTGCTTCCGCCGTCCACCCAGGTTTCACTGCCAATGGTGGAATTATTGGCGATCGATACTGTTCCGGTAGGCCCCGTGGCAACCGTACCGTAAACCTGAACGCCACCCTGCAGGGTGATCGCGCCCGGCTCCGAAGAGTTTGAAGCCACGCCAGCTTGATCACTGCGCTTCGCAGGATCGTACTGGCCGTTCGTGCTCAGCGCGTCGTTCGAGGAATCAAAGCTATCAACCAACAACGAGCCGCTCATTGCAATACGCCGTTTGGCCACCATGGCTTTGTGAAACAGCCCACGGTTGGTGGTTGTGACCTCGACCCGGCGCTGAATCCACGTATTGGCGTTGGGGCAAAAAACTTCTCCGACCGAGAGAATGACGGGCGGGGTCGAGGAGTCAATTCCCACGGTATACCGGCTATCACCAGCAGCCGAGAGATACCTCGTTTTCACAAAGCTCGATCCGCTCTGTTGCCATTCATTAACGCCGCGCGGACCATCCTGCACTTGCCGCAGGTGAGACATGGCCTCTTCAATGCCCGCTTCGGCTGCCGGCAGCGCGCTGTTCCAGGACGACGTGCGCGCCAGGACGCGGCGCTCCTGGGTAATGAGCGCGAGAATGGCGGCCAGAATGATGCCGAGCACAACCACAGTGCCCACCGCAACGAGCAGTACGCTGCCCTGATTGCCAACAAATTTTGAAGAACGATTTAGTTTCATAACTGACCTTACTGGGCGCGGAGGACGATTCTTGCCGAAGCCATTTCGGCCGAGCCCGACCGCCGGCTCACGAGAGTGCGACTGGTATCCCAACTCACCTGAATCACTTTGCCTTCGCTGATAGTCGTGTTCGCGGGGAATTGGGTGAACGAATTGGTTATCGGAACCCGCTTATACAGCGTGAAGGTGAGCCGGTCGCAATTCTCCAACAACGTGGTCTGTGCGCCCTGCTCGTTTTCGATCAACTTCTTCTCCGCAGCATCGTACGTGTAGCTGAGGGTTTTGCCTTTGAAGACGACCGATACCGCCGACGGAGAAAAGCTGTTAATCGCCGAGGCCTGACGCAGCTTCTGACTCATGCGGTCAATCGCGTGCCGGCTTCTGGCGCCCAGGTCGACAGAGTCGGTCAGCGAAGCAATGCTGCGCGTTGTATAAAGGCTCAGGGAAAGGACGACGACCATGAGCAACGACGCGATGCCGACCGAAACCAATAGTTCGACCAACGTAAACGCGGCACGCCGGGATGGCTTAGTAGAGGTAGTTTTGAATTCCATACTGCGAAATCAGAGTTTCCATCCGTTTCTGGCGCTTGCCCTGAGCGGTATCCCACGTGATCTCGGCAACGACGGAACGCATCGTGTCTGCGTAGGCGCTCGGAACCGCGGCGTTGGTGAGAGTAATCTGTCCCTGATAAACGGCGCTTCGACTATCCGTGGGATCGTACCGTTCCGTAAACGTCCGCGGAATAAAGCCCGACGTGTTGACCTGTTCCCAGTTGAACAACCGCAGTGCCTCGAGCTTCTCGGTGAGAATATGCGTGGCGCGCAGTTCCAGCCGGCTGTTATGGACCGAGTTGAAGCTCGTCGCCAATCCGGCATAAAGGGAGACGCTTACGATCCCAATAATCCCGATCGCGGTAAGCACCTCAATCAAGGTGAAGCCGGCAGCGGCCTTCGAGCGTTTAGAAAATTGGGTGGAGCTAGCCTTCATGTTTGGTCATTCAATTTCCGATTGGCCTTAGTTTGACTGCAAATTCAAGTTCCTTTGGTCGAACGGCTGTATGCTTTCGGCAATTGCGCGTCCAATTCATTTACAGTTCTCCAAAACCGTCCGTTGTCACGCCGGGGCGATTACCAGTCGTGTCACCAGTGTTTTGCAGAACAAACCAGAAACATAAAACGGCCACTGGATTCAGCTTCCTCCATGCCACACACCCGGCGCTCCTGAAGCAAGGCGTTCCGTAGCCCAGGTGGCGGTTGAAACACGGCTGAAACACGGGACTTTGACGCTGATGGTCAGGAATGTGCTGATAACGGGCCGTTCGGACAAAAACCAGCAAGGGCAAATTCGTACTGGCAGACCGTGATTGGCTGGAAACAAAAAGTATGGATTTAATGAACGCAAGTGTGCATTCCCCTGAAACAGCGGGCTTGAACTCTAACCGGCTCACCGTGATGCCGGTGAGAGCGACTGCTCTCCGACCGGACATTGTGCGTCGGATTCGCTCCTTAGGCGTGCTGGCGGCCTGCCTTCTTGGAATGTTGCCTCAGACCAGCCCTGCAGCCGAGTCTTACAACACTGTGGTGCAGCAACATCTCGCCCTGGAAGCGAGCACACCCATTGACTCCCTTTCCTCCGGGGAGGAGAAGCCCGAGCCGCCGGGCATCGCTGACCTTAAGCGCGCGGTTGCGACCAAGGCCGAGGCATTGCCGCAAGGACGACGCATTACCCTTCCAACCCGCGATAATGAGGCGTACGTTGTCTCCGCATTGGCGCTGCCATCTGGTGCATTGTTAGTCTTCGCCTTGGTAGTTCATCAGCTAAAGCGCCGGTTTAATGCGCTGTTCCCCACCAACGATCGCAGTGAAGAATTCGCCAAATCAGTCGTGCTGGAGGACGCCTCCGTGGCAGCCTTCTTTCACGAGTTGCGAGATGGCTTGAAAACGAATGTCCCCAAGACTGCGAGCAAGGAGCCGGAAGAGGCGGCGCCCGTCCCAGCGCCCGCGCCGGTCAAGGAACTCTTTGCTTCCTTGTCCGAGCAACTCGCCAGACTTCGCGCCATCTGCCTGACGTTTGCCGAGGCTCCCGATAACGCCGCTCGGCAAAAACCCCTGCTCGAACTTATGCGGGAGGCGAGCGCTTTGAAGACCGCCTTGCAACCGCCGGAACTGCGCCCCGCCTGGCTCTTGTCCTGTGCTCTAAACGGACTCTTGAAGCAGCTTTCCCGGAGCAACTCCGATGCGGACGTGACCGAATCCGTCATCAAGACGCTTACGGATGCTTTGAATCTCCTCGGCGACCTCTGCGTGCGCGGCGTCAATCCCAATCTGGCGAGCGAGCACCCCGTCCGGTTGCTGGCGGTGGATGACGACGCCGTCAGCCGCCTCGCGGTTTCTTTCGCGCTGCGACAGGCGTTCGACAAACCGGATCTTGCCCCGAACGGTGAAACGGCCCTGGAAATGATCGCCAAACAAAAATACGACGTGATCTTTCTGGACGTAAACATGCCCAGCATGGATGGCTATCAGCTTTGCAAACAAATTCATCAAACCGAGAATCACCAAAACACACCAGTCGTATTCGTAACGGGTCTGAACGACTACAAATCCCGCATCATGTCGCGGCTCAGCGGCGGCGAGTCGCACATTGCCAAACCGTTTCTCACCTTTGAGATCACCGTCAAGGCCCTCACGCTGGTCCTGCGCGCGCGCCTCGACAAGACCGCGGCAGAAGCCGAACCCAGCAAGCCCGAAACCGTGCAAGCGGTCGCAATCTCGGAGCCGGTCAAGCAAGTTGCTGCTGCCGTGCCGACTGAATCAGTCGCCCCTGCCAACCCCGCCGGATCGGAACCCCAAGTGCCGGCGCCCGATTCGACGGAGCAAGACGAGGAAGATGCGCAAGATGACCTGCTTCAATTGACTGTGTCGACCCAGTCCGATGAATTCATTTCGTCCGCCCTGATCAAGGCAGCGGGCGACAATACGCCGCAGGCTTTTGCGACGCACTCACCGGCCTACGTTGCCGCGCTGCGCGCTCAATTGCGGTTTGCGCGTGAAACCGACGAGTTGTTCGATCAACAAAAATTCCTCACTCGCCTGCTCATGGGCCTGGGACTGTTGAGTGCCGAAGCCAACCGCGTGGAACGCCGCATGGTGGCCAAGATGTGCACCACGCTCGAGCGGATGCTCAAGAAACTACTGGAACAAAACCAACTCTGTGGTCCGGCAATGCTCAATGCGGCCTCCCTGGCGCTGGACTTGATTGAAGAACTTGCGACGCGGACCGGCACAGACCTGGACCTTATCAGCCAACCCGTCAGCATTTTGGTAGTGGACGATGACCCGGTGGCGCGGCGGGCCCTTTCAATCGCAATTCAGATGGCGTTTGGCCGACCCGAGCAGGCCGATAGCGGTGAAATCGCGCTGGAACTCGCTGAGAAAAAGGCCTTCGATCTAATCTTCCTGGATGTACTAATGCCGGGTATGGACGGCTTTACCAGTTGCGTGAAGCTTCACGAAACGCCCCGCAATCGTCAGACCCCGGCGGTGTTCGTCACCGGCAAGAACGATGATCAGTCATTGTCCCAAGCCATGGTTTCTGGCGGTGTCGGCTTCATTACCAAGCCGGTTGTGCCCACTCAGATCACGCTGACGGCACTCACATTCGTCTTGCGCAATCGTCTCAACGCGACGGCAGCTGCAGCCCGGGCCAACTAAGCCTGGAATCGGCTCCAGCTCTACAGAGTCCAACCTTGCCGGTACTCTGTTTTGAGAAACTGGTTGGCGGCCTCGGAATTGGTAAAGCGCAGGTTTTCGCCATCCCAAAGCAACCTCTTCGTGGTGAGTTCCTCGCGCATCTGCAAACGCAACGCCACATTGCCCAGTAACACCACCTCAGTCAGCGGCCCGGCCCAGTCAAAGTTCGAACCACCCGCCGGCCCGCCTTTGCACGCCGCGATCCATTCCTTGTAATGCCCCGGCGAACGAGCCAGCTTCGTCGGTGGGTCGCCAAATTCCTGTGCGCGCTTCGCTGGCAGTAATCGATACCCGCGTTGATTCAGAAGTTTCCCTTGGTCGCCAATGAACAGATGTCCATTCGCGCCCATGCCTTCACCCGATTCAAGTTCCTCCGGACGTGGCGGACGCAATCCCCCGTCGTACCACACGAGTTTCACCGGCGGCATATCGCCACGCGCCGGAAATTGATAGGTCACCATCGAAGCGAGCGGATATGTTTCCTTGTTCACCCGCGTGGAACTGGCTTCCACGCTGAGCGGATGGCCCAACTTCAACGCCCGGAACACGGGATCGAATGAATGACAGCCGATGTCGCCGAGCGCACCCGTTCCAAAATCCCACCAACCACGCCAGCGGAATGGAAGATAAACGGGGTGGAACGGTCGCTCGGGCGCAGGCCCGAGCCACAAATCCCAATTCAGCGTTTTGGGAACCGCGGGAGTCTCTTTCGGGCGCTCCACGCCTTGCGGCCAGTACTCGTTGAACAGGCCATTGGACGGGCGATCGGTCCAGACATGCACCTCACGCACCGGCCCGATGGCATCGGCCATGATGAATTCACTCAAACGGCGCGTCTCTTCCGAGGCCTGACCCTGATTTCCCATTTGCGTTGCGACTTTGAACTCACGCGCCGCCTTCGTCAGTTGTCGGGCCTCCCATACGGTATGCGTCAGCGGCTTTTCGCAATACACATGCTTGCCCAACCGCATCGCCGCCATCGCAATGATGGCGTGCTGATGATCCGGCGTGGCGATGACGACCGCATCAATGTCCTTCTGTTGCTCCAGCATTTTGCGGTAATCCTGATACACCTTCGCGCCCTCGTAGCGACGAAAAATACCGCCGGCGTGCCCCGCATCCACATCGCAGAGCGCGACAATATTCTCACTGGTCATTTGACTCAGGTCGTGCCCGCCCTGCCCGCCCACCCCGATGCCAGCGATATTTAGCTTTTCATTCGGCGATTTGAACCCGCCGCGACCCAGGACCCGGCTGGGCAAGACCATAAACGCCGTTGAGGCAAGTGCCGCGCTGCCCATAAACTGTCGGCGCGAGATTCCCGATCTGCGTCCATTTGTGTTCATCTGCAGTGCTCCAATGTTATTTCAATTCCTTGATCTGAATGTTGCGAAACCAGACGGTGCCATGATCACCCTGCAAAAGAATCGGCCCGGGCTCGTTTACTTTGTTGTCGAGTTCGCCGCCGGTTGGCTTGCTGCACTCGACATTATCATGAACCTTCACGCCGTTGAGGATCAGCGTGATTTTGTTGCCGATGATGGTTGCCTCGGCGGTTTGCCATTCTCCGCCGGGTTTGGAAACAAACTGGTCCGGCACTTTGAAATTGTAGAGCGCACCGTTGCCGCCCAACGCGGTCTTGCCTTTCGTGAAGTCGCCCAGGATCTGAATCTCGTGCCGGCCCCGGAGGTAGAAGCCGCTATTGGAATTATCCGGCACCATGAACTCGTATTTCACCGTGAAGTTTTGGAACTTCTGGTCGGTGACTAGGTCCGTGCCGTGTTCACCCTTGGCGACGGTGTTTTTCAATATTCCGTTTCCAACCGTCCAGGTGTTGTGACCGTCTGCCTTGCGTAAATGCCAGCCGGCCGTGTTTGTGCCGTTGAACAGCGCAACGAAACCGGTTTGGTCGGCAAAAGCAGGAGTCGTCAACGAAGTAGCCAGTGTGATTGCGAGGATTATGCTTTTCATTGGAAGTTTCCCAAGTGATTTGATGATCATAATGGACGTCGCATCCCGGCTCGTGCTTCAACATTTGTTTCCCAAAACAAAGACATGTCCCCAAGGTCTGCAGGCATTACCGCCAACCCGCTTCAGCGACGGTTTCCTGTGGGCAGTAAGATATAAACAAAGTCCCTTTTTGATGGGCCGCATAATTGAAGCTGAAGCCGCTTCAAGGTGCTGGTGAGGCGGGCGGCGGCGCATCTGGCGGGGTTGCGGGTAACTCCAGCATCCCGCTGTCGTCCGAACCACTGTGCACACACGCATTGGGTACCACGTAATTGTTGCCCTCGTATAACACGTAGGTTGCCCCAATATAAGTGGCAATCACTTTCGCACGCGCATTGTTTGGCAAGCCCATCGGAAGCTCTGCCGTGCCGGGCGGGCACCGGCAAACGACGACGTCCCCGAGTTTGAAAACCTTCTTTGCGGGCATACAAACCGCAGAATGTAGGCCATCATGGCAGCGGTGGGTATCGTGGCTTTTGCGATTCTGCGCTAGGTGAAACGCGGAGTGGCATGACAAACCCCTCAGATTGCGGCTGGTCATTTATCGTCGTCAGCTCCCGAGTGAGAACGGGGCTCCCTTCTGGGCATCCTCTGGTCACCGTCAAGCCGCATGGGTGGTATTCTGATTTGTGCGGCACGACACACATTCTAGTTGCGTTCGGCCCGCCGCAATTGGCGGGCCCTTACGCTCAGGAAAGCAGCTGCGGTGATCCGGTCGAAGTCCAAAACCAAGCGCTTGATAGAACTATGCGATCGGGCTGCGGGCAGTCCGCGGAAAACCGCCGATTGGTTTGAAAAATGCGAAAAGTTTTTCCGTTCTCCGCTCTGGAAGCCGGTACGTGACGAGGCCATTCTGAAAGCGCAGTCCCGATGCGAATGCTGGGGATGCACGGGCCGTGCGACGGAGGTTCAGTTGCTTGAGTTTCCGGCCGAACACCTCGAGCCGGGTTTCGATTGGATAATCGTAACGACATCCTCATAGCACTTTGCAGTCATCACTACGAGATCGCGCATCGCGCTGTGATGATGAAACCCCTACCTTTGGACCGGCAGGACCGGCAATTCGAATCAGGCGTTTTCGGGGGCCATGCTGGTTGCCTGGAAGCGAAAGAACAAGAATCCGCTGTTGGCTGAGATTGGCCACGGGGGGATTACTTTTGTGCCGCTTCGGAGGCGTGCCAGGCTACCACCCGCCATTTTCCCTCCTTGAGCACATACACCTTCGTGAAACGCCAGTCTTCGTGAATTGCCTTCTCGTTGAACTTACGCTCGCGGACAAGTGCCCCGGTTACCACCGCCGTGTCCCCAAAGATGCGATAAGCCACATCGGAAGTTTCATACCGCGCGAACTTCATCCTGCCCGTCTTCCATATGGCCAAGGACTGGGTTTTGTTAAACACCGGCATCTTCGGCACGGTCACGACCAATTCATCGGCCCAAAGCCCGTCCAGAGCCAGGGCGTCACCGCCCAAGTGGGCATCATTCCAGACCTTTTCCAGCCGTTGCAATTCGGCTTGAACTGCTGCTCCAACTGGCGGTTTTTCCGGCTGAGCGAAGCTTGAGGCGATGGGCATAACCAGGAGGCTGAGAGCGATGCACAAAGTCGGAACCTTGGAGGTCATGGTCCGAGGAAAAACGAGCCACGGCTTGGTGTCAAGCCAGCGGGGAATCCTCGCGACTGGAGGTTTGGGGGTTGGCATGCTATACATGCCAACCCCGGAGTGCCCCACGGCCAGATCACTTCTTCTTACCGCAATTAGAGCTGCCAGCCAGATCCATGATCTGCTGAGCTTCCGCTTCGGCAATGATGTCCGCCGCAAGATAGGTATCCACCACTTTGCTCACGGTTGAAACGTATTGTCCGTGGTTCTTCCATTTCTTGCCTGGCGACGGACCTTCGCACGGCACCTGAGCCAGGATCGGACTGATATCGTACACGCCAACCACCTTGATGTTGTCGAAGAACGCATCGCCCGGAACACTGCCAAATTGGGACCAGTCCTCCAGCATCAAATACGCCTGAGCCAGGTCCAACTCGTCCAGTGCTGCCGTGATATCAATCTCGTAGTGATGCCATTGGCCATCTGCGACCAGCGTCGTCGCAACGGATGGAGGCGCGGTCAACGCGCCCGGGAAAGTGCCACCAATCCACGACTGGATGGAATCATCACCAACAGGTGCGGCCGAAACGCCAATGAACCCACCGTTCTCAATCCCCGGATTAAAGCTGCCGAGGAAATCGAAGCTGAGCACATACTGCCGCGGCCTGCTGAAATTCACCGGCGCTGGCGTAAACATATCGCCAGAAACGTTGACCCCGCTAAAGCTCAGTACGTGATTTGCGGGATTAAGTGGGTCAGCGACAAGCTGGCCCTGATGCGGTGATCCGCTTTTGCCGATCCACTGGACCAAATTCGTGCCTTCAAAGCTTTCCTGGAAGAGGGTGATGTCCGCGCGGGTGATATTGACTGAAGCCGCAAGCACAATAGCCAGCCCCAGAAACTTCCTCGTTTGATCTTTCATAGAACAACCTTTCTTAATTGTGTTGACCCGGAATTTTATCGCCGTTTCCGATCCGGATTTCACGTGCAGTTTTAGCTCCCTTTTCAAAGCCATCAAAGGAACTTTGCGATGAAAGTTGCCCGACCAGTTCCCGTACTGTTCCGCGTGCAAGTATTTGGAGACGGCGAGGATGGCTCCGGAGCAGACTTCCGGCTCCGCCCTCCCTCGACGGCGAACCTGTCATCGACACCGGCGATACACTGATGACACCGAACCTGGGTAACGATGACTCAGCGCACCAGACACGGTTCACCGCTTCACTTGATGTCCGAGACCGAGAACAAGCGCACTTTGAGGGGTTGCTTCTTCCTGGTGCTTCCAGGGACTTCTCAGGGTAAGCGCCGGCAATTTGATCTCGGGTTCAAAATGCATCACGGCAACAGCGACTATCGCCACGATTGCCATCAGGATCAGCAGCACCATTGGTGCGCCGCCTGAAATGGTCGAAGCCGCAAAGCCCATCAGAAACAGGATGCCAGCTTGAGTTTTAAATTCTTTCATAAGTTAACTCGGGTTTGAACCAAGCTAGCACCGCGAACAGACGCCGCCACTGGGAATAGCACAACATGAAAGCCCGGCATTGCACCGGGCAGTGCGACGTAAAAGTTCCAAGGCCCGTTGCAGCAAGACGCTCATGAATGATGAACCCCTCCGTGACTCTACACACTTTCTTGCCCGGAGAGTCCCCGGGTGAACAGTCCGGGCACTCCCGGTGGCACGCTCCGGAGTCGGCCCAATTTCCGTTTTTCACGCCTGTGGAATCGTGTTGCCACAAAAGGAGGACGGTTAACAACAAAGTGAAAAGTATGAAGAATCGAGTAATGACAATTTTCGCCGGATTGCTCATGGCTTTGACCACCAGCTCCAGTTTCGCCATGTCGGAACTGATCTCGCTTTCGGCTCTGCCCGTGTGGCCCACCACCACCAACCCCAACACCACCGTGCTCTACAGTGTCAGCACCGTAGGCCGCGGCGGCGCCGGGCTGCTGGAGGTGGCTCTTACCGCGGGCAACCTGCCGCCCGGGGTGACTGTAACTTTCTCCCCGAGCGTGCTGCGCTTTGTGGGCAACCAACTCAGCGCCCAGACCGCCACAATGACGGTCACTTGCTCCACCCCCATGCCGCTGGATTGTTATCCCTTTACCATCACCGGCACCTCCAAGCGCGAAAGCATCACCATCACCAATATGATCACGTTCACGCCGGAGTTCGTGGCCAACCGGCCCGCGACCCTGTATCTGGATAATCAAGGTAATGGCTCGCTGTTGATGCGGGGTTTGGGGGCGACGGCCCG
>DASUGI010000223.1:0-11004 GCA_036274115.1 Verrucomicrobiia bacterium
AAAGACTCGAACCGCTGCCGTATCACGTCGAGTTGAGGGACTACCTCAAGTCGCAGGAACGGGATTTGTGGAATTGGTTCGCGTCGGCGCGGGCGCTGTCGGATTACACCGAGAACCTCCGCCTGAGCCTGCTGAAGTCCACTTATCGGCTCGACGCGGAGAGTCATGCGGACCTCTACAAAAGTGTTGAAGAGGCGAAGACGCGTCTGCACTTGGACATTCCCGTTACGGTTTATCAGGCGCAGAACAGTCCGCAGCCCAACGCCGCTTTGTATTTCATTCCGGGTGAAGGGCACGTCGTTCTTTCCGGCCCGGTGCTGAGTTTGCTCAATGCGGAGGAAATCAAGTCCGTCCTCGGGCATGAACTGGCCCACTATCATCTCTGGCAATGGGAACAGGGTGAACTGCACATTGCAGATCGATTGATTCAGGCCGTCGCCTGCGACCCGCGTGCCGCTGAATGCCATGAACATACGGCGCGGCACTTTCAGCTCTACACCGAAATCTTTTGCGATCGGGGTTCATTTATGGTGACGGGCGATATCAGCCCGGTCGTGGCGAGCCTGGTAAAAATTGAAACCGGTCTCACCCAGGTGAGTGCGGCGGCTTATCTCAAGCAGGCTGAGGAAATCTTCGCCAACGGCAATGTTGCCACGGAGGGTTTGTCGCATCCCGAAGCCTTCATTCGGGCGCGTGCGCTTTCTCTCTGGCAAACCCAACCGGGCGACGCGCCTTCCCACATCAGCAAAATGATTGAGGGTGCGGAGGCTTTCGATCGCCTGGATTTGATTGGCCAGACGCGGATGCTGAAGAGCACGCGGCGATTGTTGGAACAGTTCCTCCAGCCGAAATGGTTTCAAACTCCAGCCGTGCTGGGGCATGCAAAACTGTTCTTTGATGATTTTCAGCCAGCGACAACGAAGGACCTGGCTGGGTTGGACATTTTCAAATCGAGCGATGCGAAACTGCGCGAGTATCTCTGTTATGTGGTGTTGGATTTTGTGACCGCCGATCCGGAACTGGACGAATTGCCGCTGGCCGCAGCGTTGGAAGTGAGCCGGCAGTTGGAGTTCGATGCGCAGTTCGAAAAGCTCGCGGCCAAGGAGTTGAAGTTGAAGGTGCGCGACGTGCGCAAGCTCAAGGAGCAAGCGGCCGAGCTGCTGGCGAAAGCGGAGGTGGCCGGATGACCGATGGACCATTCATCCGGAGCGCGGCTGTGGCGAAGCCCAGCCGCAGCAACTTGGGTAAAAGCAGCAGCCCGGATTCATTCCATGGCACTGCGATGAACTGCCTGCTGCGGCTGGTCTTTCAGACACAGCCGCGCCCCGTAATTTCACTGTTGTCGCCGCAGAAAATCCAAGCCCCGGAAGGGCGGAAGACAAACGGGTTTTCTGGCGCCCCTTTCGGGGCTCGCCAACTCTGGCTGGGAAACCCACGGCTGACGCCGTGGGCTATTGGCTATCGCCCCTCCGGGGCTGGGGCTGCTTCATGACTTCATGACCACGCCTGGCGACAATTCATTCCTCAACTTTCTCGAAGCCGGCGTTTCGCGGGGTGGCTTTGAGACGGACGATGTGCTCGGGGCGCTGTTGCCGTTGATGAAACAGGTGATGGCTGCGCATGAAGCCGGTTTGGTCGCACCGTTGGATGGCATCGCAGATTTGAACGTCACGGACGCCGGCCATTTGATGTTTGCACCGGCCAAGGTAAATCCACCGGAGAAAAACACCGCGAAAGTCGAAAGCCTGCAAGCTGCCGTGAGCAGTGCGGTCGAAGTGGTCGCTGAATCCCGGCGCGTTGCAGATGTGGATCAATCTACATTGGCGGTATCTGACCAACGAGTGGGTGATGCGGAGGCGAGCATTACGAAACCGGTATATCTGCCCGGATACCGCAGTTGGGAGCACGCGGTTGGCCATCACGACGAACTCACTGACATCTTCGCGCTCGGTCAGTTGCTCGCCAGCGTGGCGCTCGGACTGGACTTTACCGATGCCAGCGAGTTGGAGCTGTTCACGGTAAATCGCACAAATCTTTTCGCGATCAACTCCCGCCTGAATCCGGTCCTGGCCTCCACCATCGTGCAGATGACGGAACTGAACCGTCATAAGCGCGCCCAGGATCTCGGTCAGATGATTTCGCGGCTGGAGAACTACCGCGACCAGTCGGTGGATTTCGACACGAACATTTTCACCCGGAAGGAATTTCAGGAGTCGCCCGTCACCGGCAAACGACGGCTGATTCAATCGCACCTGCGCGACCGCCTCTTTGAAATCTCGCGCCGGAATCGGCTGATCTATTTCAAGCCGACGCTCCAAACGCTGAACCTGACCGTTGCGTCCGTCCCCATCCTGCTCGACTATCGCAACATCAAGCGGGAGCAACTCTTCGTCTGGCATCCCGAACTCGCCGCGACCGTGACTGAAGGCGCGCCGATGTCGCTCGGAAAATATCTGCGCTTCGAAGACGCACCCTACATTCCCGGCGTGCTCGACAAGATCATCAGCGAAGCCCGCCGCGACCGCGCTGAATATGGCTTTGCGCAACTGCGCCTCGTGCTCTGTTTCCTGCGCTGGCACAACCTGAAGGAAGACAAACACGAGCGCATCCATTCGCCGCTGCTGTTGTTGCCGTGCGAACTGACGAAGAAGAAGGGCGTGCGCGACAATTACGTGCTCGATCCCACGACCAGTGAAGCTGAGGTGAATCCGGCGCTGCGGCATCATCTCAAGGAGCTTTACAATCTGAGCCTGCCGGAGGTCGTGGATTTGAAGGAGACGACGCTCGACGCATTTTACGAATCGCTCAAGACGCAGATTCAAGCGAGCGAACCGGGCGTGACGCTGAACAAGATTGATCGGCCGCAAATCGAACTCATTCATGAGAAGGCGCGGCAGCGAGTCGATCAATATCAACGGCGCTTGAAATTACAGGCTCGCAAGCGCGGGGCGACGGCGAAACCCGACTACAGTTACGACCGGGAGAATCTCAAGCCGCTGGGCTTACAGCTTTTTCTGGAAAAGGTGCGTCCCACGCCTCTGCCGCTCCGCGATGTAGCCGGCGCTCCGCCTCAGCCGCGCTTGCCACATTTTCGTAGCGCGGCCGTCTCGGCTGCGAGTTCGGGCGGCGTCTCGCCGCGCGAACAGTCTGAAACACGGGGCGAGACGCCCCGTGAACTCGCAGGCGAGGACGCCCGCGCTACCACCGACACCAGCAAAGTGTTGGAAACCGAGCGACAGATGTTCGCGTTGCGCGAGGGCGACAATCAGAACCCGTATTCGTGGGACTTCGATTTGTGCAGCCTCACGCTGGGCAACTTCAATTATCGCAAGATGACGCTGGTGCGCGATTACGCGAAGCTCATCGAGACTGACATGGCCAGCGGTGCGTTCGACACGGTGTTCTCGCTGGCGCCGAAGCCGCCGGAGGAAGCGCAAACTCCCACACTGGACCTGAGCGATCAGCATCTGGTGATTTCCTGCGACGCGACTCAAGCCTCGGCAATCGCTCGCGCGCGAACTGGCGCCAGTTATATCATCCAAGGTCCGCCCGGCACGGGCAAATCACAGACCATCACCAATCTCATTGCTGACTACGTTGCCCGCGGCAAACGCGTGCTGTTCGTCTGTGAAAAGCGCGCAGCGATTGACGTCGTGTTCCATCGCTTGCGCCAACAGGGGTTGGATGAACTCTGCTGTCTGATTCACGATTCACAGACGGACAAGAAGGCGTTCATTCAGAATCTGAAACAGACCTACGAAAAGTTCCTGAGTCAGGCCGATCTCGATCCCGACGCCGAATCGCTCCGCGCAAAAACGTTGAAGGCGATGGAGCAGGATTTGGCGGCACTGCGACGTTTCTCGGAGACAATGCGCCAATCGCACGCGCGAACGGGCGTTGCGGTGCGGTCATTGTTGCACCGCTTGGTGGAGTTGCGCCGTGATGGTAGCGGTTGTCGCGCTGCGACCACCCCGCCCGCGTCCAGCGGGCGGAACGAATTAGCGAAGACGCCTCTGTCTGGAGATTGCGCCGCTGAACGCGGCGCTACTCGTCGCAGCGCGACGAGTTCCACCTTTGAATTACCGCCGGAGGTCGAAGACCTGTTGCCCGAGTATCCACTGTGGCAACAACACGGCGATGTCATCAGCCGACTGGACGGCGCGCTTGCTGATCTCGGTGATGAGCGTTGCTTTGCGAAGCATCCGTTGCGCTGGCTGGGCAAAGGTGTGTTGCAGGCAGATCGACCGCTGGAGACATTGGCAAAACATCTCGACGAAGCGGAAGACTTGTTGGACGCCATCGAGAATGCGCTGGAGTTGTCCGGATTGCCCGGCGAACTGTGGGATACGTTCGAAGAAATTCAGACCATCCTCGAATTCGCGGTGCGCACGCGCCCGTTGGCCGAGCGGAGCATGATTGGCGTGCTGACACATGGTGCGGCGGAACAGGCCTTTAATGCTACGGCAGCGGAACTCGATAAAAAATCCAAGGCGTTGCAAAAGGCGCAGGAAAAGACCGCCGCGTGGCGCGATCCGTTGTCACCGGACGACACCGAGAACGCACTCGCCCAGGCGCAGGCGTTTGAGAAAGCCATTTTCCGATTTCTGCAACCGGCTTTCTGGCGGCTGAAGAAGACGCTGCAAACGCGCTACGATTTTTCAAAGCACGGCGTCGCACCCGCATGGAGCAAAGTGTTGGGCGACTTGTCGGCCCGTCACAAGGCACAAGCGGAGCTGGACGCGTTGCGACAAAAGGCCGCGGCGGAGTGGCGCGTCGAGGATGTCGATGCGTTCCGCGCGCAGGTTGCCGAGATGAAGAGCGACGTCAGTCTCACGCACCCGTCCATCAAGGCGTTTCTCAAATTATTGGCGGAGTCCGCTGAAGCGGGTGCGCTGGTGGAAAATCTTGCCGGCATTCACGACCGGTTCACCGCGTTGGATCAGACGCTCGCTGAAACGTTGGCGGAGTACGACCAGTTCGAATTCTCGGAACTCGCGGAGGTGCTGGGCAAATTACGCGAGCAGACCGGCGCGCTGGCGGAGTTGTCGCCCATCCTGAGTGAACTGGCCGATTTGCCGGAGAACTTCACATATGCGTTGCGCCATGCGCCCGTGCCGTTGAATGAGTTCGAGGCGGCGGTCGGCCACAAGAGCCTCAATCAACTGTATCGCGAAGACCGCGCGCTGAATCGCTTCGAAGGCCGCACGTTGTTGCGGAAGATGGATCAATTGGAGAAGCGTTATCGCGAATGGCTGAGCTTGAACGCGCGTTGCATCCGAATGGCCGTGCGACAAAAGTTCCTCGAGCACGTCAACATTTCGTCTTTGCCGGCGGCGCAATTGAATCCGGAGCAGAAAGCCTTCAAGAAATCCTACGCCGCGGGTCGTCGCGATCTGGAACACGAGTTTAGCAAGACGATGCGCTACAAACCCATTCGCGACCTCGCCGCCGGCGACACCGGGCAAGTCATCCAGGATTTGAAACCGATCTGGCTGATGAGTCCGCTGAGCGTCTCGGATACGTTGCCGCTCGATCCGGAGTTGTTCGACGTCGTCATTTTCGACGAGGCGAGCCAGATTCCGATGGAGGAAGCGATTCCGGCAATTTATCGCTCGCATCAGACGATCGTTGTGGGTGACGAAATGCAATTGCCACCCACCACGTTCTTCGCCAGTGCCCGCACGGAGGAGGAGAGCGTGATCGTCGAGGAAGAAGGCGAGCGCATCGAGGTGGATTTGGATTCGGACAGCTTCCTCACGCAATCTGCGCAGAACCTGCCGTCCACGTTGCTCGCGTGGCATTATCGCAGTCGCTACGAATCGCTCATCAGTTTTTCCAACGCCGCCTTTTACAGCGGCAACCTTTACACGATTCCGGATCGCCAACGCGTCATTGCCGACCGGCCGGAAATTATTGTCACGGCCAGCGAACAAGGCAGCGGGAACGTGGATGCGTTGCTGGCGCGCAGCATCAGTTTTCACTTCATGGAAAACGGCGTTTACGAAGACCGCCGCAATCCCAACGAAGCCGCTTACATCGCGCAAATGGCTCGAGAGATTCTGAAGCGCGACACGAAATTGAGTATCGGCCTGGTCGCGTTCTCCGAAGCGCAGCAAAGTGAGATTGAGAGTGCGTTGAGCCGTCTCGCGGATGAAGACGCCGCATTTGCCGCGCTCCTGGAAGCCGAGTATGTGCGCGAAGAAAACGATGTGTTCTGCGGTTTGTTCGTGAAAAATCTGGAGAACGTCCAGGGCGATGAGCGCGACATTATCATCATGAGCGTGTGCTACGGGCACGATGCCAATGGCCGGATGTTGATGAACTTTGGTCCGATCAATCAGCGCGGCGGCGAGAAGAGGTTGAATGTCATTTTCTCTCGCGCCAAGCATCACATGGCCATCGTGAGTTCGATTCGCCATCACGACATCACCAACGATTACAACGATGGCGCGAACAGCCTGAAGAATTTCCTGCACTACGCGGAAGCAGTGTCGAAGGGCGATGACGCCACGTCGCGCCGTGTGTTGGAAAACCTGAATCCGCTCAGCCGCAAGGCGCTCGCGCCCTTGACCAAGGGCGACGCGGTGGTGGAAAGTCTGTCCGCGGCATTGCGTCAGCGCGGTTATGCGGTTGATCTGAACGTCGGCCAATCCAAGTTCCGTTGCGATCTCGCCGTGCGGGGCAACGCCGACAGTCTCTATCAACTCGGCATCCTCGTTGACACCGAAGGTCACTACGGAAATCCCAATTTGCTCGACCGCTACCTGATGCAGCCCGGGATTCTCAAAGCCTTCGGCTGGCGTTTTGCGTTGGTGCTCGCGAAGGACTGGTATCACAACCCGGACGATGTGTTGACGCGGCTGGAGAAAGTTCTGCAGGGCCAGGAGATCGAGAAAGAGGTCGAACCAGAGGAAGAAACGGCCGTTGAAGAACCTGTCTTTGCGAAGATTGAAAGTACTGCCACGCCTGCTGCGCCAGTGGTTGCTCCAGAACCGCAACCTGTGACGCAGCCGCCTCCGAAGGCAAGTCAACCTGTCGCGGCGGCAAGTCCCGCTCGCTACTTCGAGTTCGTTGGCGGCGGATCAAAGAAGTTCTGGGAAATCACCGTAGCGGGAGATTCTTTCACCGTGCGCTTTGGTCGTATCGGCACGCCCGGTCAGTCGCAGACCAAAACTTTCGCCGATGAAGCGAAGGCAAAGCGCGAAGCGGAGAGCTTAATCGCGGAGAAGGTGAAGAAGGGGTACGTTGAAAAAGCCTAAGGCTTTCGAATTAAAACGGGCTTATGACAGAACAAAAAACAAATTGTCAGAAATGTGGTGTCCAGATTCTACAGGCGACTTCTGATCGAACGGGCGGTCTGTGTATGCCATGCAAGGTTGGTGGGCCGCGCCTGCCTGATCCGAACGATCCGGTTGAGATATCGTGTGTTGTTCTCTCAGATGTAACACCTCATCCTACATTCTTCACTTCAGCGCAATCTTTGCTCAAGGCCTTGGAAGAAGTGCGCCACATTGGCGATTCAATGCACGCAAACAAATATGAGCTGGAGGCTCAGCGTGCTATACTGCGGCACTGTGTTCGGTATCGAACCAATTTCCGATTGAATGATGATCATTGGGGGCGCACCGGATATACACTTTTGAAACTCTTTGAGGAAGGTCAGGCTGCCATGAAGATTGGCGAGAGAATCATTTCGTTCACAGAGCTTACCAAAGAAGAGTGGCGCGAAGGAGTTGACCCACTTGCGAGTCATGGAGGATTTCTATATCGCGACTCGGCGGGGACGTTGATATACAAGCGTAACACTTGGGTCTCATAGAATCGAATCGTTTACGACAGCAACAGCGGTATGCCTCCAAAGGAACTCGAGCAAACCCTTCGCTCGCTGTTGAAACAGCAGCTGGCGGATACGGCGTTGCGTGAGCAGTTGGAAAAGCTCGCGGCGGTGGAGATTTCCTTTGCCGGGTTCACCTGGTTGTTCGGGCCAGAGTTGTATCGGCGGAATCGGATTCTGTTTCGGCCATTCATCCTGTCGCGGTTCAGCACATACATGGTGTTGCCGAAGTTTCGGTCTGAGCAAATCCACTGGAAGGGGGACAAGGCGAAGATTCTCGATCCGTGGCTGGCGGAGGTGGACCAGAATGACGACGCCGATCTATTCCGGCGACTTTACGAATGGAAGCTGGAGGCGAAATATAACTGGCAGGTGCGCGATAAGCGGTCGCAGGAGATTACGCGTGAACTATTGACGAGATATCGAAGCGCGGACACCACGGGGAAACGGCAACTGGTGCTGCGCAAGTTCGACCTGTGGTTTCAATTCAACGAAGACAGCGCCTGTGCGCTCTATGAGATTGATTCGAAGGCCGCTCCTTTTTTCATCCTGAGGCATCTGCCGAGTAATTGGTATGGCGGCGACAAACGGAAACTTTGGAGTCGACTGGTAGCGTTGGCTGATGCGAGGAAGGATGAAGATTTTCGTTGGAAGCTATATCGACGGCAAATCCCGCAGCCAGAATGGGCAAAAGATTGTCTGGAGCTTTGTGACCGGATTCGTGACGCGACCGAACTTGTCCGCGAACTGGAGAAACGTCATCCCGAAGGATTCGCACTGAATCTCGCGGAAAGTTTTTATCGAATCGTCGAGCAGCGCGGGCGCGATGTGTTTCCCTACATCATGCGGCATCTGCGCCAGGTCTGGGGCGGCTGGTTCACGCGTGGTAGTTACGGCAAGATGGCGGATTACGCCCGGGAAAAAGGCTGGTGGGATTTGTGGGCGGCTTTGATTCGCGTTTGCAGCGGACAAAAGGAGTTCAATCGCGAAGTCGCTCTGCTGGTGGAGAACACATCGCTGCCGGAGGAGCAGGTTGTGGAACGGCTGATGGCGTTGGCGGGCGCGTCGCGCGAATGGAACTGGCCCGGCTTCGGCATCACCACCGTGCATCAACTCAACGCCGGACTGGCGCTGAAGTTTCATGAGCGTTTTCCCGAGCTGATTCGCGGGCCGTTTCGACTGCACGTGATGCCGAATCTTTGGGGCGAAAACTATTCCAGGTTGCTGGATCGGTTTATCGAGGTGGGAGATGACGAGATGGTTGATACGATGGCCAGCCGCATCATTACGCGCTACGAACGCTGGGGTAATTCACCGAAGATGTTGGACGAAGCGGACAAGCTCGCGGACTACTACCTGGCGTTGAAGTCAAACGAAGCCGTTTTCTCCCGGCGGGCGGCAAATGTTTTGAGCAAAGTGCCCGCATACTCGATTTACCAGTACAATCCGCTGATCAAACAGAACCGGCTGGCGCGGCTGTTGTTTGAACGATCGGCGGCAGTGTATCTGGCCGATCCGCGGAGTCTGGCGGATTTGATTGAAGGCGCGGAGATTCATGTGATGGCGCTGGCGTATCGGGCGCTGGGATTGAATGACCCGCGGGCCCGCGAACAGGCGTCGTTGCATCTGCCGCTATTGATGGGAACTCTATTGAGACCGATGCAGCGGGATACGCGGTCACTTGCATTCAATGCGGTGGCGAATGCGGCCAATACGATTGAGTCGGCACGATTGATTCTGGAGCGGGCTAGAGACGCGCTGCATCTGCCGGACACGCGCTATCCGAAAGAGCGATTGCTCGGATTGATTGCGCAACTGCTGCATCGTTGGCCGGAATTACGGGCGGCGAAAGAGCAGCCGGTGGTTTATGAAAGGAAGGCGGCGTGAAGCGCCAGCCTTTCAGGGAGGTAGAACTCGTCGCGCTGCGAAGAGTAGCGCCGCGTGCAGCGGTGCAATGCCTTCGGATGGTTCAATGGGATTGTGATGTTCGTTCCACCCGCGGTGCGGGCGGGGTTGTCGCAGCGCGACAACCACTACCTTTTCGTGCCGCATGATTGTCGCCTTTGATTACGCGAGTCCGAGCGTGCTGGATTCCAGCCGGGATCATGCGTTGCTGGGGATTTCCGCCAACGCGCGGCGGCCGGTGCGCTTTCATGGACGAATCAGACGGAATGTTCCGTTGTTGCGGTTCACTCTTCGCGCGTTGGGCGAAGCCATCTGGTCGAATGACATTTGGGAGACGCAGGGAGATTTAATGGGATGGATTCTCGATCCGGTGATCACAGTGCACCCGGATCGGATTTTCTTTGAGGCCTTCAGTCAGGACCAAAGTGTTTATGCGATGGTCATTGCCAATCCAGAAATGTTCGCGACTGACGGCGAAGTCGTGTCCGGCACGACGAATGTGGATTTCACGGCGTGGCTGTGGAGCGCGTTGAATGAGTTGCGGTCGAGTCGCGAGACCTGGCTGCGGGTGGGCGCGGAAGGGTTTGAGGTCAAAACCAAAGGCTCGGGCGGACGGTTCGAGCAGAAGGTCGAGTTGCCGGATACGTGGGTGCGCGGCTTTTTGCAAGTGACCGGAGCGATGGCCATGCCGGGCACGCGTTTGTCGGTGCGACCTGCTGATCTCCTGTCGGCGATTCGCTATCTGCGCTACACCAAGGCCAAGGTGTCGCCGCGGGCATTGCGTTACGAATTCACACCCGGCGAGGACGCGCGCATCGTGCTGGAACCGTGGGAGGAAATCATCCGGCTGCGCGGCGCTGAACACAATTACACTGAGCCGAAAGTCATCCGCACCTGGGGACGGCGGCGGCTTAACTTAATCGAGCCGTTGCTTCCGTTTGCCACGAGTGTGGACATCTATCTCAAAGGGCGCGGCCTGCCGAGCTTCTATGTGGTGAAGATGCCGGACTTCACCTTTGTGCTTGGGCTGTCGGGTTGGAGCAGTCAATCGTGGACGGAGTCGGGCAGTTTCGATTTGTTGAGCGATACCACTGCCGCCGGTGAAGATTTGATCGGGCCTGTGCATCAAGTATTGAGCAACTCCTTCCACGCGACGCCAAAGCAAATTGCCGCCACCCTCAATCAAACACCGGAAGCAATCTGGCGGGCCTGTGAACGGTTGTGCCGTCAAGGGCGCGCCATTTTTGATGTTGAGTCGCGCGGCT
>DASUGI010000224.1:0-2463 GCA_036274115.1 Verrucomicrobiia bacterium
GATTGCCTGCCAGCTAACCGTCCAGCGAACCTCGGGAATGTAGCGGCGCATTTCCCAGACGACCCACACGCCCACACAAACTTTGGCCCCGTAAGACCAGAACTTCATGTCACCCCCACCGATTGCCAACGCGGTGATCGCCACCCAGATGGCAAACGGAAGAAAGCGCGCCATTTCCGGCGACTTCGCCATATTCTCGCGAAAGGTGGCAATCATGGCCGCGCAGAGTGCCGGGAAACCACTAACGAGACAAACTCAAAACATTGGTCGCAGTCGCGCTGACCAAAGTCACAGCCACCGGTGAGATGGCGGTGACCTGAGAGTCCTTGAGCCATTCGCCGAGTTGCAGCGGCGTGCCATTGATTACCGCGGTGGGGGTTTTGGGGTTGAAAAAGATTCCCTGCAACTTGAACGGTGGCGGCACAGGTGCCACGGGTGGCGTGGCGGGAGGAACACTGTTTGTGTGGGGGGCCGTCGGCAGTCCGGTTGGGCCGGTAGGTTCGACCACGCCAATCGAATTTGTAACCGAAACAACCGCCGGCGCCGCAGGAGTCCGAGGAGTTTGATCCGGCGGCTGTGGTGTTGGTGATGGATTCAGCTCGCGCGCGGCGACGGGCAACGGAGATTGCGGCAGCCGAAGATACCAGATCAGCAAGCCGGTCAATCCGAGCAGGGCGATGATGACCAGCGTCACGCCGACCGAGATCAAGGTGGTGCGCCGCGGAGCGTGATTGCGTTCCACGGGGCGGAATACCAACTCCGGCGTCGGAGGAGGATTCTCCTGTTGGGTTTGTTGGGCGCGTTTCAAGGCGTCGTTGATCAGGCTCATATCAAATGTTTCCTTCCAGTTCTCGGATGGCGCGGCCGACGAGGTTGAAACCGATCCGGCCGGTTTGACTGACAAAGCCGGCCAGCAGTGCCTTGTCGCACAGGGCATTCACCAGCCTGGGAATGCCGCTGCTGTAGCGATGCACCCGCCACAGCGCGGGCGTGGTGAAATAGGGTTTCCCGTTGCCGCCGGAGACGTGGAGGCGATGCGTGATGTACTTTGCCATTTCTTCGAGCGACAAGGGCGGCAGGTGAAATCGTACGGTGATGCGCTGGCGCAATTGCCGCAACCTGGGATTGTTCAGGCGATCCCGCAACTCCGGTTGGCCCATGAGCACGATCTGGAGGAGCTTGCGGGTGTCCGTTTCCAGATTCGAAAGCAGACGGACCTGTTCCAGCAATGCGTCGGTCAAATCCTGCGCTTCGTCAATGATCAGGACCGTGTCCCGGCCGCGATCCACCTGGCGCAACAGGAATTGATTGATCACAGCCAGCGTCGTCAACCGGTCCAAGCCCGTGACCGGCAAGCCGTACTCCAGCCCAATGGCGCGCATGAGCTCATCCGGACTCATGATCGGATTCAGGATGAGCGCGGTGGTGTAGTGCTGGTCCAGTTGTTCGAGCGCGGCGCGACAGAGGGTGGTTTTTCCCGCGCCGACCTCGCCGGTCAATTGGACGAACCCTTTGCGCTCGCGGATGCCGTAAAGCAGGTGATTGAACGCCTCGCGATGTTTCGCGGAATAGAACAGAAAGCGCGGGTTCGGCGTAATATCGAACGGCGCTTCGGTCAGGCGGTAAAATTCCTGGTACACCCTCCATGATCAGCAAATGAAGTGCCTTGCCGAATCAGACCCAACGCCAACACTTCCAGTGATCGGGGTGAACCAAAACTGGACACTTGGATCAGGAGCGGCGCCCCTGCGATCGTTTCCGTGGCGACCGGATGGCTTGGACCGCCCGCAGCAGTGCCGTTGCCTCCGCGTTGGTGCCAATGGTGATGCGCAGATAGTCGCGCACCTCCGGGGCACTGAACCAACGCACCAGGATTTTGCGGTCGCGCAGTTTTTGCAACCAGTCCACCGCCGGAAACTGCGGCGGTTTCGTCAAAATGAAATTGGTCTGGCTTGGCAGCACTACGAAGCCGAGCGCAGTCAGTTGCCGACTTAATCGCTCGCGCGTCGTGATGATCTTGCGGAAGTTTGCCTGATAGAACTCCAGATGGTCCAAGGTGGCTTCCGCGGCGAGTTGCCCCAGACCATTCACATTATAGCTGTCCCGCATTTTATGCAGCGCTGCAATCAGCTTGACAGAACCCACAAGGTAACCGACGCGTTGGAAGCAAAGTGAATAGGCTTTGGAGAAGGTCCGGGCCACCATCACGTGCGCGTGTTTCCCCGGCAACGCCATCGCGTTCTCTTTCGCGAAGTTCGCGTAAGCCTCGTCCAGAATGATTACGCCTCGCTGAGCGGCACAGAGTTGATCGAGTTCGCGTGTCGAGTAACCGCGTCCACTGGGAGCATTGGGAGTGGTGACCAACGTGAGTGCGGCGTGGAAATCCCACTGGCCGCGGCGCTTCAATTCCGTGACGCCCGGCAACCCAAAATCGGGACGCAGCGGTATGGCATTTTTGATCGC